>DATIEJ010000325.1:0-6643 GCA_035455825.1 Rhodanobacteraceae bacterium | reverse complement strand
CTCGGGCCGCGGTAGACCATGCCGGTGTAAAACTGCACGAGCCTGGCGCCGGCGGCGATCTTCGCGGCCGCATCTTGGCCACGCGTAATGCCGCCTACGCCGATCAGAGGGACTTGACCGTTGACCCGGTTCGCGAGGCCTTTCAAAACCATAGTCGCCTTTTTAAACAGAGGTTTACCAGATAAACCTCCAGTCTCTTCTGCATACGGCGCGCCGGCAATCACGTTGCGATCGATCGTCGTGTTCGTGCAGATCAGGCCATCGACGCGCTGGGTCAACGCCACTTCGGCAATGGCATCGAGTTCGGCTTCGCCGAGATCCGGCGCAATCTTGACCAGCATCGGCTTGCGCGCGCCATGTTTCGCGGCAAGGCGCTCCTGCGCATCGCGCAGGGTCGCGATGAAACGCTTCAACGTCTCTTCCTCCTGCAAGTCGCGCAAGCCTTGCGTGTTCGGCGAGGAAATATTGACCGTGATATAGCTGGCGCGCGCGTAGACGCGTTCGAGGCAGATCAGGTAGTCGTCGACGGCGCGTTCGTTCGGCGTGTCCTTGTTCTTGCCGATGTTGATGCCGAGCACGCCGTCGAAGCGTGCCTTTTCCACATTGCGCGCGAGCGCATCGACGCCACCGTTGTTGAAGCCGAGGCGGTTGATGACGGCTTCGTGCTCGGGCAGCCGCCACATGCGCGGCTTCGGATTGCCGGGCTGCGCGCGCGGTGTCGTCGTGCCGACTTCGATGAAGCCGAAGCCGAGCGCCGCGAGGGCGTCGACGTGCGCACCGTTCTTGTCGAGGCCGGCGGCCAGGCCGACCGGATTCGGAAAGTCGATGCCGAATACGTTCGTCGGCAGCGGCGACGGCGGGGCGGCGAGAAGCTGATTCAGGCCGGTCCGATACGCAGCCTCCATCGACACGAGCCCAAGGTCGTGCGCGCGCTCGGCGTCGAGGCAGAACAGGAACGGGCGGGCTAGCGCGTACAAGTGCTGCCGGCTTCAGTGGAAGAAATGTGCAAAGAACGCAAGGCCGCCAAGAACCGTGAACACCAGCAGCAGGAACATCGCGATCACGGCCAGGTGCAGATAGCCGAGGATCAGCCCCGCGATAGCCATGCCGTCGCCTTCGATGCTGCCCGGCGGCGCGTTGCGAATCTCGGTGCGCGCGACGTGACCGCAGACGATCGCGACGATCGCGCCGATGAAAGGAATCGCGACCCAGCAGATGATGCCGAACACGAGGCTGACGATTGCCGTGGTGCTGGTTTTTCGAGCAGGCGAGTTCACATCGTTCTCCAACTCTCAGTCATCAGCTTTCAGCTTACGGCAGGAAACGTCGCCACATCTCAACTACCGACGTCATTCCCGCGAAAGCGGGGCTCTCAACAGCGGAGCTGGTCATCCATGTCGCTCTTTCCGAACTGCACGCATGCGAGATCAAAATGGATTCCCGCTTTCGCGGGAATGACGCGGCTTTTTTCGGTTGACGCCACTTCTTCGGTTGACGCCACTTTTTCGGTTCAAGCGCCTAGAACTCAAACTTGATTCCCTGCGCGAGCGGCAGCGCGTCGGAATAATTGATCGTGTTCGTCTGCCGGCGCATGTAGGCCTTCCACGCATCCGAGCCGGACTCGCGGCCGCCGCCGGTTTCCTTCTCGCCGCCGAATGCGCCGCCAATCTCGGCGCCGCTCGTGCCGATGTTGACGTTGGCGATGCCGCAATCGGAGCCGGCGCTCGACAGGAACGCCTCGGCCGCGCGGACGTTGCTCGTGAAGATCGACGACGACAGGCCCTGCGGCACGGCGTTGTGCATCGCCAGCGCCTCGTCGATCGTCTTGTACGGCATGACGTAGAGAATCGGCGCGAAGGTTTCGCTCTGCACGACTTCATCGGTGTCTTTCAGGCCGGCGATGATCGTCGGCAGGACGAAGTTGCCGGGGCGATCGGTCAGTGCGCTGCCGCCGGTCAACACCTTGCCACCGAGCGACTTGGCTTTTTCGATCGCGTCGCTGAAGTGCTGCACGGCGACCGGGCTGTTCAGGGGACCCATCAGCGTCGTCGGCAAGGTCGGATCCCCGATCTTCTTCTCGACCTGCTTGTAGGCGCCGACCAGCGTGTTGACCACATTGTCAAAAATGGATTCGTGGACAAACAGGCGCCGGGTCGTCGTGCAGCGCTGGCCGGCCGTGCCGACGGCGCCGAATACGATTGCCGGGATCGCCAGCTTCAGGTCGGCGGTCTGGTCGACGATGATCGCGTTGTTGCCGCCCAGTTCGAGCAGGCTGCGCCCGAGGCGCTTCGCAACGCGCTCGCCGACATGGCGGCCGACCCTGGTCGAGCCGGTGAAGCTGATCAGCGGAATGCGGTGGTCGCCGACCATGCGCTCGGCCAGCTCCGAGCCGGCGTCGTTGAACAGGAAGAACAGGTCCGGGAAGCCAGCGGCCTTCAACGCCTCGTTGCAGATCTTCATCGACGCGATCGCCGACAGCGGCGTCTTCGGCGACGGCTTCCAGATGGAAATGTCGCCGCAGACCGCGGCGATGAACGCGTTCCACGCCCATACGGCAACCGGGAAATTGAACGCCGAGATGATGCCGATGACACCGAGCGGATGCCACTGCTCGTACATGCGGTGACCCGGACGCTCCGAATGCATCGACAGGCCGTACAGCATGCGGCTCTGGCCCAGGGCGAAGTCGGCGATGTCGATCATCTCCTGCACTTCGCCGTCGCCTTCGGGCTTGATCTTGCCCATCTCCAGAGCGACCAGCGAGCCGAGGGCGTCCTTGTGCTTGCGCAATGCTTCGCCGCACAGGCGCACGGCTTCGCCGCGGCGCGGCGCCGGCGTTGTGCGCCAGACCTTGAACGCCTCCTGCGCACGCTGGACGATCGTGTCATAGTCCGCGGCCGAACTGGCATGCACGCGGCCGATGATTTCGTGCGTGCTCGGATTGATGACGTCGATGGTGCTGGCGCCGGTGGTCTTCGACCACTCGCCGTTGCCGAGATAGGTGCCGGACTCGACGTCGGTCAGGCCGAGCGCCTTGAGGATGGGTGCGGACATGTAAGCTCCGTGAAAAGCAGGAATTTGGAGAGCGCCGGGCGGCGCGAGAGGGCGCGAATTGTACCAGAGCCGCGCGGGTGCGGCCTCGCAACCCGGGGAACAGGTGGCATCAATGCGCGCAGCGCCGAAGGTCTGATATGGGTCCATACCCGACAAAGCGCAAGGAAGGCGGCGGCCGGTTCGCGATCTGGCTGATCCGCACGATCGGCTTGAAGCTGGGCAGGCCGGCCGCGCGCTCGCTGCTCTATCCGATTACGTTGTACTTCTACTTCCGCCGGCCGTTCGAGCGGCGCGCCTCCTACGCGTTTCTTGCGCGCGTGTTCGGCCGGCCCGCGAGCGCCATCGAAGTCATGCGCCATATCCATCGCTTCGCCTCGACGATCCTGGATCGGGTCTTCCTGCTGGCCGGCGATTTCTCGCGATTCGACGTGCGCATCCACGGCATCGACGAACTGATTTCGCGCATTCGCCCCGACAGGGGCGTCCTGCTGCTCGGGTCGCACGTCGGCAGCTTCGAGGTGCTGCGCGTCGCCGCGGCAGAGCGGCGCGACGCGAGCCTTTGCGTCGTGCTCGACCGGCAGCAGACACCGGCGATGACGCAACTGCTCGAGGCGCTCAACCCCCAGGTCGGACGCATGGTCATCGACGCGTCGGGCGATCCGATGGACGTCCTGCTCGCGCTCGGCGAAGCGCTCGACAAGGGCCAGGTCGTCGCGATGCTCGCCGATCGCGCACGTCCGCACGAGACGACGGCCGTGGTCGATCTCCTCGGTGCGCCGGCCGCGTTTCCGGTCGCGCCGTTCCGGCTCGGCAGCGTCCTGCGGGTGCCGATCGTTCTGTGCTTCGGCATGTATCGCGGCGGCAACCGATACGACCTGTATTTCGAGAGTTTCAGCGAGGGGCTCGCATTGCCGCGACGCGGCGCGGCCGCGGAGCTGCGCTGCATCGTGCAGCGCTACGTGGCGCGAATCGAGCACCACGTGCGGCAGGACCCCTGCAACTGGTTCAACTGGTACGACATCTGGAATCCTGCGCACGCGCCTGAAGCAGCGATCGCCGCGAACGCTGATCCTGCGGCCCGCATCGAAACGTCTGGCCAGACGAGTTGATACCGGGAAACCGGGGCGCGGCGAACGCCCGCGCAAACGGCCGCGGCGTACTGCTACCATCCGCGTCGGCCGGGCCGTTCCGGTCGCCAGTCACAGGGAGTTGACCATGCTGCAAGCGCGACCGAAATCCGTACTGCTGTTGTTGCCACTGCTGTTGCTGCTGATGGCCTTCCGCCAGGCGCCGCTCGTCGATCCGCCGCCAATTGCGGTTTCGCCGAAGCTGGACCTGGCGCAAGTCGAAAAGTCGGTCAAGCAGGCGCTCGTGAAGCGCGAATGGCTGATCGTCAGCGACGAGCCCGGCAAGATCACCGCGAGCTACGACCGGCGCGAATTCACATCGCGCATCGGCATCACTTACGACAACAAGCAGGTGCAGGTCAGTTACATCACCAGCACGGGCCTGAAATACGAGGTGAAGAAGGACGGCGAGAAGTTGATCCACAAGAACTACATGGCATGGATCCAGAATCTCATTACCGACATCAGCAGTTACCTGACGCTCGCTTCGATCCAGTGAGGACCGGCTGGCCGCGGTTCGGCATTGATTGCGCATCCGCGCATATTCGCTTGCGCGCAGCTGGTTAATCGCTGAGACTCTCCTCGGCCGGATTGCATCCGGCCCAGGGAGTGCGTCGAGGATGAAGCGCAGCCTGTTCGCCGAACTGCGGCGCCGCAATGTGTTCCGCGCCGCGGTGCTCTACATCGGCGCCGTCTGGGCGCTGACGCAGGGCATCGCGCAGCTCACGCCGGTAGTCGGCGCGCCCGAGTGGACCGCACGCTGGTTCCTGGTCGCCGCGTCAATCGGCTTTCCGTTCTGGATCGCCTTCGCCTGGTTTTACGAATTTACGCCGGAAGGCCTCAAGCTCGAACGCGATGTCGTACCGGGCGAATCGATCACGCATTACACCGGCCGCAAGCTCGACTTCGCGATCATCGGTGTACTCGCAGTGGCTGTCGTTCTGCTGCTGACCGATCGCTTTGTATTGCACCACGGCGTGAACGAGGAATCGGCGATTCCGGTCGCCGAACATTCGATCGCGGTGTTGCCGTTCGTGAACATGAGCAGCGACAAGGAGCAGGAGTATTTCTCCGACGGCATCTCCGAGGAACTTCTGAATTTGCTCGCGAAGATTCCGCAGTTGCAGGTGACGGCACGCACGTCGTCGTTCTCGTACAAGGGCAAGCAAACCAGCATCCCCGAGATCGCGCGGACGTTGCACGTGGCGCACGTGCTCGAAGGTTCGGTGCGCAAGTCCGGCAACTCGGTGCGGATCACGGCACAGTTGATCAAGGCCGGCACCGACACGCACCTGTGGTCGCAGACCTACGACCGCAGGCTCGACGACATCTTCGCGGTCCAGGACGAGATCGCGGCGGATGTGGTCAAGCAGCTCAAGGTCACGCTGCTTGGCGCAGCGCCGAAGGTCCGTACAACCGACCCGGAGGCCTACGCGTCGTACCTGCAGGCCTTGCAGCTCGGTCGGCTGAGCACTGCCGAAGCGTACAAACAGTCCGACGCACTGTTGCGCAAGGTGCTGGCGATCGACCCGCGTTACGCTCCCGCGTGGGCCGCGCTCGCTGAGAACTTCTACCACGAGGCGGACCAGGGTTTGCTATCCAGCAAGGCAGGTTACGCCCAGGCCAGCGAGGCGGCGAAGAACGCGGTTGAAATCGATCCTGAGTACGCACTGGCACATGCCAGGCTCGGCTGGATCGCGGCGTCGGGCGACGATCTCGCTGGCGGGGCACAACATTTCGAGCGCGCGCTTGCGCTCGACCCGTCGGATCCGGACGTACTGCGCAACAGCGCTACGCTGCTTGCGGTTCTCGGCCGCCTCGATGAGGCACTGGCGCTCAATACCGTCGTCGTCCGCCGCGACCCGTTGAACCTGAACGCGATCTTCAACCTGGGCTATTACCAGCGCATGGCCGGACAGATAGACCCGGCGATCGCGTCATTCCGCACCGCGCTGAGCCTCGCGCCGGGTCGGTTCGGCGTGCATTATCAGATCTGCGTCGCGCTGATGCTGAGGGGTGATGCGCAAGGCGCGCTCGCAGAGATCGAACAGGAGACGAGCGAGGTGTTCAAGATGATCGGCCTGCCGATGGCGTACCACGCGTTGGGGCGCAAAGCCGAATCGGACGCCGCGCTCACCGCGCTGATCGCGAAGTGGGAGAAAGATTCGCCCTACAACATCGCCTATGTCTATGCCTTCCGGGGCGAGGCGGACAAGGCCTTCGAGTGGCTCGGCAAGGCGGTAGAGTACGGCGACCCGGGCTTGCCCGAGATCGTGACGGAAAATCTGTTCGACAACATCCACGCCGACCCGCGCTGGCTGCCGTTCCTGCGCAAACTCGGCAAGGCGTCGGAACAGCTCGCGAAGATCGAGTTCAAGGTGACGCTGCCGCAGGCGGGGGGCCAGCGGCAACCCGACACGGCTCAGGCGACGCACTGATTCGGATTTGCGATTGCGGCCAAG
>DATIEJ010000324.1:0-2946 GCA_035455825.1 Rhodanobacteraceae bacterium | reverse complement strand
GATTCGTACGACGCCCTGGTCGCGCCGTAACGCGGTTGGGGGGCGCGCTACCGGGGCATTTGCCGACCCGGGACGTGCAATGCCGCCGGCATATTGCAGAGCGCCTGCGCGCCTTGTGCAGAAGGCGCCCTGCGCACAGGTCGGAGGCAGAGCGCTGCCGACCTGAGCAGGACGGTGTTCGCAACGCGCACACTTTCATTGGCAGGCGCATTCCTGCTGATATAGTCCTCGCGCCAGCAAGGAGATCGATCATGAAACTGCCTCTTTGGGTCGTTGTCGTGTCGCTGCTCTCTTCCGCTCTGCCCGCGACTGCACAAGCCGCGATTGCATCCCACCGCCTCGGTGACGGTACCGGCGAAGACTGGGAGCCGGCGATCCTCGTCGACGGCAGCCACGTCTACGCGTTCTGGCCGCACTACCTGGCCACGTCTCTCAAGGATTCGTCGGGCGCGACCTGCATGCCGTTCAAGGGCGCCGGCAAGCACACGACGAGTTCGTACATGTACTTCCAGTCGTCGAGCGACGGCGGTGCCACCTGGGGCCCGGTCACGATTCCACGCTGCCCGGTCCAGGGCAACAATGTCGACGCACAGCTGGCGCTCGGCGCGAACCACCGCATCTACGCCGGCTACATGGACGGCAATACCCAGTACACGCCGATCGAAGTGATCTATTCCGACGATTTCGGCGTGACCTGGAGTCCGCCCGTCGATGTCACGAACGGCGGCCGCGGCGACAAGGACATCGTGCTCGTCGACAGCCAGAACCACGTGATGGTCGCGTTCGAGAACGGCGGCAAGCAGAACGTCAGCGTCAGCACGAACGGCGGCGCAAGCTTCAGCGCCAAGCAGGTCAACATCGCGCCGAACGGCGTGGCACTCGCGACCGGCGGAATCCTCGACACGCAAGGCCATGCCTACTTCTCGTGGGTCGGAACGACGAACAACGGCACTGGCCAAAGCACGTTCTACGTGCAAAGTTCGAGCAACCTGTTTTCCACCTACGCCGTGACCACGCTCGACCGCAGTGCCGGAGGCCCGCAGGTCACCGGCGCGGGATGGGACTACTGGGGCGGTTCGATCCAGATTGCCGTGCAGCCCAGGACGCCGCCGGCGAACGACCGCGTCATCGTGATCTACAACGCCGGTGCGGGCGCCGCGGGCGCGCCCGAGCGCATCTACAGCAAGTATTCCGATACGCTCGGCGCGACCTGGAACATTCCGTTCAATGCATCGTCGTGGCCGAACGGTTCGGAGGTCTCGCTCGCGCCCGCCGGCGTGTGGCATGGCTTCCCGTCGATAGCAGCGACCGCATCGGCGGTGAAGGTGATCTGGATGGATAACCGCGCTTCGTTCGGCGGCAACTACACGTGCCAGAGTTCGGTCACCACGGGTCAATGCGGAACGTGGAACGTGTATGAGCGCAGCAGCACGAATGGTGGTGTCAGCTGGGGCGCCGAAAGCGCGATGACGCAGCCAACGCCCTATCGCAACTACCAGACTGCCGCCGGTTTCGATCATCCTTACGGCGACTACACGGAGACCGTAACCGATCAAACCGGGAACTTCTACGCGATCTGGGCCGAAGGCGAATCGAAGGCCGGGACCGGCGACGTCTATTTCGCGAAATTCTGAGCCTGTTGATCCGTTTTCGCGTCGCGATGCGCGGGCTGGTGCGCCACCGAACAGACAGGACGGCTCTGGTCACGTACAGGTATTTTGCTGCACGCGCCACCCGGCGCAAGGTTCGCCATTGGCGGACCCTGTTTCTCAATCAGGAGGGGATATGAACACAAGAACCATCGTATTGACTGCGCTACTCGGCTTGTTCGCCACGTCGGCATGCCTGGCCGCCGATGCCAACATGGGCACGTGGAAGTTGAATGAGGCGAAGTCGACCATCCCCGCGGGGGCACCGAAGAACACTACCGTCGTGTACGCAGCCGCGGGCGCGGACGTCAAAGTCACGGTCGATGGCGTGTCCGGCGACGGCAAGCCTACGCACAACGAGTGGACAGGCAAGTTCGACGGCAAGGATTATCCGGTGACCGGTGATGCGACCCAGGACGCGCGTGCCTACCGGAAGATCGACGATCGCACGATGGAACTGGATGTGAAGAAGAGCGGGAAGATCCTGTTCACGGGCCGCATCGTCCTGTCTGCCGACGGCAAGAGCCGGACGATCACGCTGAGCGGAACCAATCCGGCAGGCAAGAAGATCAGCAGCAGCGCCACGTACGACAAGCAGTAACAAGCAAGGCCGGTAACACGGGAAAGGCGGCGCCCTTCGGAACGAAGGGCGCTGCGAGCAGGCCGTGTGTCGACCCGGACTTCGCGATTGAGCGGCAACTTCGTCCCGCCCGCCGCTTAGCCAATTCGCGGCTTGACCTTGCTCGCGGCGAGCTTCGCGTTCTTCCGCGCCACTTCGACGTCCGTGTCGTGCGCGAGTGCCACGCCCATGCGCCGCTTCAAAAAACTCTCGGGCTTGCCGAACAGACGAACGTCGGTGTTCGGCACGGCCAGGGCGTCGGCGACGCCATCGAACACCAGCGGCTTGCCGTCGACGCCGCCGTAGATCACGGCCGACGCGCCGGGGCTTTTCAGCGACGTGTCTACCGGCAGGCCGAGTATCGCGCGCGCGTGCAGCTCGAATTCGCTCTGCCATTGCGTGATCAGCGTGACCAGGCCGGTGTCGTGCGGGCGCGGGCTGACCTCGCTGAACCAGACTTGCTCGCCCTTGACGAACAGTTCGACGCCGAAGATGCCCTGTCCGCCGAGATCATCGGTGACTTTCTTCGCGATCTCCTGCGAGCGCGCGAGCGCGGCGGGATCCATCGCGCACGGTTGCCAGCTCTCGACGTAATCGCCGTGCACCTGGACGTGGCCGATCGGCGCGCAGAAGCGCGTCTGGATCGCGCCGCTGGCGTCGCGCGCCCGCACGGTCAGC
>DATIEJ010000323.1:0-17098 GCA_035455825.1 Rhodanobacteraceae bacterium | reverse complement strand
ATACCTGGCTGCTCTTCGACGATCCGCAGCTCGCGGCTACGCCGCCATGATCGAACTCGGCGCGATCGAACCTTTCCTGCTGCGCCTGCGCCAGCGCGTGCTGCGCGCGTTGCAGCGCCCCGCGCTCGACCTGCCGCTGCTCGGCGCGCTGCTGCTGCTGGCGACCATCGGGCTGACGACGCTGTACAGCGCGAGCAACCTGGACCGCCACCTGGTGTTCAACCAGGGAGCGCGTTTCGTGCTCGGCGGCGCGTTGATGCTGCTGATCGCGCGCGTGCCGCCGACGGTATTGCGCAACTGGACGCCGTGGCTGTACATCGCCAGCCTGGTTTTGCTGATCGTCGTCGAAGTGCTCGGCGAAGGCCGTGGCGCGCATCGCTGGCTGGACCTGAGGATCATGCGTTTCCAGCCATCGGAGCTGGTAAAGCTGACGTTGCCGATGATGGCTGCCTGGTACCTGCATGCGCGCGAACTGCCGCCGCGCCTGACCGCGCTGGCCTCGCTCGCCTTGCTGATCGGCGCGCCCGCGCTGCTGATCGCCAAGGAGCCGGACCTGGGCACCGCGCTGCTGGTGGCCGCCAGCGGCGTGTTCGCGGTGTTCCTCGCCGGCCTGGCCTGGTGGCGCATCGGGCTGGCGCTTGCCGCGCTCGGCGCGGTCGCGCCGCTGGCCTGGCACTTCATGCACGAGTACCAGCGCAACCGCCTGCGCATGTTCATGGATCCCGAATCCGATCCGCTCGGCAACGGCTGGCACATCATCCAGTCCGAGATCGCAGTCGGCTCCGGCGGACTGTTCGGCAAGGGCTGGCACCACGGCACGCAGTCGCAGCTGGAGTTCCTGCCCGAGCACACGACCGACTTCGTGTTCGCGGTGTTCTCCGAGGAATGGGGCCTGATCGGCGTGCTGCTGCTGCTCACGTTGTATATTTTTATCGTCGGCCGCGGCCTGTGGATCGCGAGCAACGCGCGCGACACGTATTCACGCCTGCTCGCCGGTTCGATCAGCATGGCGTTCTTCGTCTATGTCATGGTCAATGGCGGCATGATCACCGGCCTGCTGCCCGTGGTCGGCGTGCCGCTGCCGCTGATCAGCTATGGCGGAACGTCGGCCGTGTCGCTGTTCGCCGGCTTCGGCGTGCTGATGTCGATCCACAGCCATCGGCGGCTGCTGCCGCGCTGATGTCGTTGTACTCGCCTGCGCGGTGGGTCCGTCTGCGGCGTGACGGCTTCGGAACTCTGATGGCTCCTTTTTTTAAACGCGGATTGCGCGGATCGAAGCGGATCAACGCGGATGAGAGCGGAAGAATACAAGGTACAAGAGCTGGCCAGTACGTTGCTATCTGCGGCAAGAAGCGCAGCCGTGATCGGTTGCGGACCCCTAACCTGCCACGCGAGCTCCGACTCTTGATTAATCGCTTCTCTTATCCGCGTAGATCCGCGTTCATCCGCGACATCCGCGTCCAAGAATGCGTTTGCTTCAATTTGCCGTCACGCCGACGCGATCACGCGCACGGCTGCGGCGGCATTCAGCATGCTACCCTAGCCGCCACCGCACAGAGTCCTGATTCCGCGTCGCCGATGCCTGTTTTTTCCCGTCTTCACGCCTTTTGTGCCGGTACGCTGCTCGCGCTTGCAAGTGCTGCGAACTGTGCGGCTCCCGATCCGGCCGCGCTGGCCGCGGCCGAACAGAAATTCGCCGACGAACTGGCTCGTGACAGCCACCTGAAGCGCGAGAGCGTGCTGGCCACGCTGGCCAAGGCGCGCTACCAGCAGTCGATCATCGATGCGATCTCGCGTCCGGCCGAAGCCAAGCCGTGGAAGGACTACCGGCCGATCTTCGTCACCCAGCGGCGCATCGACGACGGCGTTGCGTTCCTGCAGGCCAACGCGGCCCTGCTCAAGCGCATCGAGAACGAGTTCGGCGTGCCCGCCGCGGTCATCGTGACGATCCTCGGCGTCGAGACGAACTACGGGCGCATCACCGGGCGCTACCGCGTGCTCGACGCGCTGAGCACGCTGGCGTTCTCCTATCCGCCGCGCCAGGAATTTTTCCGCGGCGAACTCAAGCAGCTGTTCCTGCTGCACGAAAGCCTGATGCCCTACCCGACCGACCAGTTGATGGGCTCGTACGCCGGCGCGATGGGCTGGGGCCAGTTCATGCCGAGCAGCGTCGCCAACTTCGCGCGCGACTACGACGGCGACGGAAAAGTGGATTTGTGGAATTCGCTGCCGGACATCTGCGCCAGCGTCGCCAACTACTTCGTCGCGCACGGCTGGCAGAAAGACGGCGCGGTCGCGGTGCGCGCCGATGTCGCCGCCGATGCGCGCGCGATCACGCCGGCCGGACTCGAGCCGGCCTACCCGCTGCAGCAGCTCGACGAATGGGGCTACCACGCGAAGACCAAGCTCGATCCGATGACGCCGGCGACGCTGATCGTGCTCGACGGCGCCGACGGCCGCGAGACCTGGCTCACGTTCGAGAATTTCTACGCGATCACGCGCTACAACAAGAGCCCGCTGTACAGCCTGGCCGTATTCCAGCTCAGCCAGGAAATCGCGGCCGCCGCCGCGGAAGGGCCGTGAGGCAGCTGCGGCTGCGCCCGGCTGCTGCGGCGATGATCATCGCGTCGCTGGTCGCGCTGGCGGGCTGCGCGCACCGCGCCGCGCCACGGCCGGCCGCCGCGCCACCGGCGCCAAAATCGGCACCACCGGCGAAGTCCGGCAGCAGCCGCTACAGCCAGGACCAGGACTCGACGCCAGGCGGACCGCCGCCGGACGTCAGCAAGATTCCTGAACCGGTTCCAAAAGCCGAACCGCGCTCACAATACGGGAACAAGTCCCCGTACACTGTGCTCGGCGAAACCTACCAGGTGCTGCCGGAGGCGAACGGCTACGTCGAACGCGGCATCGCCTCGTGGTACGGCAACAAGTTTCACGGCTTCACGACGTCGACGTTCGAAAAGTACGACATGTACGCCTACAGTGCCGCGAGCAAGACCCTGCCGCTGCCGAGCTACGCGCGCGTGACGAACCTCGAGAATGGCCGCAGTGTGATCGTGCGCGTCAACGATCGCGGGCCGTTCGTGCAGAATCGCGTGATCGACCTGTCGTACGTGGCCGCGGTCAAGATCGGAGTGTGGCCGAAGGGAACGGCGATGGTCGAAGTGCGCGCGATCGATCCGGCGCATCCCGAGGCGGAACCGGCTGCGCCGCGCGCGGTCTCAGCGCGCGCCTCCCCGGCTGCGCCAGAAAAAACGCACAAACCTGCGTTATACCTGCAGGTCGGCGCGTTCGGCGACCACGCGAATGCCGATCGCGCGGCCGCCAGGGTGCGCGCGGCGCGTCTGGGCGACGTGCGCATCGTCACCGCGCAGGTCAACGGCAAGGATGTGCAACGCGTGCGCCTGGGCCCGCTCAGGGACGTCGACGAGGCCGACCGGCTCACGCCGAAAGTCCGCGAACTGGGGCTGGGCGAGCCGCGCGTAGCCATAGACGACTGAATGTCGATGACTGAACCATCAACCGCAACAACTGCAGCAACGGAATCCACAATGAAGTATCCGCAACATTGGTATTTTGGCGCATTCCTCGCCCTGTCCCTGATCGTCTCCGCAACGCCGCCGCTGCTGGCGCGCGCGCCGCAGACCACGAAAGCCAAGCACGCCAAACCGGCGCCAGCCGAGGACACGGCGACGTCGAGCCAGGCCGCGCCCGCCCCCGCTCCGCCGCCGCCGGCCGATGCCGCGGCCGCCGCGCCGAAGCCCGGCGCGCTGAACGTGCCGACCCCACCGCCGCCGTCGCTGACCGCCAAGAGCTGGGTGCTCATGGATTTCGCGACCGGCCAGGTGCTCGCCGAGACCAACGCCGACGAGCGCGTCGAGCCGGCTTCGATCACGAAGGTCATGACCTCGTATGTCGTTTCGGCCGAACTGGCGGGCGGCAAGATCAAGATGGAAGACCCGGTCTTCATCAGCGAAACCGCCTGGCGCAGCGGCGGCGCCGGCACCGAAGGTTCGACCAGCTTCCTGGCGCTGAACTCCAAGGTGCCGCTCAAGGACCTGTTCTACGGCATGGTTATCCAGTCCGGCAACGACGCCGCGATCGCGCTGGCCGAGCACATCGCCGGCTCCGAGCAGACGTTCGCCGAATTGATGAACCAGTACGCCGCGAAGCTCGGCATGACCGGCACGCATTTCGCCAACGCCTCGGGCCTGCCCGATGCGAACCACTATTCGACGGCGCACGACATCGCGCTGCTGTCGCGCGCGCTGATCCGCGACTATCCCGAGGAATACAAGATCTATGCGATCAAGGATTTCGAGTGGAACGGCATCAAGCAGCACAACCGCAATTCGCTGCTGTGGCGCGATTCCTCGGTCGATGGCATCAAGACCGGCCACACCAAGGAAGCCGGCTACTGCCTGGCGACCTCGGCCAAGCGCGGCGACCAGCGCCTGATCGCCGTGGTCATGGGCGACGCCAGCGAGAAGCAGCGCGCCGACGACAACCAGTCGCTGCTGAACTACGGCTTCCGTTTCTACGAGACGCACAAGCTCTACGAAGCGGAAAAGCCGCTGGCGCAGCCGGAACTGTGGAAGGGCGCGAGCAATTCGATCGCGCTGGGCATCGCCGAAGACCTCGTCGTATCGATGCCGCGCGGCCGCTACAAGGATCTGAAGGCCAGCATGGACATGCCCAGCCGCCTGATCGCGCCGTTCACGAAGGGCCAGCAGGTCGGCACGTTGCGCGTCGCGCTCGACGGCAAGCCGCTGGCCGAGCGCCCGCTCGTCGCGCTCGCCGACGCGCCCGCGGGAGGGTTCTGGGGCCGCATGTCCGACGGTATCCTGTTGTGGTTCAAGGGTGACAAGAAGAGTGACGTGTCGGCGGTGCCGGATACAAGGTGAAAAGCCAGGGCTGAGGGCCTAGGGCTGAGGGCTGAAGATCAAGAGCGGCACCCCGCTTTTCAGCCCTCAGCCCTCAGCCCTCAGCCCTGCCGTTGCGCGGCGCTTGAATAATCGCGCCGCCAACGGCACCTAAGTGCGGATGGAAACCAACAGACAAGCAATGAAATCCCTCGACGACCTCCAGCCGCAGAATCCCGGTCAGGGCTTCCAGTTCCCGGGGGTTTTCGAAATCACGGCCATCGGGACCGGCCACGTCGGGCTCGAGGAGCGCGTTCCGGAACTGATCGTCGGGCTCGGCATGGCCGTGCTCAACGGCAGCCTGCGCACGCGGCCATCGAACGAAGGCCGCTACATCTCGGTCAGCGTGACGTTCACGTGTCCGTCGCGTGAAAAGTACGAAGCGGCGCATGCGGCGCTGCGTGCCGATCCGGATATACGGTGGACGCTTTGAGGTCCTTCACACCATCCCCACCCAACCCTCCCTTCCGAGGGCACGGGTTGTCGCGCGCATCCGGTTGATGTCGACGCTCCTGATCCGGCGATTTCCCGGCTTCCAGCCCTACGAGCCGATGTGGCGGGCGATGCAGGCATTCACCGACGCGCGCACGGCGGAGACGGCCGACGAGCTGTGGGTCGTCGAGCACGAACCGGTGTTCACGCTGGGCCAGGCCGGCAAGTGGGAACACGTGTTGATGCCGGGCGATATCCCGGTTGTGCCGGTCGATCGCGGCGGCCAGGTGACCTATCACGGTCCCGGGCAGATCGTCGCGTATCCGCTGATCGACCTGCGCCGGGCCGGCATCGGCGTGCGCGAGTTCGTGCAGCGGATCGAGCAGGCGATCATCGATACCTTGGCCGAATGGAACATCGTCGCCGTGCGCAAGGACGGCGCGCCGGGCGTCTACGTAGCCGGTGCCAAGGTCGCCGCGCTCGGCCTGCGCGTGCGCCGCGGCTGCACCTTCCATGGCCTGGCGTTCAACGTGAACATGGACCTGGAGCCGTTTCACCGCATCAATCCATGCGGTTTTCAGGGCTTGCAGGTGACCCAGGTGCTAGACTTGGGCGGCCCGTCGCGGCTGGCCGAGGTCGAATCTGTCCTGGTCTCCGAACTGGCGCGGCAGCTGCGCCTGCAAGCGGTGCCTGCCGAACCCCACCTGACTTTCGACTCTGGCAAGGCGACGTCGAAACTTGTCAGTCTTTCTTGAAAAGTGCGGCCATGGATGGCCGCTCGTGACCTTAGCGATCAGGGATGATCGCAAAAGTGAGCCATGAACAAGACCATCGCGATTTCCGTCATCACCGAGTCTTCCATGGCCGCCCTTTCGCCCGTGCAGGGCGACAAGCAGCTTGGCGAGGACAAGATCGCGCGCAACCGCGCCGGATTCGACCCGTCCGCGCCGGTGCTGCGCAAGCCGAGCTGGATCCGCGTGCGCATTCCGCCCGGCAATGCGGTCGCCCGGCTCAAATCCAAATTGCGCGCGAACCGCCTGGTCACGGTTTGCGAGGAAGCATCGTGTCCGAACATCCACGAATGTTTCGGCAAAGGTACCGCAACGTTCATGATCCTCGGCGAAGTCTGCACGCGCCGCTGCTCGTTCTGCGACGTCGCCCACGGCCGGCCGAAGCCGCCCGACGCGGACGAACCGCGCCATCTTGCCGAAACGATCCGCGACATGGGCCTGCGCTACGTGGTCATCACTTCGGTCGATCGCGACGACCTTCGCGACGGCGGGGCCAGCCACTTTGCCGAGTGCATCCGCGAAGTCCGCGCTGCCAGTCCGGACATCCGGATCGAAATCCTGACCCCGGATTTTCGCGGCAAAGGCCGCATGGAGCGCGCGCTCGAGGTGTTGGCGACGGCGCCGCCGGACGTGTTCAACCATAACCTCGAGACCGTGCGCGGGTTGTATCCGAACGTGCGCCCGGGCGCCGACTATGACTGGTCGCTGAGCCTGCTGCAGCGGTTCAAGGCGCAGCATCCGGATATTCCGACGAAGTCCGGCATCATGCTCGGCCTGGGCGAAACCCCGGAGCAGGTGCACGGCGCGTTGAACGATCTGCGCGCCCACGCTGTCGATATGGTGACGATCGGGCAATACCTGCAACCCACGCCGCACCACCATCCTGTATTGCGTTACTGGACGCCCGACGAATTCGACGCCCTGGCCCGGTATGGCGAAGGTCTGGGCTTTCAGCATGTGGCCTCCGGCCCGCTGGTGCGTTCGTCGTACCACGCCGACCAGATGGCGCACGCCGCCGGCTACGTCGAAGAAGTGGCTTAAGTACAACCAGGGACGATTGCAAAAGTTTGAAAATCGGGACAGATATCGCTTGGTTTTGCGGTCAGGGATGATTACAGAACCTCGTATCACAATCGAACAATCCCGCTTGATGCGGGAAACATGCATATAACCAAAGGCGTATTTTGTGGAAACCTCGTTGCGTAAGATCCTTTTCCTGGTTGCGTTGACGCTGTCCTGCGCGGTCGTCGCATCGGCGAAGCCGGCGCCGAACGCCGGCGACGTCGCGGTCAAGCCGACGCCGACGCAGGCGCAGACCGCCGTGCTGGCCGCGCGCTTCCTGACGCGCTTCCACTACAAACCCGAAGCGCTCGACGCGAAGATGTCGCAGCAGATCTTCGATCGCTATCTCGACGCGCTCGATTCGGACCGACTGTTCCTGCTGCAGTCTGACGTGGACCGTTTTGCCGCTTCGCGCGACAAGCTCGGCGACGCGATCTACGACCAGGATCTCAGCGCGCCGTTCGCGATTTTCAACTTGTACGTCCAGCGTGTCGGCGAGCGCACCGCCTATTCGCAGGAACTGCTCAAGCAGGGATTCGACTTCAGCAAGGACGAATCCTATCGCTACCAGCGCGACAAGCTGCCGTGGGCCAAGACGACCGAAGAACTCAACGACGTCTGGCAAAAGCGCGTCAAGAACGACTGGCTGCGGCTGAAGCTGGCCGGCAAGAAGGAAGCCGACATCCGCACGACGCTGGAGAAGCGCTACGCGAATTACGGCGAACGCCTGCGCCAGCTCAACGCCGAGGACGTGTTCCAGACGTTCATGAACGCCTATGCGATGGCGATCGAACCGCACACGAACTACCTCGGCCCGCGCGCCAGCGAGAATTTCGACATCGCGATGAAGCTCTCGCTCGAGGGCATCGGCGCGGTACTGCAGCGCGATGAGGACTACACCGCGATCCGCGAGATCGTGCCGGGCGGCCCGGCCGCGCTGTCGGGCAAGCTCAAGGTCGGCGATCGCATCGTCGGCGTCGGCCAGGGCGAATCCGGCTCGATGACCGACGTCGTCGGCTGGCGCCTGGACGATGTAGTCGAGAAGATCCGCGGCGCCAAGGACACGACCGTGCGCCTGGAAGTGATTCCGGCCGACGCCGGTCCGGACGGCAAGCACTTCACGCTGTCGATGGTGCGCAAGAAAGTGCTGATCGAGGAGCAGGCGGCCAAGAGTTCGGTCATCGACATCAAGGATGGCGATGTCAGCCGCAAGATCGGCGTGATTTCGCTGCCGACGTTCTACCAGGATTTCGACGCGCGCCGGCGCGGCGACAAGGATTACAAGAGCGCCACGCGCGATGTCGCCAAGCTGCTCGGGGAATTGAAGAAGCAGAATGTCGAGGGCGTGCTCGTCGACCTGCGCAACAACGGCGGCGGCTCGCTGTCCGAAGCGACCGACCTGACCGGCCTGTTCATCGGCAAGGGTCCGGTCGTGCAGGTGCGCAGCGCCAACGGCCGCATCGAGGAAGAACAGAACGCCGACATCGGCATGGCCTGGAGCGGTCCGCTGGCCGTGCTGATCAACCGCAACTCGGCTTCGGCGTCGGAGATCTTCGCTGCCGCGATCCAGGACTACGGCCGCGGCCTGATCATCGGCGAACCGTCGTATGGCAAAGGCACGGTGCAGAACCTCGTCGACCTCGACCAGGTCAAGGGCAACGAGAAACCGTCATATGGCGAGTTGAAGATGACGATCGCGCAATTCTTCCGCGTCAACGGCGGATCGACGCAGTTGCGCGGCGTCACGCCGGACATTTCGTTCCCGCTGACGATCGACTTCGACCAAAATGGCGAACAGGCGTTCGACAACGCGCTGCCGTGGACGTCGATCGCTGCGGCCGGCTATACGCCGTCGGCGAACCTGGCCACGGTCGTGCCGATGCTCGAGGCGCGCCATGAAGCGCGCGTCGCGCAGGAAAAGGAATGGCAGGCACTGCAGGCCGACATCGCCGACTACCGCAAGCTGCGCAAGGACACGACGATCTCGTTGAACGAGCAGGTGCGCCGCGCCGAGCGCGACGAGCAGGAGCGCAAGAAGCACGAGCGTCATCCGGAACTCGCGGCAGCCAATTCAGCGACGTCGAAGGAAACGGTTGCCTCGGCGGAACCAGGCAGCCAGAAACCGGCTGATGGCAAGATCCCGCGCGTTCCTGTCGATTCCAACGTTCCCACAGATGCAAAGGGAAGTGCGACGACACCGAAGTCCGGCGCGCAGGCCCGCGCCGATACCGATCAGCCCGGGGCGACGGCAAAGTACACCGACGTCCACAAGCCCAAGGTCGACACCGGCACGACGAAAGATGTGGCGGCCGCGGATGCCGCCACCGACCCGGCGCGCGACGAAAGCACGACGGACGACGGCCTGCAGGCCGACGAACGCAGCATCAAGACGGACCTTGCTGCGGAACGCAAGCGCAAGATCGAGAAGGACGTCGTGCTCAACGAAGTCGCCCACATCCTGGCCGACGAAGTCACGCTGATCCGCGCCGACAACAAACTCGCGGCGCGCGTGCTGCCGCACACGGCGCTGAACAACAAGGACATAGTCGATTAGGAGGGTGTAGCGTTTGGCTACATAGTTTGTAAGCCTCTAGCCGCGATTGCCCCCATCCGCCTTCGGCACCTTCCCCCGCTTCGCAGGGGAAGGAAAGCGTGAGACATCAGTCTGGAACCCTTTCCCCGCTTCGCAGCGGAAGGAAAGCGTGAGACATCAGTCTGGAACCCTTCCCCCGCTTGCGGGGGAAGGTGGCGGCAGCCGGAAGGGGGCCGCTCCAAGCGAAAGCGTAAATTTCTGCTGCTTCGAACGCGTCATGTCACCGGCATCCGTGCAGCCCATCGTGCGTCTATCATCAGCACCGACAAAGTTCGGCCCGTGCGAGGCTGCGAGGGGCAAATCCCGCAGCACCGCACGGGCCGCGCGTGTCCTTCCTAGACGCGCGGGTAACGCTGTTCGACGGCGGCAAACATCGCGCGCAGTCCCTGCGCTTCTCCGCCCTGCGGCCGGCCTGGCCGGTCCGAATCGTTCCAGGCGTAGGCATCCATATGCAGCCACGGTGTCGTCGCAGGCACGAAGCGCTGCAGGAACAACGCCGCCGTGATCGCTCCGGCATGCCGGGATGGTCCGCTGTTGACCAGATCGGCCAGGCGCGAATCGAGCATGCCCATGTACGGCTGCCACAGCGGCAGTTGCCAGAGCGGATCTTGTTGCGCGCGTCCGGCCGCCAACACGGTTTGAGCCAGTTGATCGCTGTTGCTGAAAAGCGCCGGCAGCTCGGGACCGAGCGCGACGCGGGCCGCGCCGGTCAATGTCGCCAGGTCGATGAGCAGGTCGGGCTTGGATTCGACCGCATAAGCCAGCGCGTCGCACAGCACGAGGCGGCCTTCGGCATCGGTATTGTCGACTTCGACCGTGACTCCGGAGCGCGTTCGGATGACTTCGCCGGGCCGATAGGCATTGCCCGAGACGGCGTTCTCGACCGCCGGAACCAGCAAGGTCAGGTGCACCGGCAAACGCGCGGCCATGATCATGCCGGCCAGCGCTATCGCGTGCGCGGCGCCGCCCATGTCCTTCTTCATCCAGCGCATGCCGTCGCCGGTCTTGATGTTCAGGCCACCGGAGTCGAAGCACACGCCCTTGCCGGCCAAAGCCAGGCGCGGATGCGCCGGGTTGCCCCAGGTCAGCTCGACCAGGCGCGGGGCATGGTGGCTGCCACGGCCGACCGCGTGGATCGTCGGAAAGTTGGCCTTCAGCAGTTCAGCGCCAACCCACTCGCGATGACTTGCGCCGTAGGCCTGCGCGAGCGTTGCGATCTCGGCCGACAGTTGTGCCGGACCCATGTCCTCGGTCGGCGTATTGACGAGGTCGCGGACTTGCCAGGTCGCGGCCAGCGCCGGCCCGACGCTGTTCAGCGTCGCGGCGTCGATGGCAAGCCGCGCCGGCGCGCGCCGCGAGCGGCGATAACGTTCGTAGCGATAGGCGCCGAGTCCCCAGCCGAACGCAGCTCGGGCCGGGTCGAGCGCCAGTCCGGCCGGATCCAGTCGATAGGTGCCGGCCGGCAGCGCGGAAGGCAGCGCGGCCAGCGCGAAAATGTCGTCGCCGCGAGTCACGCCGACGAGCACGCAACGCAGCTTGCCGCGCGTGTCGGGAACCAGGCAGAAGCGTCCCGGTTCGCCGCGGAATTCACATTGCCGCGCCCACTGCGTCGCGCCGGCGCCAAGTTTGGCGAGCACGCCACGCAACTGGCCCGCGCTTGCCGCAATCAGCGGTGTTGCGCGCGGCGCGCGTCGCAAATCGACCAATGCATACATCGACCATCCCCTTTGGGCACTTCTTGCCGCTGCGCAGGAGCAAAACCGCTGCGCAGAGTGGTAAATGCAAACAATGTGCCTGTAGGGCGGGCGTTGTCTCACGCCGCCGGCGCGGCGGCTTCCAGGGCGTGCGCCAGTTCGGTCAGGTCGCGGATCGTCAGATCCGGCGATACCGCGTGTGTCCACGCCGCGCCTTTGCGGTTCAGCCACGCGCTGCGCAGGCCGGCCCGGCTGGCACCGACGACATCGGTCAGCGGATCGTCGCCGACATGCAGCACTTCGGACGGCGGCAAGTCGAGCCCGGCGCAAGCGGCGTGGAATATTTCCGCCGCCGGCTTGGCCTTGCCGAAGTTGCGCGAGGAGATCGAGAAGCGGAAGAAACGCGCGATGCCGATGCGCTCGAGATCGGCATTGCCGTTCGACAGGCTCACGAGCGGAAAGCGCGCGGCCAGCCGTTCGAGCGCCGGCAGCGCGTCGCCGTAGCATTCGACCTCGTTGCGCGCGCCGTAGAATTCGGCGAAGGCCTGCTCGACATGGGTTTCGCCATAGCCGTGCGGCACCAGCGCCGAGCGCAGGCACAGCAGGCGCTGCGTCGTGAAGTCGTGCGCGAGATCCGGATTGGCCGCCGCGACCTCGTCGCGCAGCGCGCGCATCGCCGCGATCGGATAGCGGTCGGCGACCGGCGGACAGTGCGCGCGCAGCCACGCATCGAGACGTTGCTCGGCGCGCAGCATGACCGGTTCGATCGGCCAGAGCGTGTCGTCCAGGTCGAGAGTGATCGCGCGGACGCGCATGACCGCGCGCCTCAGTGAGCGGGCGTCGTCTCGGGCTTGGCCGCGGCTTTTTCCAGCTGCACGCGCGCGGCGCGATCCTTGGCCTCCTGCGTGGCCGGCGCGTTGGGCGCCGTGCGGATCAGGTAATCCGCCGTGGCGACCGGCGCCGACACGGGCGTTGCGGCCGTCGTCGCCGCCACGACCGCCAGCGTTCCCAGGTGCCCGTCGATGAAGGCCACGCGCGTGTTTTCGTTGGCAACCAGGTTCGGCGCGTCGGCGTATGGCACGAGGCCATGCTGGCGCATCAGCGCCTTGACCGGATCGGACGAGGTGTACTGCACGAATTTCTGCACGTTCGCGACGTTCTTGCCGTCCTCGCGCGCCACGAGGAACAACAATGTATACAACGGATAGGAGCCGTCCGTGATCGTCGCCTGCGAGGCGCTCAAACCTTCGACCGAAATCGCTTTCAACGCCGGGTTGCCGTGAACGCTCGCCCACAGGCTGATGCCGATGGCATGCGGATCGATCGCGATGCCTTCCTCGAGTTTTTCGATGTTGACGTACAGGCGCGGTACGGAAACACGCTGCTCGCCATCGTGATACAGCAGGTTGCGCAAGCTGTACTCGATGCCGTCGGTCGGGCTGGCGACGGCGTACAGGTTGATCGGCGCATCTTCGCCGCCGAGTTCCTTCCAGTTGGTCACGTGTCCGAGATAGATCTCGTACAACTGCTTGAGCGTGACGTTGCCGACCGGATTCTTCGGCGACGTGATCGGCACCAGCGCGTCCCACAGCACCGGGTAGAAAGTCAGCTGCTTTTCCTCGGCACGACTGGGGGCAGGCGGGCGCGCGCTGCCCGCGATGTCGGCGCTGCCCTCGATAACCGCGTCGAGCCCGGAGATCGTGTTGAACGGCTGCAGCTCGACCTTGCCGAGCTTGGCCGTCTCGTAATTTTTCGCCAGCTCGCGAACGAACGCGCGCGCGGTCGCGCGGTCGCCGCGCCAGATGATCGTCGGCAATGCGGACGCGGACGCCTTGGCCTTCGGCGCGGCTTTCTTCGCGGCGCCCTCGGCAGCGCTCGCATCAAGACACAGGCAGATTCCCAACAGCAGCGCGAGCACGCGCCATGCAACAGACTTGTTCACGGATAATTCCACAAAAGAGAGGCCGAAGCCGCATTATGGCGCAGAGCGGCCGCTACTGCATTGACAGAAACTCCAGCGCCTTGTTGCGCACGACCGCCAATTCCAGTTGCCGCGGGTGCTTCGCCGTCAGCGAGGTCAGGTCGGCAAGCCCGGCAATCTGAACCTGGCCGACCGCGACGATCAAATCGCCCTGCTTCAGGCCGTTCTGGGCGGCGCGGCTGCCTGCCGCGACCCGCGTGACGCTGACGCCATTGAGGCCCTGGCGCCGCACGCGTTCGCTGGCATCGGACAGTTCGGCCCCGGCGATGCGCGGATCGACCTTGGCGCCCTCGGTGCTGCTCAACTGCTCGGCCGCAAGCGGCACGCTCAGCGTGAGCGTCCGGCCTTCGCGCACGAGCTTCAGTTCGACGTTGGAATTGATCGGCAGCAAGCCTTCGGCGTTGTACAAGTCGTTCTCGTTGTTGACCGGCCGGCCGTTCAGCGCGACGACGATGTCGCCGGCCTTGATCCCGGCCGTGTCGGCCGGCGAGTTGTCGCGCACCTGCGTGATTACCGCGCCCTGCGTGAGCTTCGTGCCGAGCATGTTGGCGATCTGCGTCGTCAGGTCCTGGGCCTGCACGCCGAGCGTGCCGCGCTTGACCGAACCGGTCGCGATCAACTGGCGCATGACGTCGGCGGCGAGGTTCGACGGAATCGCAAAACCGATGCCGTTGCTGCCGCCGGAGGTCGAGAAGATCTGCGAGTTGATGCCGACCAGTTCGCCGCGCAGGTTCACGAGCGCGCCGCCGGAATTGCCCGGGTTGATCGTCGCGTCGGTCTGGATGAAGTTCTGGAAACCGCGCCCGCCCAGGCCGGTGCGATTCAGGCCCGAAACGATGCCCGAAGTCGCCGACTGGCCGACGCCGAACGGATTGCCGACCGCCACGACAAAATCGCCGACGCGCAAATGGCTCGAGTCGGCGACCGGCAGCGCGCTGAGGTTTTGCGCGGGAATCTGGATCACCGCGACATCGGTATCCGGATCGGTGCCGACGACCTTGGCCGAGAGCGTGCGCCCGTCATGCAGTGTCACCGAAACGTCGTCGGCGCCTTCGACGACATGATTGTTCGTCAGCACATAACCCTTGCCGGCATCAATGATCACGCCGGAGCCCAGCGACTGCGCGATGCGCTCGCGCGGCACGTTCTGCATGCCGAAGAACTGGCGCAGCAGCGGGTCGTCCAGGAACGGATTGCGCACGCGCACGCGCGCTTTGGAATTGATATTGACGACCGCGGGCTGGACGCGTTCGAGCATCGGCGCCAGCGACGGCAGCGCTTGTCCGTCGACAGCCATCGGCAGTGCCGCACGGGGTGTCCGCGGCGCGCAGACAAAGGCCAGCAGCACGATGGCCGCCAGAGCTGACAGGATGGGCGCAAGGCGCATGCGGAGCACGTTTTCAGGCATCTTGAAATCCCTTGTTACAGCCAAAAGTCAGATGATGGACCACAATCCGCGACGCCGGTTTCCGGACCCTCGAAGTGCTCAGGACGCTTGCCTTTCCGAAGAATTTCTGCGGTTCAAGCTGATTCAGAAATAGGCCCCGCAAATCATTGAATTTGAAGGCTGAAAAAAACCTTTTGACAACGCCTTTTTTCCGGCGTAGTTTGCCAGCCCTGACACAACATCTTGTGCCTGGCTTCAACAAGCGCCCCAAAATATGCGGGTAGCGGGTTACACAGACAAGTCAAAAGAAGCGCGGGAAAAGCAAGTGGGGCGGGCGTAGAGACGATAGACGAGACGGCCACAGGTTCGGCGAGCCGGTAACCGGTAGATACCGGGAACCACGCTGAGGGCGGAGCTTTCATCCGCACAACGCAGAACCCAGTCCAGAAAGTGGCCGGAAACCATAACAAGATCGGTTGGGACGAAACCGGGAGGACGATAAGAAAATGAGCACTGTGCGCCTTGAAGCTCTGGGTCGCGGCGCGGCGGAAATTCCGCTGCAGGCAGCCTCCTACGATATCTGGGACAAGAAATACCGCCTGAAAACCAAGCAGGGCGAACCGGTCGATGCGAGCATCGACCACACTTACCAGCGTATCGCCAAGGCACTGGCCGGCGCCGAAACGACGGCCGAGAAGCAGAAATACTGGGGTGAACGGTTTCTCTGGGCACTGCGCCGCGGGGCGATCCCGGCCGGGCGCGTGACCTCGAATGCCGGCGCGCTCGAGCACAAGCCGGCGACCTCGACGATCAACTGCACGGTCTCGGGCACGATCGAAGATTCGATGGACGGCATCCTCGACAAGGTGCACGAGGCCGGCCTGACCCTGAAGGCCGGCTGCGGCATCGGCTACGAGTTCTCGACGCTGCGTCCGCGCGGCGCGTATGTGTCCGGCGCCGGCGCCTATACGTCCGGCCCGATGTCGTTCATGGATATCTACGACAAGATGTGCTTCACCGTCAGCTCGGCCGGCGGCCGGCGCGGCGCGCAGATGGGCACGTTCGAAATCGCGCACCCCGACGTCAAGGATTTCATCCGCGCCAAGCGCGAAGACGGCCGGCTGCGCCAGTTCAACCTGTCGCTGCTGATTACCGACGGCTTCATGAAGGCGGTCGAAGACGATAGCGACTGGCCGCTGGTGTTCCCGATCAACGCCAAGGAAAAGGAAGAGATCGAGCTCGACAAGTCCGCCGAGATCGTCTGGCGCGAGTGGCCGACCCACAAGAACTACGTGACCCGCGACGACGGTCTGGTCGCCTGCAAGGTGTATGGCCATATCCGCGCCAAGCACATGTGGGACATGATCATGACCTCGACGTACGACTACGCCGAGCCGGGCTTCATCCTGATCGACCGCGTCAACGAGATGAACAACAACTGGTGGTGCGAGAACATCCGCGCGACCAACCCGTGCGGCGAACAGCCGCTGCCGCCGTACGGCTCGTGCCTGCTCGGATCGGTCAACCTGACGACCTTCGTGCGCGACCCGTTCGGCCCGAAGGCGCGCTTCGACTGGGACGAATACAAGGAAGTCGTGCGCGTGTTCACGCGCATGCTCGACAACGTCGTCGAGATCAACGGCCTGCCGCTCGCGCAGCAGCGCGACGAGATCATGCGCAAGCGCCGCCACGGCATGGGCTTCCTGGGCCTGGGCAGCACGCTGACGATGCTCAAGATGCGCTACGGCACCAAGGAATCGTGCGAGTTCACCGAGCAGGTCGCGCGCGACATGGCGATCGCCGGCTGGGAAGTCGCGCTGTCGCTGGCCGAGGAAAAGGGCCCGGCGCCGATCATGACCGAGGAGTTCGAGGTCACGGCCGAGATGCTGCGCAAGCGCCCGGAAATGGCCCAGGACGGCTACAAGGTCGGCGACAGGGTGCCCGGCCGCGTGCTGCACGCGATGTACAGCCGCTACATGCAGCGCGTCGCCGGCGCGGCGCCCGAGCTGGTCATGCAGCTGGCCGAGACCGGCGCGCGCTTCACGCACCACAGCTCGATCGCGCCGACCGGCACGATTTCGCTGTCGCTGGCCAACAACGCCAGCAACGGCATCGAGCCGTCGTTCGCGCACCACTACAGCCGCAACGTGATCCGCGAAGGCCGCAAGACCAAGGAAAAGGTCGAGGTGTTCAGCTACGAGCTGCTGGCCTACCGCGAGTTGATCAACAGCAAGGC
>DATIEJ010000322.1:0-7367 GCA_035455825.1 Rhodanobacteraceae bacterium | reverse complement strand
CCTGCGCAACCTCGGCGGCATCATCATCATCGACTTCATCGACATGACCGACGACGAGCACAAGCGGCAGGTGCTGCGCATGCTCGAAAAGTCGCTCGCCCACGACCACGCCAAGACGACGGTGTACGAGATGTCGCACCTTGGCCTGGTCGAGATGACGCGCAAGCGCACCGTGGAGAGTCTGGAACGCCAGTTGTGCGAAGCGTGTCCGGCTTGCGATGGCCGCGGCAGCGTGAAGACGGCCGAAACCGTCACCTACGAGATCTTTCGCGAGATCACGCGGGCCGTGCGCCAGTTCGAGGCGGCCAAACTTCTGGTACTGGCCGCGCCGAAGGTGGTCGGTAGAATCTTGGACGAAGAATCGGCCGCCGTCGCCGAACTCGAAGAGTTCACGGGCAAGACCATCCGGTTCCAGGCCGAGGAGCATTACGCCCAGGAGCAATACGATGTGGTTTTGCTCTGAGGTGAGGGCTGAGGGCCTTGGAACGAGGGCTGAGGGCCGAGGGCTGAGGGCTGATAGAGCTCGCGAGCGCCCCAACTTCGCACGCTCGGACACGAATATCGGCACGGAGCCGCCGCCTTCTGCGACTGCCCTTCAGCCCTCAGCCCTCGGCCCTCAGCCTTCCACGTCATGACGCCATGGCGCCGCCGCGCGCGACATGTGCGCCTCGGAATCCAGGCGCTCGTCGCCACGATCGTGATTGGCGCGGCGCTGGTTGTCGGTCTCGCGCAACTGGCCCTGCCGTGGATTGCCAGCCACCCTGAGCGCATCAGCGCATTTCTTGCCGAGCGCCTGCACCAACCCGTGTCCATCGATCAGGTCGAGGGGCGCTGGGAGCGTGACGGGCCGCTGTTGACGTTGCGCGGCGTGCACATCGGCAACGACCAGCCGGATGCCGCGAAGCTGCAGATCGCGCAAGCGGGCTTGAAGATCAACCTGCTTTCAATCCTGCACAGCAATGCACCGTGGAATGAATTCCTGCTCGACGGCCTCGATTTGAATCTCGTGCGCGGCGCCGACGCCGGCTGGCAGCTGCGCGGTCTTTCCTCCGGCGACAGCAGCGACAGCGGCGACCCGCGCGCCTTGCTTGGCCTCGGAGCACTCACGCTGCGCAACATAACCCTGAGCATCGACGATGCCGTCAGCGGCCGCCAGTTCCGCTTCGGCGCCGATGAAGTGCGCCTGCTCAATGCCGGTGACATTCACCGCGTGGCTGCACGCGTACGCAGCCTGCAGACCAAGTCGGCTCCGTTCGACACCGTGATCGAATACGACAGCGGCAAGGACACCGGCGTCGTCTATGTCGGTGGCGCCTCGCTGGACGTCGCGGCAATCCTGCATGGCTATCCGCTGTTCGGCGCGACGGTCGTGCGCGGGATCGGGCGCGCGCAGGTGTGGGGCCGATGGAGCGCTGGACGAATCGGCGAAGTGCGCGCCGAAGTTGGCCTCAACGACCTGCTGCTCGATGCGCAGACGCCGGTCGAACTCGACGAAAAACGCCGCATCGCGCCGCGGGTCAGTTTCGACAAGATCGAATTCGGCGCGCGCTGGCTGCGCGGCGAACACGGCTGGAGCGTCGACGTCGACAAGCTCACCGTGGCCAGGCAAGGCGCGACGCTGGCACCGGCCTCGCTGCATGTCGAAAGCAGGAAGGACGCGGAAGAAAGCGAGCCCGCCTATGTCGTCCAGGCGCAGGACATCGACATCTCGGCGCCGGCAAGCGTGGTGATGCTCGCCGAAGACCTGCCGATGCCGTGGCGCCGCTGGCTGTATGCGGGTAATCCGGAGGGCACGCTCGACGCGCTCGTGCTGCGCTGGTCAGGCAGCGAAGATTTCGATGTTGCCGCGAGCGTCGACAACATGGGCTGGCATGCGCTCGATCAGGTCCCCGGCGTGGTCGGCCTCAGCGGCATTCTGCGCGGCGACCAGCTGGCGCTGACGATGGGCCTGGCTGGACACAACGAGCTGAGCGTCGACGTGCCGCATGTTTTTCGCCGTTCGCTCGACTTCTCCGAATTTGCCGGGGACGTGGCCGCGTACCGCGCCGATTCGGCGTGGCGAATCGAGACCGATGCCGTGCGTTTCGAAGGCGTCGGTTATGGCGGCGAGTTGCGCGGCTCGATCGATTTTCCCGACGCGGGCGGGCGTCCGCTGATCGATGCCTGCGCGCTGGTCGAGCATGCCGACGTGCAGGCATCGCACCTGTTCTGGCCGATCAATACGATGCCGCCCGCCGCGGTCAGCTGGCTCGATCGCGGACTCGATGCCGGCCGCGTGGTTGGCGGCCGCGCGGTCATTCGCGGCGACCTCACCGACTGGCCGTTCCGAAATTATTCGGGCCGATTCCAGGCGCGCGCCGAGATCGACGATCTGCTGCTGAAGTATCTGCCGGACTGGCCGGCAGCCGAACATGTGCGCCTCGCCGCCGATTTCGTCAACACTTCCTTGCGCGTCAACGTCGAAGCGGGCCAGGTGAAAGGCATCAGGCTCAACCATGCGTCCGCGGACATTGGCGATCTCGGCGAGCCCCTGCTCGAATTGGAGGCCGACGCGCAGGGTGCCGGCGAAGACCTGCTCGGGCTGCTCAAGGCAACGCCGATCGGCCAGCGCTTCGGCGTGCAGCTGCTCGGTGTCGACGTCGGCGGCCAGGGCAAGGTCAATTTCCACCTGCACCTGCCGATCAAGCATTCCGAGCAGCTGGCGCTGACCGGGACGGTCGTGTTGAGCGATGCCGACCTGGTCGACGCCAAATACGCGTTGCGTCTGAATCGCGCGAACGGCAAGTTGCGTTTCAGCCAGGCCGGTTTTGTCGCCGACGACCTTGCCGTCATGATGGAAGGCCAGCCGGCAAGTTTCGCTTTGTCCGTCGGCGCGTTCACGGCCGACCCGAAGCACGAGGTCGAGGCGACGCTCGGTGCGAGCCTGCCGGCCGCGTTCGTGCTGGCCTATGCGCCCGCGTTGTCCGCATACGGCGACTACGTCGAAGGCAGCGCCAACTGGAGCGCGGCGTTCAGCGCCGACAGCGGCGCGAGCAACGCCCAGCACCTGCTGCTGACGTCCGATCTGCGCGGTGTCGCGTTGACGCTGCCTGCGCCATTGAACAAGGCTGCCGGCGCGGTCCTGCCGTTGCGCGTTTCACTCGGCTTGCCGTTCGGCGGCGGCAGCGTCGACTTGCAGGTCGGCGACGTGTTGCGCATGCACGGGCGCCTGCCGCTGGGCAACAGCCCGTTCGCCGCACGCGTGACGTTCGGGGGCGACAGCGAAGAGGCAGTGCCGAGAAGCGGCATGGCAATCGGCGGCAAGACGCCCGTCCTCGATCTTTCCGGCTGGCTCGACTTCGCCACGAGCGGGCGCAGCGACGACGGCAACGGCACCACGTTGAACAGCATCGACTTGCGCGCCGATTCGATGACCGCGTATGGCCGTGATTTCGGCCCGACCCGTTTCACGCTCGGCCGCGCGGCCGACGGCCTGGACATGGGCTTTACCGGAGCCGCCGTCGAGGGCACGCTGCACGTTCCTTCGACCGACCTGCGCAAGCATGGCATTACGGCGCAGTTCGCGCGTCTGTACTGGCCGGAATTGAACGACAGCGAGGGCGATGGCGGCAGCGCGGCGAACGGCGAGAATCCCGCTTCGGTGCCGCCGCTGCATATTCATATCGGCGATTTCCGCCTCGGTGACAAGAACTTCGGCGAGAGCGTCGTCGAAACCTATCCGATCGCCGGCGGCAGCCATTTCGAACAGGTCAGCACGCATTCGAGCAACATCGAAATGCGCGCGCACGGCGACTGGACCGGGCGCCCGGGCAGCGACACGTCGACGTTCGCGATCGAAATGACGGCGCACAACATCGGCCGCATGCTCGACGCATTCGGCTACGCCGGCGTGATCGACGGCGGCGCCACGGTCGCGCACATAGAAGGCAGCTGGGCCGGTCCGCCCTCATCGTTCGCGCTGACGAAGCTCGACGGCACGCTCAAGACCTCGATCAAGAAGGGCCGCATCCCGGACGCCGATCCCGGATCCGCGCGCGTGCTGGGTCTGTTCAACCTCGCGGCGATCCCGCGCCGCCTCGCGTTCGATTTTGGCGACCTGTTCAAGACCGGTTTCAGCTTCGACTCGATCGACGGCACGTTCAAGCTCAAGGATGGCAACGCGCACACGGAAGATCTCAAGGTGCTCAGTCCGACGGCGGACATGCTGCTGAAAGGCCGCATGGGCCTGAAGGACAAGGACTGGGACCAGACGATCCAGGTGACGCCGCACGTCGGTGGAACGCTTGCTATCGGCGGCGCTCTGATCGCCGGCCCGGTCGGCGCCGCTGCCGGCGCGCTGATACAGGGCGTTTTCAACAAGCAGATCAACTCGGTTGCGCGCGCCGAATACAAGGTCAGCGGCAGCTGGGACAACCCGAAAATCACGGTGATCAAGAAAGAAACGGTGAAGAACAAGCCCGACGTGAAGAGCGGCAGCGAAAAGCCGCCAGGCAATCTCCCACCGCCGAAAACCGCCGACCCGCAGAAAGGTTCCTGATCGCCGGCGGGTGGAAATGCCCAGGCGGCCCGTTGAACGGCGGTCGTTTGCCGCGCAAGTTGAAGGGAAGCCTGCCGGGCGCTCCTGTAGTATTGGCAGCAGCGCACTCCCGGCCTGCGAGGCGCCTGTTGAACCGGCGCGGCGCGCGGAAGGCGGCTCCCGGCGTCCCCCCGGTTGTGTCCGCGGTATGCGCCCCAAACTTCGTAGACCAGCTTAGAGAATCTGAAACGACATGACTTTGCTTGCCCTCGCCGAACAACGGCTGTTGACCCCAGGCGGCCTCGCCGGCGGCGATCTCGACCGCGTTTTCTCGCGCCTCATGGGTCCGTCGATCGACGCGGCCGACCTGTACTTCCAGCATTCGCGCAGCGAGTCGTGGGTGCTCGAGGACGGCATCGTCAAGGACGGCAGCCATTCGATCGAGCAGGGCGTCGGCGTCCGCGCGATGAGCGGCGAGAAAACCGGCTTCGCCTATTCCGATGAAATCATCCTGCCGGAACTGCTGACGGCTGCGCAGTCGGCGCGCGCGATCGCGCAGTCCGGAAACGAAGGCGGCGGCCACCAGCTGGCGCCGCGCCAGGCGAAGGCGCTGTACGGTTCCGCCGATCCGGTCGATTCGCTCGGCAATGAAGAAAAAATTGCACTTTTGCGCGAAGTGGACAAATTCTGCCGCGCCGCCGATCCGCGCGTATCGCAGGTGATCGTCAGCCTGTCGGCCGTGTTCGACACGATACTGGTCGCGGCCGCGGACGGCACGCTGTCCGCCGACGTGCGGCCGCTGGTGCGGCTCAACGTGCAGGTGATCGCCGAGCAGAACGGCCGGCGCGAACAGGGATCGGCCGGCGGCGGCGGGCGTTACGGTTATCGCGAATTGCTCGCGAACGGCCGTGCGCACGCGCTTGCCGGCGAAGCCGTGCGTCAGGCGTTGGTCAATTTGGAGTCGGTGCCCGCGCCGGCCGGCAGCATGACCGTCGTGCTCGGGCCGGGCTGGCCCGGCGTATTGCTGCACGAGGCAATCGGCCACGGTCTGGAAGGCGACTTCAATCGCAAGGGCACATCGGCGTTCTCCGGCCGCATCGGCGACAAGGTGGCCGCCGACGGCGTGACCGTCGTCGACGATGGCACGCTGCCGGGCCGGCGCGGCTCGTTGAGCGTCGACGACGAAGGCGTCGCCAGCGAGTGCACGGTGCTGATCGAGAACGGCGTCCTCGTCGGTTACATGCAGGACAAGTTGAATGCGCGGCTGATGGGCATGCGCCCGACCGGCAACGGCCGGCGCGAGTCGTTTGCACACCTGCCGATGCCGCGCATGACGAACACATACATGAGGGCCGGCACGCGCGACCCGCAGGAGATCATCGCCTCGGTCGAGCGCGGACTGTACGCGGTGAACTTCGGCGGCGGACAGGTCGACATCACGAACGGCAAGTTCGTTTTCTCCGCAAGCGAGGCCTACTTGATCGAGAACGGCAGGATCACGCGGCCGGTCAAGGGCGCCACGCTGATCGGTTCCGGGCCGGAAGTGCTCACGCGCGTCTCGATGGTTGGCAACGACCTCAAGCTCGACGAAGGCGTCGGCGTGTGCGGCAAGGAGGGCCAGAGCGTGCCGGTCGGCGTCGGCCAGCCGACGCTGCGCATCGATGCGATGACGGTGGGTGGTACCGCGGCGTAAGCGGTTGGCGTGACCGGATCGCCGATCCGGTTCGTTATTCGCCTTCGAATCCGTCCTGGAACAGCGTCGTATCCCAAACATCGGTTATCGGCGTCTTGGCCGCGGCGCCGCCGATGGCGTCCAGCCCGTACAGCGCCTCGAGCGTAGCCAGTACCGTGTAGTGGTTGATCGTTTCGGCGTACTGGCCGGGCACGACGTGCGCGCCGACGAAAATCGTCGTGATCCGGTTCGGGATGCTGCTGTCGTTTTCGTCCCAGGTCAGCACCATCAGGCTGTTGTGCAGCTTTGCCCATTGCGCGTAAGGATCGATGTTCGCCTGCAACCAGGCATCGCCGGTGGCCACGGAACAATCGTGCATGTCGTGGCACTGGTTAGGCACGACGAACGACACGGTCGGCAGCAGCGTGAAATCGCCCGGAAAAGCGCTGAACGGTTGATTGCTCGCGGCCGGCACGTCGCCGAAGTTCACCCACGGATTGTGTTTACGCTGGTAGGTGTACGGCGCGGTACCCGAACTGCAGACGGTCGAGCCAGCCGCTGGCAGCCCCTCGGAGTAGCCGGCAAACGTGACGTTCGCCGCGATCAATTGGCCGCCGAGGTTGGCGGTGTTGAACGCGTGCGGGCAGCTGTCGTCGGTAACGCCCTGGTTCGAACCCGAATACAGGTCCAGATAGTTCGGCTGGCTGGGATGTTCGATCGCGAACGATTGCGTGAAGTTGGCATTCTGTTCGGCCAGCGCGTTGATGTAGGGCGCGTTCGCATTGCCGATGATCTGGCTGAAGCTGTGGTTTTCCATCAAGACGACAACGACGTGATCGAACAGCGGAAGTTGCGCGGCAGCCGGGCGCGATATCGTCGTTGCGGCGAGCAGCAGGGCGGAAAATGCCAGCAATGAACGCAGTTGTCTGTCGCATGCGCCGCGTTGCGCGGTCGTCCTGGCTCGATCGGTCACGTAATCCCCTGGCAGCAAAGCGATCATACTTGCCCGGGGACTTTTGCGCCAAGTCGAGGCCGGCAGTGACAAGGGAAACATCGATGCTGCGACAGCGAATGCGCGCGCGGCGCCGAACCGTGATCGTGCTGTGCGCTTTGGCCATGACGCCCAGCGTGTTCAGCGCGCAGGCGGCGCCGGTGGATGCCGGGCCCGATGTCGCGCAG
>DATIEJ010000321.1:0-2413 GCA_035455825.1 Rhodanobacteraceae bacterium | reverse complement strand
CGAGGTCGTATTGACCCGGAAGTTCGTGGCGGCGGCGGGCCTGTGTGCTCAGTTCGCTCATGGTCAGCGCACCTTCAACGTCGCTAGGCCGATCAGCACGAGCACGACGCTGATGATCCAGAAGCGCACGATCACGCGCGGCTCCGGCCAGCCTTTCAATTCGAAGTGATGATGGATCGGCGCCATGCGGAAGATGCGCTTGCCGGTCAGCTTGAAGCTGGCGACCTGCAGGATCACGCTCGCCGTTTCCATGACGAACACGCCGCCCATGATCAGCAGCACGATTTCCTGGCGCACGATCACGGCGACGCAGCCGAGCGCTGCGCCGACCGCGAGCGCGCCGACGTCGCCCATGAACACCTGCGCCGGGTAAGCGTTGAACCACAGGAAGCCGAGACCGGCGCCGGACAGGGCACCGCAAAAAATGCACAACTCGGCAGCGCCGGGCACCGCGGGAATTTGCAGATACGTGGAAAAGACGCTGTGGCCCGCGGCGTAGGCGAACACGCCGAGCGCCGCGGAAACGAGCACGGTCGGCATGATCGCCAGGCCGTCGAGGCCGTCGGTCAGGTTCACCGCGTTCGAAAATCCGACCATGATCAGGTAGCCAAGCACGATGAACGCCCAGCCGAGCGGAATCGCAACCTGCTTGAACAGCGGCACGTACAGTGCGACGGCGCCGGGCGAGTCTTCGCCGAGCACGTAGTACAGGCCGATCGCAGCGCCGAGACCGAACACCGACTGCCAGAAATACTTCCAGCGCGCGGCAAGGCCACGGCTGTCCTTGAGCACGAGCTTCTTGTAGTCGTCGTAGAAGCCGACCACGCCGAACGCCAGCATCACGGCGAGCGTGACCCAGATGTAGCGATTGTGCAGGTCGCCCCACAGCAACGTGGCGACCGTGACCGCGAGCAGGATCAGCGCGCCGCCCATCGTCGGCGTGCCGGCCTTCGACAGGTGCGACTGCGGACCGTCGCTGCGAATGACCTGGCCGGCCTTGACCGCGGTCAAGCGGCGGATCGCGTCCGGGCCGAGCAGCAAGGCGACGGCGAGCGCGGTCAGCGCGCTCATGATCGTGCGAAACGTGACATATTGGAACAAGTGGAGAACGCTCACTTGTCCACGCAGCAGGTCGGCGAGCTCAAGCAGCATTGCGCGTGCCTCCGCCGTTGCCGCCGCTGCCTTCGAGCAAGGCCCGCACGACGCGGTCCATCGCCGATCCGCGCGAACCCTTGACCAGCACGCTGACGCCGGGATGCACATCCGCCGACAGCGCGGCGATCAACTCGGCCTGATTGGGGAAATAGCGCGCCTTGCTGCCGAACGTGCCGGCCGCGGCCGCGGCGAGTCCGCCGACCGCGTAGAGCCGCGAGATGCCGGCGGCACGAGCGACGCCGCCGATGCGCGCGTGCAGCACGGGCGCCTGCGGACCGAGTTCGCGCATGTCGCCGAGCACGAGCCAGGCTTCGCCCGGTTCGGCGGCGACGGCGGCGATCGCCGCTTCGGTCGACGCCGGGTTTGCGTTGTAGCTGTCGTCGATCAATGTCCAGCCGCCCGGCAGCGAATGGCGTTGCAGCCGGCCCTTGACCGGTTGCGCGGCTTCCAGGCCGCGCTGGATCGTTGCGACCGGGACGTCGAGCGCCAGCGCGATCGCCGCGGCGGCGAGCGCGTTCATGACGTTGTGCCGCCCGCTCAGCGGCAGCGCGATTTCGGCGCGCGCGCCGGGCAGGTTCAGGGCAAAACGCATTTGCGCGCCGCTTGCGAGAATCTCGCCGCGCACGTCGGCCGGTTGGTCAATGGCGAAATGCAGCGTGCGGCGCGTTCCGGCCAGCGTCGCGAACAGGCCGGCAAACGCATCGTCGGCATTGATGACCGCCACGCCATGCGGCGGCAGCGCGGCGTACAACGCGCCCTTGGTATCGGCGATGCCTTCGAGTGTGCCCATGCGCTCAAGATGGGCCGGCGCAATGTTGTTGACGAGCCCGATTTCGGGCCGTGCGATGGCAGCCAGGTAGGCAATGTCGCCCGGCTTGCCGGCGCCCATCTCGAACACGGCGTATTCGGAATCTTCGGGCATGGCGAGCAGAGACAGCGGCAGGCCGATCTCGTTGTTCAGGTTGCCGGCGTTGACGTGGGTTCTGCCGTGCAAGGCGAGGATCGACGCGAGCAGCGTCTTGACCGTCGTCTTGCCGTTCGAGCCGGTGATGCCGACGACGCGGGCGCGACGCTGCGCGCGCACCGCGCTGGCAAGGTCGCCGAGCGCGAGCATCGTGTCGACGACGACCACCTGCGGCAGGTCGATCGGAATCGGCCTTTCGACCAGCGCCGCGGCCGCTCCGGCTGCTTTTGCCGCTGCGACGAACTCGTGCGCGTCGAAGTGTTCGCCCTTGAGCGCGACGAACAGCGCGCCCGG
>DATIEJ010000320.1:0-10315 GCA_035455825.1 Rhodanobacteraceae bacterium | reverse complement strand
CCGGAGTCGAAGCCAAGGTATCGATGACGTATACATTTGTCCTTGGCAAGAAGCATGAGCAAAAGCACGCGACGCCGGTTCTTCAACGCCTAGCTCCTACCGAGTGCTGGCTGGTGGATGACCTGATGGGTCCTCGCGGCGACTCGCTCGTTCGGGGAATCGAACAGTGGTTCAAGGAATACGGCAGCGCGCTCTGACTATTCGGACAAAAGCGGTCGGATTTCGTTGACCGTTAGCGACCGAGGGTGAGGAAACCCTCCGCCCTTCAAGAAACGCCCGGGAGAATGACGTGCCTGTGAAACCCGCCAGCAGCAACCTCACGCCCGAAGCCGAACTCGAGTCCTACATCGACAGGCTGGATCCGAAACATCAGAAACTCATGCGCTCGGTCCGCGCTGCCGTACGCAAGCGATTCCCGACCGCCAACGAGCTGGCGTACGACTACTCCAGTCACGTCGTCATTTGCTATTCGGCGACGGACCGCGCGATCGATGCGATCCTGGCGATCGACGGACGCAGCGACGGTGTGCGTCTGTACTTCATGCATGGACCTCAGTTGCCCGACCCCAAGCGGCTGCTGCAGGGATCGGGAAGCCAGGCCCGCTTCGTGCCGGTCGAAGCGGCCAGCCAGTTGGCTCATCCGGATGTGGACGCGTTGCTTGCTGGCGCGGTTGCCAAATCGACGGTGCCCTTGCCATCCGAGGGCAAGGGCAGTCTCACCATCAAGCTGACTGCCGCGAAGAAGCGCTCGCAGGGAAAGCCCACGCAGAAAAAGGCGCCAGGTCCAGTTTCCAAACGTCGAAAATCAACGTGACTTTTTTACGGCTGCCGCCGGCGATCTCCTGTTTCGATCAAGGAATATCCGGACAGCCGTCGAAGCCGGCATTGTGGATCTCGTCGTCCTGCTGCACCTCGTAGGCGCCGATGTCCGGGAGCAGGCCGGAAGCGCGCAGATAGGTCGCGGTGCCGTTGCCCATCTCGTTGCCGCGCTGATCGTTGAGGTTGAGCGTGATGACGATGCCGCCGATCACGTTGTCGCCGGCATCGATCGCCGGGCTCGTGCGCGACAACGCATGCGTCCTGGTCAGGCCGCCGTTGTTGCGCAGCGGCCCGAGCAGCGGGCACGCGCCGACGGTGACACCGGTCGGCAGGTTCGGCGCCGAGGTCTGGAAGATCAGGCTGTTCGACGGACCATCGGTGAAGGTAATGGTCTGCGCCGAGGCTGTCGTGAAATCGCTTGCGACATTGCCAGCTCCGTAGGTGTTGTTCGAGATCAACATGCTGTGCATCGATACGGTCGTTGGCGTTCCGCCGTATAACTGCAGCCCCGCGCCGGTCGGAAAATAGTTTCCCGGACCGCCGCCCTGGCCCTTGCCTGCGGTGTTGAACGCAATCGTCGAGTTCAGCAACTTGATTTGCTGTGCCGCGCCGATGTCGACGCCGCCCACGGTCAAGTCCGCATGGTTGCCGCTGACCGTGCTGTTGCGCATGTAGAACGTCTGCGTGCAGCCGCCGCAGTTTTCCGTCTTGAAAATGCCGCCGATCGATCCGCTCGTCGTGTTGCCCGAGACGGTCGAATGATCCATCCTGAAATCGCCGAGCGTGCTCACGCCGCCGGCGATGCTGTTCGCCGGTATGCCGTTGGCCGCATTGTCGGCAATCGTCGAATACGAAATACTCACGGGGCCGAAGAACGAAGCCGCTCCGCCGGCACCTGCGCCTGCGTTGCCGCCGTCCGACATTTTCGCCGTATTGCCGCTGATTGTCGCGTTCTTGAGAGTCAGGTCGTAACGCGTGTAGATACCGCCGCCCTGGGCGAAGGCTGCCGCTGAGCTGCCGGTGTTCTGCACGACCGCCGTGCCGTCGAGGCTGACGCCGCCGCGCGCCGAGATGCCCCCGCCGAGGACGATGCCGCCGCCGACCGCGCTATTGTTCTTGGCGAGGCCGCCGGTCGCGGTGATCTTGCCCAGGGCTGCGAAGCCGCCGCCGCGCACCGTGCTGCCAGCCGCCGTGTTGCCGAACAAGGTCACGTTGTCGAGCGTCGCGCTGCCTTTTGCGTAAACACCGCCGCCATACGCCTTGCCCTGCAAGCTCTGCGCCGAGCAATTGCGGACATCGACCGATTCGAGCACGAGATCCTTCGCCGAATACAGGCAGCCTCCGAGCGCGTCGTAGCCGTTGCCGGTGTGATAGATGTGGCCGCCGGACAGAGTCAGTCCGTGGATATCGAGCGTGCCGTCACCGGTGTGCGTCAGCAGGCGGCTGTTGTTCTGGTACGTGTTGCCCGTTGGCAGGTCCGTGCCGTCGATCGTCAGCTTGTCGCCGCCCGGACCGAGGATCGTCAGGGAATTCTGCGAGATCGTCAGTTCGCCGAGTTGCAGCGAGATCGTGCTGTTGACGCAATCGGTGCGCGCCGTAAGGTCGACCGTGTCGCCCGACAGCGTCGTCGGCGCCGTAAGGACATCGCGCAGCGAACCAGTGCCGGTGTCCTTGCAGTTATCCACCGGCCAGACGTTCGGCACGGCGAAGGCGGCGGGCGCCGCCAGGGCGAGTGCGGATGCGATGCCGGCGGCGAGCACGCGCTGGTTCGCGCGGGACGGTTTGCTGCTGATGCGCTTCATGAGCCTGACCCTCGAATGCCATCCGCCTCCGGCAGCGCCGTTGTCGACGCAGCTGGCGGAGTTGTCAGGGGATACGCGTTTTGTCGGGGAAGTCCGCCAAGCCGGCTAGCAATAGCTGTTAGGGGCCAGCTGTCAGGAGTCAGATGTCATCAACGCCTTTGACTGGATCTGACTCCTTTTGGCGGCTATGGTCCGCTGATTTGGAATTCGTCACGGAAGATCAGGTCGGTGCTCTCCGTTACGTACGGACCGATTTCCGAAGTGCTGCCGTCGCTGGCCGTCGCGGTCGCGCTGACGAGGCCTATGCCAAGCGGCGTGTCGTTGACGGACGGCACGGCAAACTTCGTCCAGAAATGCGCGTGGCCGCTGCCGTCGGTGCTGCCACTGGTGCCGCGCCCGATGTAGTCGAGCGGCACGCCGCGTGCCGGAGAACCGGGACCGGCGCTCGAGCTCCAGTAATAGTCGACGCGGTATGCGGCTCCCGGTGTGCTGTCGATCGTCGTTTCGATCCACTCGGCCGTGGGCGTGCGGAACGCGTGCGCGATGACCGGAAAATCCTGCAGCTCGTTCGCGCTGCCGCTGCTGTTGTTCGGCGTCGCGCCGGCGGCGTCGAGATCGATTCCGAGCGACGCGGCGCCCGTTGCGATGCGGTTTGCAAGAATTCGGTTGCCGGCGCCGCCCGAAGTGCTGACCCAGACACCTTTGCCGCTCGAATAGATCGCGTTGCCGCCGTCGGTGCCGTTTTGCGAAGCGCCGATCGTGTTGTTCGCCGCGGCGAAGTTGATCAAAACCGCCGGATCGCCGTTGCTGGCCGCGCTGCCGTTGGTGGCATAGCCGATCGTGTTGAATTCGACGACGTTGTTCTGCGCACCCGCGGCGGAAATCAGCACGCCCGAATTCGCGTTGCCCGAGATCGTGTTGGCGATGAGGCGGTTTGCCGGGGAATTGTAGATGACCACGCCGTTGCCGTTCTGGGTCGCGGCCGACGGAAAGCCGCCCGCATTCAGTCCGATCAGGTTTCCGGCAACGGTGTTTTTCCCGGTTGGTGCATCGATGTAGATGCCGTAGTTCGTGTTGCCGCCGATCAGGTTGGCGGACGCGATGTCGTCGGAATAGCCGACCGTCGCGAGCGAACTGGTCCCGGTAATGTAGACGCCCGTGCCGTTCGCGCCGAATGCGTTGCCGATCTGGTTGCCCGCGACCAGGTGGCCGCTGCCGACATCGAGGCGGATGCCGGAGCCGCTGAAATTGCCGATCGCCAGGCCGCGAACTGTCAGGCGCCCGGAGCCGCTGGTGCGCAGTCCGTTGGTGACGGTGCCCTGGCCGTTCAGATAAATGCACAGCGTTGCATTGAATCCGTTCGGGTCGGTGTTCGGGCTCGCACCGGGATTGGTATAACCGTCGATCGTGACGTTCGTGGCGATCGTCGGCAGCTGCGATGATACCGAGAGCAGGCTGCCGCACGGCAGGCTGAAGCTGATGATCGACGCGCCGGCATTGCCATTGGCATCGAGGATCGCCTGGCGCAACGTGCAGGTCAGCGAATTGGTCGCACAGTTCACGGCCGGCGCGGTGGCGTGGGAAGCGTCCAAGGTAGAAGTCACGGTGAAATTATTCAGATCGTCGACCGCCGATTCGTACGCACCGCGATCGATCGCGCTGCCGTTGACGCGCTTGCCGCCGTCGAGATCGTGCGCAGGCAGGCCGTCGGGATTGAAGGCCGAGGACCCGCCGGTATTGACCGTCAGGAACGCGTTGCTGGCGAGGTGGTAGTCGTGCACGCTGGTGTTGAAGAATCCGGGTGCGCCGTAATTGTTTTCCGCGTCGGCGGCAAACGCGTTGGCGCCCTGGTTGACGTTCGCAGCGGTGTTGCCGAGCAGGTTGTAGGTGGCGTAGGGGCCCACGGCGCCCGAGGAGAAATCCAGCGATGTCTGCGTGCCGTTGAAAATGATGTTGTTCTCGAGAAACGAGGCGCCGGACGAGCCCGGTGTATAGAAATTCACCGCTGCCGCCGTGCCACTGCCGATCCCGGCGATCGTGTTGCTGGTCATCGCGATGAAGCCGTCATCGCGGCTGTCGATGTTCACCGCCGGCAGCGAGTTGGTTGCGCTGACGTTGTAGACCAGGTTGTTCTGGAAATGGACGTAGACGCCGCCTGAATCCGGAGAGCCGTCGATGTAGACCGCGCCGGAGACATTGGGATCGGTGCCGTCGGCCTGGTAATCGCGGAAGATGTTGTAGCGCACGGTATAGGCGTGCCCGCTGCCGTCCTCGAAGTCGTCGAACGCGACGGTCAAGGCTTTTTTCAGGCCGGTAAACGTGATGCCTTCGATCGTGATGTCGTTCCCGCTGGCAAGATACAGTCCGCCCGAATTCTGCCCGTCGATGGTCGTGTTGACCGGATTCAGCGTGCGCGACGCGCAACCGGCGGTATAGCCACCGAGCACGCTCAAGGTCGTGCCCTGCTGGTTGAAGAAGTAGTAGTTGCCGAATGCGTAGGTTCCCTGCACGAGCTTGATCGTCATGCTGCCGCCATTCATGTCGTTCCATGTCTTCAAAGCCCCCGTCAGTCCGATCGCGGGGTTGACACAGACCGTTGTCGCTGACGCGCATGCCGGCAACACGAGCGCCGCAAGCAAGCCGATGACGACGCGCATGATCGCGCCGCGGCGATCGCGCCGGAGCACCGATGAACCGATCGAGACTTGGCGAGGCGTGTGCTGCGATTCGGGCGTATGCAGCGGCGTTGGTTGCGGCGACGACGTGTCGAGGAGAAACGAGCGGCGAGACGAGCAGAATGACACGGCGATCCCCTGATGGCACTTGCATAAGAGAACGACCGATCGTTCGCATCCGAACATTTCAGGAAGGGTAAGGCTCGTTCAAGCGATATACGGCGGGGCCTGCCGGCGCAAAGACCACGATATGCGCGGTATTCCGGGAAAGTCGGGACGAGGGCGCGCGGGTGGGGATGGAAAGCGCCATTCGAGCACCAAGGCAGCCCCGCGATCGCCGAGCGATCCAGGAAATTTCGGGTGTGACGGAATCCGGGCCCTCAACTGCCGGAGACAACGTGTGCCAGTGTTTCGATCCCGGCTGCAATTCTGTCGGCATCGTAAAATGCAAAGCTCAGCCGCATGCAGTTTTTTTGGCCGCCGCTGACGGAAAACACACCGCCCGGACGAAACCCGACCTTCAGATCGCGAGCCTTGTCCAGAAATTGCCTGGTGTCTGTCTGCGGCGCAAACTTCAACCAGAAGAAATAACCGCCGGTGGGTTTTTCATAGGCGATGTCTTTTGGGAAATGACGCATCAATGCCTTGTGCATTACGTCCGTACGCTCGCGATACAACGTGCGCAGCGTTTGCAGATATTCGGCTTGCCAACCTTGTTCGATCACACACCGCACAATGGATGATGTATAGGGATTCAAGCCGCCGCCACTGACCACGTACGCGGTTTTCGCCAGCCGTTGCAGCAAGCCCAACTCGGCTTGAATCCAACCCAATCGCAACCCCGGTGCCAGTATCTTCGAGAATGTCCCGAGCGACAGCACGCGACCGCTATCGAGATACGCGGCCATTGGCGCCGGCGTATCGCCAAGGTAATCGAGCAGTTGATAAACCTCATCGGCAACAATCAAGAAACCATGTTGCACTGCCAATTGGATCAGTCGTTGCCGGCGTTCGGCAGACAAGGTCGCGCCGGTGGGATTGTGGAACGCGGGAATCGTGTAAACCAGCTTCGGCGCGTGCTGTTCGAGCGCGGCTTCCAATGCATCGATGGACAGCCCGTGTTCGTCGACCGGGATGCCGACGATCTGCAGATGATGATTGCGGAAAATATCCAGCGCGAGAAAGTAACTCGGTTCCTCCACGAACACCACCTCGCCGGGCTTCGTGAATGCGGTGCATACGATATCGATGGCCTGCGAGTTGCCGTTGGTGATGAAGATCGGTTCCGGATCGACTGCGATGGCGTACTGCTCGCTCAGAAAATTGGCCAAGGCCAGCCGCAAGAGGCCATCGCCGAATTCCGTGCCGTACTGCAGTGGATGGCGTTCGGCGCTTTGTTGCAGCGCCGCCTTGTGCAGGATGTCGACCGGCAAGATCGAGTCCTGCGGCTGACCGATGCCGAAATCAGTCACATCCGGCGCGGCCCAGCATTGCGTGGTTTGCGCTATGAGCCTCTTGGCCGTGGCGCGGTCACCAATTCCGACCACTTTTCGGAATGACATCAAACCGTCTCCCAGTGCACTGCTCGTGGCTCTGCCGTCGAATCGACGCTGGCGCGCGCTTCACGCGGCAGCGCTTGCATCGCTCACCGGGCGGTTCGGTTCCTGGCGCAATCCCGTACGCAGCATGAGACCACCGGCATAGAGCACGATTGCGATGACGAGCCAGCGAAGCGTCTGCAGGGGAATCTCCTTGACGAAGAATGCCGCAAGAAGAATGGCCGGGATCGCACCGATCGCGATGCCGAGAACAATGCGCATGTCGATCTCCGGGTGCCGCACGATCTTCAATCCGGTTACCGGCATCAGGAATGCGCACGCACCCATCATGATCGGAAAGATCGCCCGCGGCTCGAGCCCAAGCACGCTCAGAACGATGAGCGCGGGTGCGTAGAAGCCGATACCCACGTTGAGGAGCCCGCCGAAGACGAAGCAGGCGCCGGCTGCAATGGCCATGCGCACGGGGTCCAGCTCCAGCGCCGTGCCTCCGGGAGGCAAGAGGCCCAGGTTGGACAATGCCATGAGGCCCGCCGCAACGAGAAGACCGGTACCCATCGCCAGGCGGATCGGCCTGGCCGGAAGCCGTAGCGCGAAGGTGGATCCGAGCCATGATCCGAGAACCGCGGCAGCGATGCAGATGACGAGGAGCGCGGGATCGACTTTGATGACTCGAACGTAGATCAGCGCCTGCGTGATTGCCGGCAGTGCCGAAGCAGCTATCAGAGTCGGAGGGATCAATCGATCCGGGACCAGGCGGCGGAATTTGAAATAAGCCGTAGTCGGCGCGAATGACCCGATACCCAGAGTGTCGAAGAAGTTGATGACGGCGCCGGCCACGACCGCTGCCTCTGCGTTCGGAACGACGCGGGTGGGCGAGGCCCGCGCGCGCTGGGCCAACGCCGTGATGAAGATGACCGCAAGCGCTACGAGCAAACACAAGACCGTCGTTACCATCGCGCTTTCTCCGATCCAGGACGCTCAGTGCCGGCCGATCCTCGATTCTCCGAACGGCCGAGTCGCGCTCAAGCGCTTGTCTCGATCCGTTCGACACGCTGGAACCCGCGCGGCAGGCTACCACCCCGCTGCGCGCGATTGCCATTGTATTCGACCAGGTCCGACCACTTCAGGATCAGCTTGCGCGCGCCGGCGTAAAGCGTGACTTCGCCCTTGCCCTCGGCGACGACGGCGACGCCGGCGACGCGCTCGCCCTGCGTCAGCTTCGCCTTGGGTATCTCGATCAGCTTGTTGCCCTTGCCGCCGTTGTCGAGTTCGGGCAATTCCGCAACCGAGAACATCAGCAGGTGGCCGGCGTTGGTCGCGACGACGATGCGGTCGCGCGCCGAGTCGTTGACGTAAGCCGGCGCGACGACATGCGCGTGATCGTCCATGTTGATGAGTTGCTTGCCGGCCTTCTTGTTCGCCAGCAGGCCTTCGAAGCGGATCACGAAACCGTAGCCGTGATCGCTCGCGAGCACGAGCTTGCTGGCCGGGTCGGCGATCGCGATCGCCTCGAAGTGCGCGCCGGGCGGCGGCGTGAAGCGGCCGGTCAGGGGCTCGCCGTTGCCGCGCGCGGACGGCAGCGTGTGCGTCGGCGTCGAGTAGCTGCGTCCGGTCGAGTCGATGAATGCGACGTTCTGCGTCGTCTTGCCCCTGGCCGAACTGCGGAAGCTGTCGCCTTCACGGTAGCTCAGCGCGGTGGCGTCGATGTCATGACCCTTGGCCGCGCGCGCCCAGCCTTTCTGCGACAGCACGACGGTAACCGGTTCGCTGACGACCAGCGCGGCCTCGTCGAGCGCCTGCGCGGCGACGACGCCGGTGATGATCGGCGAACGCCGGTCGTCGCCATACTTCTTCGCGTCGGACTTCAGTTCGTCCTTGATCAACGTCTTCAGGCGCGCCTTCGAGCCGAGCGTGACATTGATCTTCGCGCGCTCCTCCTCGAGTTCATCGCGCTCGCTGTTGAGCTTCATCTCCTCGAGCCGCGCGAGCTGGCGCAGGCGCGTTTCGAGGATGTAGTCGGCCTGTTCCTCGTCGAGCTTGAAGCGCTTGATCAGGACCGGCTTCGGTTCGTCCTCCGTGCGCACGATGCGGATGACTTCGTCGAGGTTCAGGAACGCGACGCGCAATGCTTCGAGCATGTGCAGGCGGCGCTCGACTTTCTCGAGGCGGTTTCTCAGGCGCCGCGTGACGGTCTCCTGGCGGAAGCGCAGCCATTCGTTGAGGATCTGCTTGAGGTTCTTGACCTGCGGCTTGCCGTCCAGGCCGATCATGTTGAGGTTGATGCGGAAGCTCTTTTCCAGGTCCGTCGTCGCGAACAGGTGCTGCATCATCTCGTCGAGATCGATGCGGTTGCTGCGCGGGATCAGCACCAGGCGCACGGGATTTTCGTGGTCGGATTCGTCGCGCAGGTCTTCGAGCATCGGCAGCTTCTTGGCGCGCATCTGGTTCGCGATCTGCTCGAGGATCTTGGCCGGCGACACCTGGTACGGCAGGGCCGTGATCACGACGTTGCCCTGCTCGGACGTGTACACGGCGCGGGCGCGCACCGAGCCGATGCCGGTCGCATACATCGCCAGCAGTTCATTTTTCGGCGTGATGATTTCGGCCGCGGTCGGATAGTCCGGCGCGAGCACGTGTTCGCACAACGACGCGACGCTGGCTTCGGGTTCGTCGAGCAGGCGGATGCACGCGGTTGCGATCTCGCGCAGGTTGTGCGGCGGGATGTCGGTGGCCATGCCGACCGCTATGCCGGTCGAACCGTTCAGCAGCACGTGCGGCACGCGTGCCGGCAGCCACGACGGCTCCTTCAGCGTGCCGTCGAAATTCGGCGTCCAGTCGACCGTGCCCTGGCCGAGTTCTTCGAGCAGCAGCCCGGCGATCGGCGTGAGCCGCGATTCGGTATAGCGCATCGCCGCGAACGATTTCGGATCGTCCGACGAGCCGAAGTTGCCCTGGCCATCGACCAGCGGATAGCGGTACGAGAACGGCTGCGCCATCAGCACCATCGCTTCGTAGCAGGCGCTGTCGCCGTGCGGATGGAACTTGCCGATTACGTCGCCGACCGTGCGCGCCGACTTCTTCGGCTTGGCGCCGGCATCGAGGCCGAGTTCGCTCATCGAGTATACAATGCGGCGTTGCACCGGCTTCAGGCCGTCGCCGATGAACGGCAGGGCGCGGTCGAGCACGACGTACATCGAGTAGTCGAGATAGGCGCGCTCGGCGTAATCCTTGAGCGCGATCTGTTCGTAGTTGGCTTGCACGTTCATTGCGACATCCGGCGGAAACACGGCGCGCCCGGATGGGCGCGCGGAGCAATTGTGCCGGATTCATGCGCTGCTGGTAAGCGCCGCGTCGTGCTTGCGCCGGGGCAACAAGGTGCAAAGGCCGCGATTCAGTTTGCGCTTGCCTGCCTTTCCGTCGTCGCGGCTTGCGCTGCCGCCGCGCGCGTGCGCGGGTGCTC
>DATIEJ010000319.1:0-19608 GCA_035455825.1 Rhodanobacteraceae bacterium | reverse complement strand
CGCGGGTTCATCGATCGTCGCCGCCGGAATCGCCACGGCCTGTTCGGCGGAACGCGCAACCAGCTGCCAGGCAAAAGCCAGCAAGACGAGTACGCCGACAGCCAGCATCGGAAGCATGTGATTGCGGGAATTTCCGTGGTTGTCCATCGTCTGCAATTCCTTCGCTGTCAGGCGGCGGCCACGAACTTCAACGCGACGCCATTGATGCAATAGCGCAATCCAGTCGGCGCCGGGCCGTCGTCGAACACGTGGCCGAGATGGCCGCCACAGCGGCGGCAATGGATTTCCGCGCCGAATATGCCCATCTGCGTGCGGCTCGCTTCATTGACGGCATTCGGCAAGGGTCGAAAGAAACTGGGCCAGCCCGTGCCGCTGTCGAATTTCGCCTTCGACGAAAAAAGATCGAGGCCGCATCCCGCACAGGCGAATGTGCCGCTGCGTTTTTCGCGATCGAGCGGACTCGTGAACGGTCCCTCCGTGCCTTGCTGGCGCAGGACATGGAACTGTTCCGGAGTCAGCAGTTCGCGCCATTCGGCGTCCGTGTGCACGACCTCGAACGATGCGGGCGATGCAGCATCGGCCGTCGATCCGGCGAAGCGGGTCAGCATCAGCAATCCCGAAGCCGACAGGCCGCCCGCGATGCCGAGCAACAAGCGCCGCCGTCCGGCCATCGCTTTCCGCGTCGTATCGTCGCTCATCGCAAGTCGTTCTCGGGCCAAGGTCACTACGCACATAGACCGAGGCGCGTCGAAATCGCTTTCGCCCCAGCGCACGACGAACCGGCACCAGCAAACGTTGCAAATTGCAGGGCGGTTGTCACGATGACTGCGAATCGCACGGCTGGACCGCGCGAAAAGGCTCATTCGAGTGGATTGTTTCAGTGGCACATCTCTTGCGCATGATCCCTGAGGCGCAGGCCCGGGGCGCAGGGATGCGCCTCTTCAACCGGATGCCCAGGTCAGGAATGCAGGACCAAACCGAATAAATTGCCTTGTTGCGGAGGTCGCATGTTCAAGTTCGGCAAATCGATGCGAGCGGTCCCCTCGAGTGAGACTCTGGCTCTGCATACGAGGGTGCAGTTCGACGCGGGACTTCTGGATCGCCTGATCGCCGGACATGGCGAATTGAATGCGCGTTTCGCCACCTTGCTCTGTCGGCTCGACGATGATCCGCAAGCTGCGGTCTGCGCGATCCGCGACTGCGCCAACCAGCTGCATGACCTGCGTCGTTCCGAGGCGCTTTGGCTATATCCGGTCATCGCCCACGGCCTCGAATACGACGAGAACGCGCGCCGACAGCTGGCGCGGCTTCGGCTCGTCATGGTCGCCCTCACTCGCCGCGTCGTGCGCGGCCTCGAAAACCTGCTGGAAGCGATCGTCAGCGGAACACCGACCCATGCAATCGCCGAGCATGTCTCGACGATGCTCGCCGAGTACGTGCAGCGCAACGAAGCCGAAATCTATCCGCTCTACAACCTGATGAGCACGCGTCAAAACCACGCGGCGCCGCGCGTCGCCTGAAAAGGCGCACGCGCGCAAGGCGGCGGCGAAACGGCGTAATGATGGGCGATTTCGAGTACCGGAACGGTGTAGTCGATCCATGGGATCTGGACGTGGTGCGCAACAGTGTGTTGCTGCTCCAGTCGCTTGGCCGCCTGGACCAGGCGCTGGCGCTCGATGAAGCTGTCGTGCGTCTTGATTGGCTAACCTAGACCGAATCCAAATACGCGGCCGAACAGCCAGACGCTCGCCACGAACGCGATGACGGAGGAGCCGCCGACAAGGACCGCAGGACGATAAAAAGGCCTGGCGCGGAACAGAAAAATCAGCGGCACGACGAGCAGCACCACGCTCAGCTGACCGATTTCAACGCCGATATTGAAGCCCGCGAGCGAGAGCGCCAGCGCATCGCGCGGCAGACCAAGGTCTGCGAGCACACTGGCGAAGCCGAAGCCGTGCACGAGCCCGAAACCGAACGCGAGCAGCCACACGCGACGAGTGATCTGCGGCCAGATATTGTTGAGCGCGGCGAGCATCACCGACAAAGCAATGCCCGATTCGACCAGACGCGAGGGTAAGCTGATCACTCCGAGCGCGGCCATGGTCAAGGTGATCGTATGCGAAACGGTGAATGCGGTAACCACCGCGAGTACGCTGAATAGCGCGCTGGAGAACGTGCCGACCGGAACCCAGCTTCCCTTGCGTCGAATCAGCACGGATGGCAACAGCAGCGAGATCAGAAATAGCATATGGTCGTAGCCGATCCAGATGTGATGCACGCCGTCGCGCACAAATTGCAGAAACGTGGCCACGCGCGAGGTTTCGACCAGGCTGAAGGTTTGCGTGGTTTGCTCGGGCGACAATACTGCGCTGCGCGAACCGCCGTCACTATCGAGTCGAAGCAGGCCGCGATGGGTCGGGTCCAGATCGAACAACAGCGAATAGTTCACCCCGACTGCACGCGGCGCGGCGGCGCAATTCGCGCTGAAGCCCAGCACCGCATACGCGCCGTCGCTGTGATCGTCGACGAGCAAATCGCTGGCGGCAAGCGGGCACGAGTCGCCATTGGCGCGTAACTCAAGATGGGCGAATGCGTACGCGAAAAGTTCCGCCTGGCGTTCGCGTACTTCGCCCCAAGTGATGGCGCCATCGCGATTGACGTCCAGTTGCACCGCGATTTCCAGATCGCGCAGTGCGATATCCCACTGCCCGTGGATCACGTTGTCGCCGGCTGCGGTGTGCAGGATCAGATAGCTGTCGCTGGGCTTGTGTGCGGGCGCGCTGTTCGCTGCGGTCGCGCAGAGCAAGGCAAATGCGATGCGCAGCAGGGTTTTCATCCAGCGCCACCTAGCGTTGCGGCACGGGCTAGTTGCTGCAAACGCGGGGCGACAATTCCGGTGTGTCGCAGCCAGTCGATCGCGGGTTGCGCGGCTCGGATATCGCCGGCGGCCCGCGCTGCTTCGAGCAGGGTGCGCGCGTCGGCCGGTTCCCGCTGTACCTCGAAGTTGCGCTGAGCAAGATCGAGCGCACGCTTGGTATCGTGTTCGACTTCAAGTGCGAAGCGGGCTTGTTCGCGCAAGTGAGTTTGATCGCCACGCGCGCGCGCCTCGACAAAACGCTCCGCGAGATTGTCCTGCAGCGACTTTGCATCGGGATCCCCATTGCGCTGCGCAGCAATCGTTGTCCGGAGCAGCAAGGCATCGGCCTGGGTCGGATCTCGCAGCAGCGCGCGCACCTCGCGCGAACGATTCAGATCCAGCAGCAGGTCCGCGTACGCCGCACGCGCATAGACGTCATCAGCCGAGATTTGAAGGGCCTTTTTGAACGCGGCCTCCGCGCTGGCATTGTTGCCGCTGCGAGCGCGCATCTCGGCCAGGGTGGTCCAGGCCCAGGTGCGTTCCGCGGGCGCCGTGCCGGTCGCTTCGTTCAGCGTCATCGCCAGCAACGCCTCGGCGTCCTTGCTGCGGCCGCCGAGTGCTGCGGTCGAAGCCGCGCACGTCGCGCCGACCACCGGATCGGCCATTGGAATGAGTTTCATGCAAGCGCCGCGCGCCGCGCGCACATTGCCCTGTACTTGTGAAATGCTGGCGAACAGCAGCCATGCATCGGGGTCGTACTGATCCGCTTGCAGCGCCGCTTCGAGTTGCGCGAGTGCGGCAGAAAATTCATGCCGGAACTGCAGAATGCGCGCGCGCATCACCAACACCTGGGTCGGTGCGGGATCTGCGCTCCACCACTTGCCGAGCGCCGATTGCGCGTAGCCGTAGGCGCGCGGATCGGAATAGGTTTGGCCCAGTTCGATATAACGGCGCGCGTTGGCGAGCGCGTCTTCGAGACGGACCTGCGCATTACTGGTCGCTTTGCCGTGTTTCAATTGCCTCAGTGCGAGGAAGGATTTCGGAAGTTGTTCCACGACGGCACTGTCGTCGGCGGGCACATGAGGTGCGCCGGAAACGTTCGGGCTGATCAGGCTCATTGCGGCGGCACATGCCACCGCAATGAGCTGGACGCCGTGGCGGCTAGAGAACAAGATCGAACCATTCGGTGGCGTCGTCATAGATCAGTTCCATGGATAGATTATTGACGTCGATTGGATCGGCGTGGTCGGCTTTTTGCAGCGTAACCAGCCCATGGACAAACTCGCCGAACTCCACATGTAACGGTCTAGATGACGGTTGGGATGCCGCGGAAGGAGGCGCGCCTGCTGCAGACAGCTCCGGTTTGGTCGTCGGATCCATGCCGTTAGCTACAGCCATAGTCGCGCTGGCCACGGCCAGAGTTGCGCACAGAAGAATCTGAAGATTCATGTTCCACCTCATTTCATGGCTATGTCGTTTGTCGTTTGCAGTACTACGGAGACCCGGGCAACGGGGCGTTGATGTAGGGGAAGGCTGAGCCGAAATCCGTGGCTGACAGAGACGTTTGATCCGTGTAAGGCAACTGGCCGTCCGGAGCCTGAGCCGCCGGCAGCAAGACGCCCATCGCCGCGCGCAGTGAAATATCCACGACGTCATCGCCGGGACGACGTCCGTTCGGGAAACCCGAGATGTCGCCGCCGAGCACGCCGAGCGTGTTTTGCTCCGCCGCTGGAACCGCAGCGATCGTGGTGTTCAAGCGCAACATTTCCGACGCGGTGACGTTCTTGGGCTGATTCAAGCCCGAAACGCCAGTCAGAAATACCGCGACCAAGTCGGCGCGCGGTGTAGCCGGCGCCTGCACACCAAACAGCACTTGTAGCAGCGCCGGCAAGGTCGGGTTAGTTACATAGTTCGCGAACTGGCCGTCGTCTTTCGGCTCGCTTGCGTTGAAGCGGTCCTTGTCCGGCAGGCCGATCACAACTTCGTTGACCAGGGGCATGCCCAGACGCGAAACCTGGGTCCATGCGCCGCCGACGACTTCGGTGGGCCTGCCTTCTCCGCCGCTGCCAACGACACCGGCGGGAGCGGGATTGAGCACGCGGCCCTGATGCAGGCTCGCCGTGGTCCACGCGCCGATTACCGGCTCGTTGCCACGGGTCAGACAAGCAATCGGCACCTCGAGCGCAATCGAAGTCACGTTCTTGTCACCGATCGCGTTCGGCTTTGCCGAGGGCGATCCGGCGGGGTTCAAGTTGACCAGGTCGAAAATCTCGCCGAGGTTGACCGCGAACGGATCCTTGCGCTGTCCTACGAACACGCGGCCCGGCGTATTGCATCCCGGCAGTCCGATCGAGAAGATGTGGTTGTTGGCGTAGGTCGGATAGTCGGTGATCGACTTGTTGCCGATGTTATCGAACGGCTTGCGGAACGTGGTACCGCCGCTGGTCAGATTCGTCGCCAGTGTGCCGTTGCTGTGCCGATGATCGCCCTGCACGACGGTCACCGTGTAGGTTTCGATCAGATTCTTGTTCGCGTCGCCGTCGGTTACGCCCGGACCGATCGGACCGATATTGATGAGCGGAACCGGAACAGTCTTGCCGCCGATGTTTAGCGCCGCGTTCTGATAGGTTTCGGTAAAGCGGAACTGAAAGGTGAGGTGTTCCCTGGCGTCGCCGTGATTGTCGACTTCGATTTCGTAGAGCGCGTTCGGATCCATCGAAAAATAATTCGGACCACCGTAGGCATCCTGCAGCGGAATGTAGTCCGCAATGAGGGTCACGAAAGCATCGCGGCCCGCTTCATAGCTGCGGAACATGTAAAAGTCGGCACCGTCGATCTTGGGATGGGCGGCGGTGAAAGGCGCCTCCCGGTGACTTGAAGCGCTTGCCTGGCCGGCGGCAAGGGCAACAAGCAATGAAGCACAAAGTGCGGTCTTGAATGGCAGTGGCATAGACACCTCGAAGAAATAACGGCCGGGCGGAATCGCCGGGTCATATCGAGATACGCGTCACGTTGCCATCCGGATGCAGTTCACGAAGAAATTTCTTTCAAGACATGAACGGCCTCAGCCGCGGATCTCCCGATCTGACTGATTTCGAATTTCAGGTGATTACCCGGGCCCCGACGCCGGTCGCGTTCAACGCGGTCGCATTTGTCTTGCGCCGATTCACGCTATGGGCTTGCGCAGATTGCTTCTTCGCAAACAGGTAGTGGCCCACGATCCATTGCAGGCCGTGGTCGTAGCCTAACAGTTCGGCACAGGCGATCCAGAACATGGGCAGGCGCGAAGACGCGACATGCGCAGGCGTCAGCAAAACGCAGTTCGATTCGTGGTTCATCGCTGAACTTCGCTGGTTGTTGCGCTCGCAGTTACGCAGCAGGGCAAGGTTCGGATGCAACGTCGAGGAAGCCCGCACGGACTTCCTTGATCGACCCCATGTCAACAATACCTACAACAAGGCGATTTCACCCTTCGCAATAATCGGTCCGCTCGGCTTGCCGCCGGGCGCGCCGCCGGGCGGCTCAATCGTGACCGCGACGATGGCCTTCGGACCAAGGGCCGAGCGCAAGCTGGCCGGCACCGAAACCGGCTGCGCATGCAGGGCGTCGACCAGGCCCAACGAATGCGGCACATCGCCCGGCGGGATCAGCCAGAGTTCGGCGACGCGCCCGGCGGGAATCACGACGGAGATCGGCAACACCACTAGGGTGCCGGTCGAAGGATCGATGGTCGCGACGAAGAGTGCCTTGCCGTCGTCCTGTGCCATCGTGGCGACGAGCGCAGGTCTCGGCTGCGGCGCGGGTATATGCGGCGTGGGCTGCGACAGCAAGAACAGTGCTGCCAGACTCGCAGCCGCTGCCACGAATGTGCCCGCGTTGAGCCAGCGCCAGAACGGCAAGCTCTGCCACAGCGATGGCGAATCGATCGTGGATGCAGGGGGCGTGTTCGGCGTGCCGATTTGGATCCCGGCTGCGCTTGCAATTCGCGGCCACAGACTCAACGGCGCAGGGACCGGAAAAATTTCCTCGATCAGTGGCGCGAGCCGCCGCTGCCAGGCGTGGACATCGTGGGCGAACGTCGGCTCGCGTGCGAGCCTGGTTTCGGCCGCGCGGCGCGCCTCGGCATCGAGCACCCCGAGTACATATTCCGCCGCGGTGAGGGCACCTTCAGGTGGTTCGCGGAGCATGTCGGAAGCGCGAGCGTTCATTGTTCGAGGCACGCTTTGAGTTGGGCTAAACCACGCCGGATCCAGCTTTTCACCGTGCCCAGCGGCGAACCGCAGCGCGCGGCGAGTTCTTCATAGGTCGCGCCTTCGAAGAACGCGATGCGGATCAGCTTGCGGCGTTGGGTATCGAGTTGATCCATGCAGGCGCTCAGGCGCCGGCGATCATCGCCAAGTTCGCTCGCGGCCGCCGGCGAGGGCGCCGCATCGGCAACGTCTTCGGCAAGATCGATCGGGGCGGACCGTCGTTCCTGGCCGCCGGCTCGGAGCCTGTCGATCGCGCGATTGCGCGCGAGCATGGCCAGCCAGGTGATCGGACTCGCGAGCGCCGGGTCGTACTGTGTAGCTTTGCGCCAGATCGTCGCGAACACTTCCTGCAACACGTCTTCCGCATCCCCGCGTTGCGGCAGGATGCGCAGACAGATGCCGAACAGTCTTGCGGAAGTGGATCGATACAATTGCTCGAAGGCACTGCTGTCGCCGCGTGCGGTCGCGCCGAGCAGATCGCGCAGATGTTCCTGGTCGGTTGCAGTTGCTTCGGTCATGCATTCGTCCCCATGCAGATCGACCCAGCGGTCGATGATAACGGCAATTCGTATTCAAGAAGTCTCGTTGCGCGGCCTCGCCTGCAAAGTGAGTGCAAAAAGCCGGGGCTCCGATGTGCTGATGACAGACCGGCTCGCGGTGAGCCTGAGTGCGGGTCTGGCGCAGCGCGATTCCCCGGCGCTGCGGATGAGCCCATCGACACAAGATCGGCCATCATCCTCAAATCTTTCAACGTGATCGGCTTCGTGACAATCGACACTTGCCGTTCGGGGTCGTCGATGCGGCCGCAGGAACGTCCGCGATAGCGACTCCGTTCGAGCGCGCGCCGGCGGGAAAATCGATACGTACGTCGAGCGTGCGCGCGTCCGCGCCGCGAATATTTGCCGATGCCCTCGCAGGGCGACGAATGGCTGAACAGGGTCTGGTAGCGTTTGTCCATGGTTGCGAGGTGTCGGGAGTTTTGCGTTGTTTCGATCAACCGGTACGCAACGGGAGGACACCCGGATGCACCTGTCGTGCGACGCCGCGAGAGGAATTGCCGGCGACAGCGCTTGAAGTTAGCCCGGCGCCGAAATCCCTAATCGACCCATGCAACGAGTGGAACTCATGCAAATGTGCGAATTGGGCAATTCACGCTTGAACACAGCACCGATCGCCCTCGGCGGCAACGTTTTTTGCGGCACCGTGAAAGAGAAAACCTCGTCGCGCCCGAACACGCTCAGACGCATGCGCCTGGGGCATCTGATTTAGGATCTACCACGGGCAGTACTATGTCGCTGTGATCAACCCCGCTGGCGCAGGATAACGCGTGTGGCGACAGAGTGACGCTAGGCGAGTTCGGATTCTAGATGAGGCCAGGGAGCCGTCCGCGCGTGGTACTACCGATCGCCCGAGTGAGAGGCTGTTTACCGTACTGACGGGACACGAAATCTGTAAGCTATTGATTTCGTGGTGGGCAGTACAGGGATCGAACCTGTGACCCCTACCATGTCAAGGTAGTGCTCTACCGCTGAGCTAACTGCCCACAAAGGGGGCGCAAGGATAGCCGACGCGGTGCGGAGGCACAATAGCCGGGCGACCGCCGGCGCGGCTGACCGCGCCGCGGCTCGGACCAAGTCGCAAAATTCCGGATTGTTTGGTCGTTTGCAGCGTCCTGCGACCTGCACGGGGCCCGCCGGCGGGCCGTGCATTTTGCGCCCCGATCGCTGCCATCGGCATGCGGCCCGGCCTGCCGAAGTCACGGGCCCGGGCCGTTGCAACGCTTTTGACGACGTCGCAACTCCAAGCACAACGCAAGCTGAAGACCAACCAGGGATCGGCGCGGCGCGCGCACAAACCTTGCACCACATACTTGGTCCACATGCCCGCTGTGGCATCTGGACCGCTGCGTCAGGAAGGCTTCCATCGACGGCGGTGCCCGCGCAACGACAAAACGCCGCGCAAGGATTCTTGCGTCGAATCCGCTGTCAGGACGAGCTGGAGAGACCCATGAAATTTTCACTCATGCTTCTGATCATCGCGATGTCGTGTCCTGCATTCGCGCAGACGTCGCCGCCGGCATCAACGCCACCCGCAACGTCGCCGCCGGAGGCCAATACACCGCCAACCGATGCGGCGATGGCGAACGAGACGCCGACGCAAGCAGCGCAGAAAGATCCGCACAACATCCAAAGTTCGGGTCCCGAAGACTGGGCGATGGTCAAGGGACACGACAAGGGCTACCTGACCAAGGACGACGCAATGCCGAACAGCTGGCTCGCGCAAAATTTCAGCAGCTGCGACAAGGACAATGACGGCAAGATTTCCCAGGCCGAATACGACAGCTGCGTGAAACGGCGCTGATCGCACGGCTCAAGGAACGCCCGGACCTCGCGCCGGAGGCGTACCGCCGCGGCAATACACCGGCCGTGACCGAGCGCGGCCGGTGTCCAGGCCGCGAAGCCGATCGGTAGGCGTCATATACCGCTGAACCCACGCGGCGGCGGTGCGTGGAGCAGCGCATTCGCCGAGCCCGCTTCCGCGCCGAACGTAAACGCAAACTGTGATCGCTGGCCTTTTCCTGGCGGGAGCGACGGTGCGACACTTGCCGTAAGCCTTGGCAAAACGAGGGCCGGCAACGCTTGACGGCGACGAATGTGCTCGCAGGGAATCGCGGGTCGTATTCAAGCGCCGCCCGTGTCGTGGCATCGGCCTTTCTACGTTCTTGATACTCAGAAGCAGGTTGCGGGGAATGCATTGTGGAAGCAACGGCCGACATTACCGGCTTGCTGCGGCGCGCGGAGGCCGGGGAGCCGCAGGCCAGGGACGCTCTCCTGCCTTTGGTCTACGAAGAACTCAAGCGTCTTTCGCGCAGCCTGCGCGACGGACACGATGCGCCGACGCTCAACACGACCGCCCTGGTCCATGAAGCCTATCTGCGGCTGGTCGGCAGCGAATCGCTGGCCTGGCCCGATCGTCACCGCTTTTTCGCCTATGCCGCGCAAGCGATGCGCAGCATCCTGATCGACCGGGCGCGCCAGCACTTGTCACGGAAGCGCGGCGGCGATTTGCAGCGCGTCGACTGGGAGGCCGCGCTGGAAGTGCCCGGCGATGAAGCGCAGCGCGAATTGCTCGAGCTCGACGCGGGTTTGATGAAGCTCGAACAGGTCGACGCAGGTCTGGCGCGTGTCGTCGAACTGCACGTGTTCGCCGGGCTCGGATTTGCCGATGTTGCCGGCTGCCTCGGCATCGCGGAAAGAACGGCATTTCGCTCCTGGCACAAGGCGAAGGCAATCCTGCACGGATTGCTCGCGGCGTCCTGAACGATCACGACACAATGAATCGAAATCTCGAAGCCGGCCTGGACGAACTGCTCGACGCGCTGCTGTTGCTGGATTCGGAAGCGCGCCTGCAATGGCTCGATGTGCATTGCGCCGATGCCGGCATGCGCGCAGCGGCGCTCGAGATCCTGGCCGCTGCGGAAAAACCGGGTCTCGTCGACCGCGTGCGCGCGCGTCTTGCAGCAGACGACGGGCAGGTCGCCGACCGTTGCATCGGCGATTACCGGTTGCTGCGCAAGCTCGGCGCGGGCGGCATGGCGACCGTGTACCTTGCCGAGCGCGATCTCGGCGATGCGACCCAATGCGTCGCGCTGAAGCTCATGCGCAACGGGCTCTACGATTCCACCCAGCAGGCCCTGTTCCGCCGCGAGCAGAAAATCCTCGCCAGTCTCGAGCACCCGGGCATTGCCCGGTTGATCGATGCCGGCCTGACCGAGGCGGACGTCCCGTACCTGGTCATGGAGTTCGTCGATGGAGTCGCGTTCGATCGCTATTGCGAGCAGCGCGCTCTTGCACTGGATGCCCGCCTGAAACTGTTCCTCCGGGTTTGCGACGCCGTCGCCTATGCGCATCGCAACCTGATCGTGCATCGGGATCTCAAGCCTTCGAACATTCTCGTGACTTCGGAGGGCGTGCTGAAGCTGCTCGATTTCGGCATCGCGAAGTTCCTCGACGAATCGGCCGATGCGACGCGCACCGAGTTGCGCCGGATGACGCCGGGCTATGCGGCGCCGGAGCAAAGCGGCGATGGTCCGATCACGACCGCAACGGACGTGTATGCGCTCGGCGTCATCCTGCACGAGTTGCTGACCGGATCGCGGCCGGCCCGGCGCAGTGACGGGACGCTGATGCGTCCCTCGAACGCGCTCGAACCGTCGCGCGGGCGCGAGCGCCGCCTGCTGCGTGGTGATCTGGACAGCATTGCGCTTCGCGCGCTGCACGTCGATCCCGACAAGCGCTACGCGAACGCCCGCGAACTCGCTGCCGACATCGAACGGCATCTCGACGGCAGGCCGGTACAGGCGCGTCCGGACCGGTGGAGCTATCGGTCGATGCGTTTCCTGCAGCGAAACCGCATCGCCGCTTCGGCGGCCGCGGCCATCGCGCTGGTGCTGGTCGCGGCAACGGTCGTGAGCCTGCGCCAGGCGCAGCTGGCCCGCATGGAAGCAGAGCGCGCGCTGCGCTCCAAGGAATTTCTGGTTGGCACGTTCGAAGAGATCAATCCGGCCGGGACGCACGGCGGCAAAGACCTTTCGATCGGCAAGCTGCTCGAACTCACCGCTGCCCGGGCCGAAAGCGAACTGAAGGATTATCCGGCGGCGCAGGCGGAAATCCTGCTGTCCGCAGTCGGGACACAACTGCGGCTCGGCGAAGTGAAAAACGCCCGCGAGTCGGTCGAACGAACGCTCGCCGATTTCGATGCTCGCCACGTCACCGGCGTTGCCGCGGCGCATGTGCTGACCGCGCACGCGCAGGTTCTGCTCGCCGATGGCGATGCCGCCGCAGCCGAAGCGTCCGCGTCGCGCGCGTTGTCGATTTACCTGGCCGAAGGTCCGGCGGCGACGTCGCGCTGGAGCGGTGCGCACGCAGCGCGGCGGGTACTGACCGTCATTGCGCGGCAGCAGGGAAATCGCAACCGGGCGATGGAATTGGCGCATGCCAGCATCGACGAGGTCCGGGCAAAGTACGGCGAGTCGGTCGAGCTCGCGATGGCGCTCGAGGACTCGGTGGAAGACTACGTCGAACTCGGGCAACTCGACGAGGGCGAGCGCGTCCTGCGCGAGGCCATGGCCATGGTGCTGCGCTGGCGCAGCCCGGAACACTACCTGCCGATGTCGATGCGCTATGACCTGGCGCAGATCCTGATGCGCCAGGCCCGCTTCAAGGACGCGGAAGGCGAACTGCAACAATGGCTCGAAGCTGCACGCAAGACGATCGGGGACAACGCGCCCGAGGTTGCCGAAGCCCATCGGCTGCTCGGGGACGTATACATGTTCACCGATCGACTGGACGACGCCAGCGCCGCGTACGACCGTGCCGCCGAAGCCGCCGGATCGTCCGATCCGGACCTGCTCGTCAAGATCGAGAACGCGCGCGGCAGCATCGCGTCGAAGAAGAAGGATTACGCCGGCTCGCGCGATGCATTCGAACGCGCGCGGCAACTGGCCGAAGCGAGCTTCGGCCCGGGGCATCGAGCCGCGGCCACCGCGCTCGTCGGCAAGGGCATCGCGCGCGTGCGCTTGGGCGAAGCCAGGCCGGGCATGGCCGACATCGAGCGTGGCATCGACATTCTGGAACACCAGCCCACGCCGCTGGCCGCGCAACGTTCCTATGCGTATATGGCGCTGGCGGAAGCCCATATGGCGGCCGGCAATCCGGCAAAGGCGCTCGATCCGGCGCGAAAGTCCTATGAGCTTCGCGTCAGCCTCGTCAGCCCCGACCATCCGACCGCGAAGGGCGCCCTGGCAAGGGTGCAGGAGATCGAAGCTGCCGTTCATGCCGCCAATACGGCGCCATCGTCACGCTGAACGCCTGCGTCCTGAGCGACAGAACAATCGAGTCGGAACGGGATTGGCGCCATGAATGAGCGGGCGTTTGCTGCGCATGGCAGTGTCGCGCTGCGTTTTACGTTTGCCCCGATAAGAAGGCAGAGAGGGGCAGTGCGTGAACAAGATTCTTTGTCGGTACTTGAAAATATTCGTGCTCGGTGTCGCCGGCTTGCTGGCGTCAGCCGGCGCGTTCGCAGACAGCGTTTGCGTCACGAACGGCATGGAGCTGCAGAGCGCCATGCTCCAGTGGCTGCTGATGGACAGCGGCACGATGACGATCAAGCTCGTCAAGGGCAGCTATACGCTGGCACCGAGCAACGAGTTCTATGCCGTGCGGGAGGTCAATCTCAACCTGCTGGGCGGTTACCGGCCGGGCACGAACTGCACGCAACGCGACGTCGACCCGTCCAACACGGTGCTCTACGGCGCGAATTCCTCGCAGGTGACATTCTGGATCTACACGTTCTCCGACGTGACGATCGAAGGGTTGACGTTCAAGAACCTGCGCAACGGATTCGTCCTGCGCCACGAATTCGACGTGAACGCGACAGGCCATACGTTCAGCGTGCGCTACAACGTCTTTCGCGATTTTCAGGTCGTCGCGAGGGCGGTGAACAGCAACATCGATGGCGGCGTCGTGATCGACGGCGGCTTCTACCTCGACTATACGGGCGCCTTCGTCAGCTTCAAGAACAACCTTGTCTTCAACATCCAGATGGACGATTCCGAGCCCGCCGTGGCGCTGACGTCGGGCCACGACGGCGTCCTCTCCGTCGCCTACAACACGATCGGATTCAACAATACGCCGAGCATGATTGGCTCCGTGGCGCCGTTGGAACCACCCGAGCTGGTCAACAACATCCTGTGGAACGGTGCCGCTACGGCCTTGAAATTCGGTCTCGACCTGGTTGGCCCGGACGCACGATACAACGTGCTCGGGCCCGTCGTCGGGTTCCTCTCGAACGATGTCGCGAACATCCACGGCGATCCGATGTGGGGCGCGAACTACCACCTCGCGCCCGGTTCGCCGGCGATCAACTCCGGCGGCGGGGCGGAACTCGTCAGCGGCGGCTTCCCGAGCCATGACCTCGACGGCAACCCGCGTATCGTCGGCAGTGCGATCGACCGCGGCGCCTATGAGTCGCCATACGACGATGCGGTCGACTTCACCGTCACGTCCACGCTCGACGCAGCGCATGCGACGAACGCGGCCGTCAACTGCAATGCCGGTTCGTCGACCTGCACGTTGCGCGAGGCGATCGTGCGCGCGAACGCGAGCGCCGGCAGTTCGAAGATCAAGTTCGCGCTGCCCTGTCCGACCAGCGTGACCCTGTCGTCGCCGCTGCCGGACATCACCGGTGCGACAACGATCGACGGGTACACGAATCCGGGCGCTTCGCCGAACACGTCGGCCACCTCGTTCAACGCAACGCTGTGCATGTTCCTCAACGGCAACGGCAGCGTGACACGCGCGCTGCACACTGCCGGCAGCGGCAAGCTGGTGCTGAGCGGCCTCGGGTTCGCCGGCTTCACGATTGCAGCCATCCTGCTCGATCAGGGCAAAGGCCATGCGATCGGCGGCAGCCAGTTCGGCGCGATCGCCTTCACCAGCGGCAACGAGATCGGTGTCAAGGTGAGCGGCAGCGCGCAGGCGATCGTCGGCGGCTACGATTCGGACGCCGCGCGCAATTTGATTTCCGGCAGCGGCTATGCCGGTGTCTACGTCGACAGCAGCGTGGGCGGCTCGGTCGTCGCGAACAATTTCATCGGCGTGCAGGCCGACGGCACCAGCGCACTGCCGAACCAGAACGGCGTGGTCGTGGTCGATTCGCCGGACAACTCCGTTTCCTACAACGTGATCGCGGCGAGCGCGGCGAATGGCGTGTGGCTCTTCGGGGTCGGCACGAAGAACGCGATCGTCAACTACAACGTCATCGGCTACTCCGCCGACGGGCAAACCCAGCGGGCCACGAACGGCACCGGCATCCTCGTCGATGGCGGCGCGTCGGACAACACGATCGGCGCCGCCGCCAATTCGACCGGCGGCGGCAACGCGGTGCTGTCATCGGGAGCGGCGGCGATCGCGGTCACCAGCGCCGGCGGGCCCGGCAACAGGATCCTCGGCAACGCGCCACTGAAAGGATCGAGCAACGCGCCCGCGATTGACCTCGGCCAGCCCGGCGCTACGGCAAACGACAACGGCGACGCGGATATAGGCGCGAACAACCTGCAGAACTTCCCGGTGATCAAGAACCTGTTCCGCACGGCAACGGCGGAATGGATCGAGTGGACTCTGGACAGCACGCCCGGCGATGCGTTCCGCCTCGATTTCTACCGCGACGTCTGTTGCGCGCAGGGCCCTGGTGTACCGCCGCGCGGCAACGTCGGCATCTATCTGCTGCGTGCCGGATCCGGCGTTACCGACCTCAACGGCCATGCCCACGGCTGGCTGCGCCTGTCGAAGTTCTCGACGCCCCTGATCTGGACCGTTGCCGCGACCGCGACGTCAGCCAGCGGAGACACGTCCGAACTCGGACCCTACATGACCGAGTCGACCGACATGCTTTTTCGCGACGACTTTGAAACGCACTGACGATGCGCGCTCGGCACAACGTGGGCGAATTGCTTGCGCTTTAGCCCCTCTGCCTTCGGGAGAGGGGCCGGGCCGGGTCATGAACTGGCGACGTTGAACGAACTCCGGGTCGTATCCGAACGGCCTCCCGTGCGTTTGGTTCTTCAGCATCGGGGCGTAACCAAGCCCCCGTTCATGCAGCCGGAGTAGCATTCTCCGGATGGCCTGCACGAACCTTTCTGTAGATGAGCTGTGGCTCGACCAGCTGCAGCGCGCGGCGTTCGACTACTTTCCGACGGCGACGAATCCGCTCAACGGGCTGGTCGCTGACAATTCGCGCGTCAATTCCCCGGTCAGCATCGCCGCGGTCGGATTCGCGTTGTCGTCCTATCCGATCGCCGTCGAGCGCGGCTGGATGCAGCGTGACGACGCCGTCGGTCGCGTCCTCGCGGCACTGCGTTTCTTTCACGACAGCGACCAGAGCGGCAGTCCCTCGGCGACCGGATTCAAAGGCTTCTACTATCATTTTCTCGACATCGAAACCGGTGCGCGCGTATGGCAGTCGGAGCTTTCCATGATCGACACGGCGCTGCTGATCGGCGGCATGCTTACGGCAAGCGAATATTTCGACGCAGCGTCTTCCGGCGAAAGCGAACTGCGCGCGCTGGTCGACTTCCTGTACCGGCGTGTCGACTGGCGCTGGGCGCAGGATGGTGCAGATACGATCCGCCAGGGCTGGAAGCCCGAATGCGGATTCCTGCATTACGGCTGGGAAGGCTACAGCGAGGCAATACTGCTGTACGCGCTCGCATTGGGCTCGCCAACGCACCCGATCGACCGTCATTGCTATCGGAATTGGACGCTCACCTACCAGTGGGAAAATCTCTACGGCATCGATTGCCTGTATGCCGGACCGCTGTTCATCCATCAGTTTTCGCACGCGTGGATCGATTTTCGCGGAATAGCCGACGAGTTCATGCGCGACAAGCGCTCGGACTATTTCGAGAACAGCAGGCGCGCGGTCCGCATACAGCGCGAGTATGCACGGCGCAATCCGCGTGAGTTTGCCGGCTATGACGAGGACTGCTGGGGTCTGTCGGCGTGCGACGGCCCGAGCGACGAGCGTCCGGACACGACCAACGAACGCCGGCGGCTGTACGGCTATGCCGCGCGCAGCGTGCCCTACGGGCCGGACGACGGCACGCTGTCCGCGCCTTGCGCGCTCGCGTCGCTGCCATTCGCGCCCGAGGCAGTCATGCATTCGCTGCGCGCAATGTTCGAGCGCTATCCCGAAGTGTTCGCGCAAGGCCGCCTCGCCAGCGGGTTCAACCCGACGCTCGGCGCCGGCGACGGCCGCGCCTGGGTTTCGGCGGGGCACTATGGACTGGATCAGGGCATCGTGCTCGTGATGATCGAGAATCATCGCAGCGAGCGCGTCTGGCAGCTGATACGCGCGAACCCGTACATTCGCGCCGGTCTGCACGCGGCCGGTTTTCGCGGCGGCTGGCTGCAGCACTCGTCTCGCGGCGGAGTACAGTGATGTCGCCGCTCGACGAGGCATCGGCGAATGTGCCGGCAGGCGCTGATGAAGTCGAACGCGCCGCCAATACGCGTCCTGCCGGCTGGCGCAATCCGCAACCAGACGGGCCTTACGCGCTGGCAATTGTCGGCGCGGGCCCCGCGGGCGTGATCGCCGCGGAACTGGCTGCCTCGCTCGGCGTCAAAGTCGCGCTGATCGAGCGCAACGCAATTGGTGGAGTCAATCTCCACTGCGGAAGCGTGCCGTCGAAAACGCTGATTCGAACGTCGCGCGTTTATGCCGACATGCGCGACGCGTGGCGTTACGGAGCGAGCGTCCCCACTGGCGTCGATGTCGATTTCGCAGCGGCAATGCAGCGGGTGCGGCGAGTGCGCGCGCGTTTGAGCCGCGTCAATACGGCGCAGCGACTGGCTGCCGCCGGCGTGGACATCCATTTCGGCGAAGCCCGCTTCGTCTCCGGCGACACGCTGGCGGTCGATGGCACCCGGCTCGGCTTTCGCAAGGCCCTGATCGCGACCGGCGCACGGCCGCACGTACCGCACATTCCGGGCCTCGCGGAGGCCGGCTATCTGACCAACGACGATGTCTTCGAGCTGAGCGTACTGCCGCGTCGTCTGGTCGTGATCGGCGGCGGCCCGCTGGGGTGCGAGCAGGCCCAGGCCTTCTGTCGACTGGGTGCACAAACGACGATCGTGCAGAACAAGCCATTGTTCCTGGGCCAGGAGGAACGCGATGCGGCGCAGATCCTGTCGGAAGCGTTTGCGCGCGACGGCATCGAAGTTCGGCTGAACACGACTGCGCTCGCGGTGCGTGTAGCGGACGGAACGAAACTCGTCGATCTGGTCAGCGACGACTACCGCAACACGATCGCTGTCGACGCGATCCTCACCGGTGCCGGGCGTACGCCGAATGTCGAGGGCCTGGATCTGGCTAAGGTCGGCATCGATTGCAATGCCGCCGGACGCATTCGCGTCGATGACTTTCTGTGCACCGGCAACGCGAATATCTACGCGGCCGGCGACGTCTGCCTGGAGCACAGCTTCGTCGATTCCGCCGCGGCCGCCGCGCGCATCGCCGTGCAGAACGCCTCGTTGCGGCGAAACCATCGCTGGAGCGATGTCGTGATTCCGTCGTGCACGTATACCGATCCGGAAATCGCGCGGGTCGGCCTGTCGGTGCGCGAAGCGAACCGGCTGGGCATTCCGGTCAAGACCTTCACGATCCCGATGCACGAGATCGACCGGGCGGTCACCGACGGCGAAACCGCTGGGTTCGTAAAGGTTCACCTGCGCGAACGCACGGACCGTATACTCGGCGCCACCATCGTCGCCCGTCACGCCGGCGACATGATCAACGGCATCACGCTGGCGATGGTCGCGGGCTTCGGGCTGCGCAAGCTTTCGCGCGTCCTGCATGCCTATCCGACCCAGGCCGACGCGATTCGCCAGGTCGCCGACGCGTATAACCGTACGCGTCTCACGCCGCGCGTGCGCTCGCGACTGCTGCGGCGGATCGAATCGTGATGGCGCGCGCGCAAATGCTGCTTGGCGCGGTGGCGCGACGCGCCGTCCACGCAATTCACCTGGCTATCGAGGAACTGATATGAAACTCGGCATGATCGGTCTGGGGCGCATGGGCGCCAGCATGGCACAGCGCCTGATGCGCGGCGGACATCAACTCGTGGGCTTCGATCCGAAAGCCGAGGCGCGCAAGTCTCTCGAGGACAGCGGCGCCGAATCCGCCGATTCACTCGCCACGCTGGTTGCCATGCTGCCCGCGCCGCGCGCTGTCTGGCTGATGGTTCCCGCCGGCGAGATCACCGACGCCACCCTGACGCAACTGCTTGGTCTGCTCGGCGCAGGCGATACGGTCGTCGACGGCGGCAACTCCAACTACAAGGACACGCTGCGCCGCGCGGCGACGTTTGCGGAAAAGAAAATCGACTACGTCGACTGTGGCACGAGCGGCGGCGTGTGGGGCCTGGCGGAAGGCTACAGCTTGATGATCGGAGGCAATCCGGCGGCCATCGAACGACTGCGGACTGTTTTCGAAACGCTGGCGCCGGCAAAAGACCAGGGTTGGGGCCATGTCGGCCCGGTCGGGTCCGGCCATTTCACCAAGATGGTCCACAACGGCATCGAATATGGGCTGATGCAGTCCTACGCAGAGGGTTTTTCGATATTGCAGCACAAAAGCGAGTTCGGCCTCGACCTGCATCAGGTCGCCGAGATCTGGCGCAGCGGCAGCGTCGTGCGTTCGTGGCTGCTGGACCTGACCTCGGATGCGCTCGGAAAAAATCCGACCATGGCCGGCCTCGCCCCTTATGTCGCGGATTCCGGCGAAGGCCGCTGGACCGTCGAGGCGGCAATCGAGTTGAACGTGCCGGCGCCGGTGATCACCCAATCGCTGATCGAACGGTTGCGTTCGCGCGATACGGAGTCGTTCTCCGACAAACTTTTGTCGGCGATGCGCAACGAGTTCGGCGGCCACGAGATCAAGAAG
>DATIEJ010000318.1:0-22031 GCA_035455825.1 Rhodanobacteraceae bacterium | reverse complement strand
GCTTTGCGTGAAGAGGCCGGCCGGCGCTTGCTCGAGGACGGCGAGCGCCGCCGGATAGTCGCGTGCCAGCAGTTCCAGCGTGTACCACTCCCCGGCCAGAGGAATGGAGCGCTCGATCGTCTGCGCCGTCGACTGGAGCAGCTTGCGCGCGGCATGCAAATCGCCCCCGCCGAAGATCTCCACGTCCGCCAGAGTCGTGAGCAGGGCCATGTTGTCCGGATCCCTCGCCAGCCCTGCCCGAAGGACGTCACGTGCCTGCGCGTAACGACGCAGTTGCATCAGCGGGCTGGCCTGAAAAGCATAAGCCGTGCTCGAAGCCGGGTCGATTTCGACCAGGCGGGCAAAAGCCCTCGCCGATTCCTCGAAGCGACCCGCGAACGCGTAGGTCCAGCCCGCGGCGGATTGCACGTGGTCCGATCCGGGCTCGGACCTCATGGCACGCTCGATGAACTCGATGGCCTTGTCGTGTTCGCCGAGTTCGCCGTGCAGAAACGCCATCTGGTCCAGCGCATCGGCGTCGTTCGGATCGATCTCCAGTGCCTTGCGCGCGGCCGCCTGCTGTTCCTGCACGTGCCCGCGCAACTTGATGTAGACCAGGGCCAGCAGCGAATACGCCTTGCCGAATCGCGGGTCCTGCTGCACGGCCTGCTGCAGCAAGGGCACGGCACGCATTAGCTCGTCTCGATCATAGGTCCGGTTCGCATTGTGCACGTAGTACTTCGCTTTCAGGTACGCTTCGTAGGCCTGCTGGTTCTGCGTGGGAACTTTCGCCACGGCCGCCGCTTCGGCCGGCGTGAGCCTGGTCTTGAGCGCCTCCGCGATCATCGTGGCGACCTCACCCTCGACGCCAAAGATGTCATCCAGAGTTCGCGTATAGGCCTGTGCCCACAGGTGCCGGTCGGTGGCAACATCGATCAGCTGCACGTTGATCAGCACCTTGCTGCCGGCCTTCTGCACACTGCCTTCGACGATTCGTGCAACGCCGAGCTCCTGCGCGATCGTCTTCAGGTTGTCCGGATGGCTCTTGTACTTCTCGGTCGACGTGCGCGAGACCACCCTGAGTTCTCCGATTTCGGAGAGCTTGGTCAGGATCATGTCCTGCATGCCGCTGGCGAAGTACTCGTTGTCCTTGTCGGCGCTGAGATTCTCGAACGGCAGCACGGCGATCGACCGGGCGCCGGGTACGTCGGCCGGCGTCGCATCTCCCACTGCCGATTCCTGCTTCTGCATGCTCACACCGGCTGTCGTCTCGCGCCGTGGAGCGAGCACGAACTTGTCGAAGGCGAAGTATAGGAGTGCAATTATCAACACGACGATGATCGTGCGATCCATGCGGCGCGCTGTCTGCGGCGCGATCGACTCCTCCGGCTTGACCTCGTCGTCGCGCTTCAGCCCCTGCGGCGTCAGCTCGAACAGCCAGGCGACGATCAACGCAGGAACGAACCCGAGTGCGAGCACAATGACCAGTCCGCGCAACGCCCAGCCTGGCACATCGAACGCAGGCAGCAGCGTGCTGGCAACCTGGATCAGCAGCCACGCGCCGACGAGATACAACCCGGCCATCCGGATGACGTTGCGGCGCTTGAGTTCGGTGAGCAGGTTCGTCGTCATCGGTTTCCGCCGCCTGCATCTTCGAGGTGTCTGGCCAGGGCCTCGGCCTCGCCGCGCAGTTCACCGATAAGCTTCAGATGCCGATTGGTATATAGCCAGTAGTTCTGCGCGGTCGCCAGCAGCGGCGCGTTCGCATGCAGGAGCGCCACGAATTCCGCCATCGTCTGGCCCTGGACCGGCGAAATACCGAGCTGGCGTTCCGCATCGATCAGCTTGTCGCGGTTCTGCTCGAGGCCGACTTCGAAATGGCGCGCGCCGTCGACTCCCGCATAGTAGTCCTGGATCTCGCGAACCAGCCCGGTGTCGCGAATGATGCCGAGGCCGCCGGTATTGATGATCGTCTGGTAGGCCGAGCGATTGCCATCGAGAGTGGTCAGGATGAACAGGGCGATGCCGACGGTGTTCGGATCATTGTCCGGGAATGGCGGTACTTTCTCGATTTCGATGCGGCCGCGGGCGGAATCGAAGCCGTCCGGCAAGGGCCGGCCCGTGGCCTCTGCGAGCAGCCGGTTCAGCGCCGACATGCGCACGGTCGAGACATGCAGGATGCGATCGATCTCCGCGATGTCGCTGCGGATATCCTTGGCAAGGTGTTGCAGGTGGGTTGCTTCGAGCGCACGGTTCGCGCGCTCGGCATTCCAGTTGTTGACCTGCATGCCGACGAAGATGCCGATGACCACGATCACAAACTCGATCACGATCGCAGTCCAGGCCTGGCGCCTGATGTTGTCGATGAGGCGGCGCAGGATCATGCTTTCGTCGCCCGGTGCAGGCAGGGGTTCATTCGGGCAGCCCCAGCTTGCGCACCATCGCCGCGTAGCGCGGATCGTCGCGCAGCGAAACCAGGAACGGATCGAATTTGATCATGGCCATGCCGCCGTCGCGCTGCGAATAGGCGCGATCGAGCCACTCGAAAGCCTGGTCCTTCTCGCCGCGCCAGGCATGAACCTCGGCTACCTGGAAGGCGAAGCCCGCGGCATGATTCTTTTTCAATTCGTCGAGGGCCCGCGCCGACTCGCTCTCATGGCCCAGCGAATGTTCTGCCAGGGCCGTGATCGACAGTCGAACCCCGCTCGTCTCGGCATCGACGGCACGTTCGGAGTCACCCGGCTGCATCGCAACCAGAGCCTGCGCGGCTTTGCCATCGAGCACCAGCGCCGCCCCGAACACGAGGTTGGCAAAATCGTCCCGCCCGCTGGCCTTGAGCCTGCGTTCGGCGACTTCCCGGGCCTGCGCATATCGGCCTGCCGCGTTGAGGAACATGCCGAGATAGGTCGCGGCCTGGTCAGCCAGGGGATCGAGCTTGTTGGCCTTTTCGGCAGCGCTGATGGCCTCCGGCAGCCGGCCCAACGCCGCGATCAGCCAGGAGTACCTCACGAGGGTCGTCGCGTTGTTGGCGTTCACCGACAGGGCGGCCTCGAGATCCGTACGCGCGCCCTCCCAATCCCACAGGAATAGCGATCGCATCCAGCCGCGGATCGCCAGCGCTTCGGGATCGCCAGGCGACAGCGCCAACGCTTTCTCAATGGCCTGCTGGGCCCGCATCTGTCCGACTGGATCGGCGCTCAGGTCGGCGACCATGACTTGCGCGGCGGCCAGATTGACATAGACGGTCGTGTACGCAGGATCCAGCTCGATCGCGCGCTGATACTCGGCGATTGCCCGGCGATAACTGTCCGAGGTAGCAACGATGGCAAACTCGCGACCGCGCAGGAAGTGGTTATAAGCTTCGATGTTGTCCGTCCGGCCCGCGCTGATCGGCTTTCTGTCCGGCAACAGGGTGAGTTTGAGCGATGCGACGACTTCTCCGGCGATTTCGTCCTGCACCTTGAAGACGTCGCTCATCTCGCGATCGTAGGTTTTCGACCACAGGTGCGAGCTGTCGGCGGTGCGGATCAACTGCGCCGTGATGCGCAGGTTGCTGCCGGACTTGCGCACGCTTCCTTCGAGCACGTTGGCGACGTTCAACGCCTTGGCAATCGTCGCAACGTCGACCTCCTTGCCCTTGAACGAGAACGATGACGTGCGCGCGATCACGCGCAGCTGCGGAATCTGCGCGAGTTGATTCAGCAGTTCCTCCGAAAGACCATCGGAGAAATATTCCTGCTCCTTGTCGGAACTCATGTTGACGAATGGCAGCACGGCGATCGAGCTGTCGGTTGGTATTGCGCGGGACACGGTGTCGGAAGATTTTTCCGGAGCCGGCCTCGATGCATCGGCCGCCTCCTGCTTTCCGGGACCGGTAGCTACCCGGGTTTCCCTTGCTGATTCACGCCGCGGCACGAGCAAGAACTTGTCGAACACGAAATACGCAAGCGCGAGCGCCATGACGACGAAGATCATGCGATCCATGCGCCTGGCAGTCTGCGGCGCGATCGACTCCTCCGGCTTGACTTCGGCATCGCGCTTGATGCCCTCGGGCGTCAGCTCGAATACCCACGCGAAGACCAGCGCCGGCACGAAGCCGAGCGCGAGAAATGCGACGAGCGTCTTCATGACCCACGGCGGCGCTTCGAACACCGGCAACAGCGTGCCAGCGACCTGCACGATCAGCCATGCACCGACGAGATAGAGCCCCGCCATGCGGATGACGTTGCGGCGCTTGAGTTCGCCGAGCAAGCCGCTCATCGCTGCGCCTCCGCGGGCAGTGGCACGCCGGCTTCGTCGAACCCGGCCTTGCGCATCAGCGCGATGTAGCGCGGATCGTGTTGATGACCGGCGAGCGCGTCGGAGCGCAGCACCATCAGCGGGTCGGTGCCGGTGTCGTGGCGTTCCATTCGCGCCTCGATGGCCTCGAGCAGCAAGTCGACGTCGACCCTGTTGAGAATGGCCAAGGCGAATCCGAGTACTTCGGCTCCCGATTCCTTGCGAACCGCTTCACGCGATGAGGGATCGCGTGCGAGGCGGATCGCGGCGCGGTTCACCGCCGTTTCCGGTGTGGGCCGCTTCATCGAATCGAGCACGCGCTCGGCGTCGTCGACACGCCCGGCGCGCAGATAGCCGCGAGCCAGATTCGCAGCTACCAGCGAGAAGTCCGGCGCGAGTGCGTGCGCTGCCTCGAGCACTGCGATTGATTCGTCATTGCGATTGGCGTAATACAGCAGGAATCCTGGCCTGTTTAGAAACACGGGTACGAGCGGATCGATCGCCGTGGCGCGCTGCGCGGACTGAATTGCTTCGTCGAGGTGGCCCATCCCCGCCAACCAGTTGGAGCGACTGGCCAGCAGTTCCGCGTCGTTCGGCGCCAGCGCCAGCGCACGCTGGAAGTGCTGGTCGGCCAGAGCCCAGCGCCATTGGTGTGTGTAGACGGTGGCCAGCATGACGTGCGTGTCGACGGAATCCGGCGCCAGCGCCAGCGCATGCTCGCCGGCTTCGACCGCCTCGCTGAGATAGCGCGCCGTATTCGCCCTCTCTTCGTCGGAAACGTACCAGGACAACACGCCGAGGCTGCCGCAGAGGCCCGACCACGCGGGCGCATAGTTCGGATCGCGTTTCAGCACTTCGCGATACAACTCGATCGAACGTTTCACGCCGTCGCCGCGGGTGCGGTAAGCCGCGCGTGCCTGCAAATACATCGAATACGCCTCGGGATCGTCCATGCGCTGCGTGACCAGCGCCGCATCGCCGCCCACACCAAGCGGCAACGCCAGCGCCTTCGCGATCGCGCCAGCCAGTTCGGCCTGCAGCGCGAATACATTTTCGAGCTTGCGGTCGTAAGTCTCCGACCACAGATGGAAACCGTTGTCGGCCCGGATCAGCTGCGCGGTGATGCGCACCTCGTTGCCGGCGCGGCGCACCGAGCCTTCCAGCACATAGGCAACACCGAGCAACGTGCCGATCTCGCGCACGTCCTTCTTCGCCCCCTTGAGCGAGAACACCGAAGTGCGCGCGGTCACTGCAAGACCCGGAACCTTCGCGAGCGCGTTCAGGATCTCCTCGGTCATGCCATCGGAGAAATACTCCTGCTCGGGATCCGAGGACATGTTCAGGAATGGCAGCACGGCGATCGACTTGCCATCGGCCGAACTGGATCGCTTCGCCGCGGACTCGCCGCCGGTCTGTGACGCAGAGGTCGCAACCGTCGCTGTGCCACGCTTTGGCGCCAGCACAAACTTGTCGAACGCGAAGTACGCGAGCGCGAGAGCCATGACGACCAAGAGCGTTCGATTCAGCCGGCGCGCGGTCAGTGGCGCAATCGATTCTTCTGGCTTGACGTCTTCGTCGCGCTTCAGGCCCTGCGGCGTCAACTCGAACACCCAGGCGAACACCAGCACCGGCACGAAGCCGATCGCCACCAGCACCACCAAAGCCTGCAGCGCCCAATCGGGCGTGTGGAATATCGGCAGCACGGTTCCTGCCACCTGCACGATCAGCCACGCACCGACCAGGTACAAACCCGCCATGCGGATGACGTTGCGGCGCTTGAGCTCGGCGACGAAGGTCATCGCGTCCTCCGCCTGCCGGCTGCAGCGGGGCCGGCACCGGCGACGCAATGCTTCAAGCCCTCTCCCCCAAGCGTGCTTGGGGGAGAGGGTTGGGTGAGGGGGATGCGTTCGATACTCGTTGGCCTCGCTGAGATTGGACACGCCGCACCCTCACCCCAACCCTCTCCCCCATCGATGGAGCCGATGAGGGAGAGGGAGTAGAAGCGCACGTGGTGGCGCTTGAGTTCGGCGAGCGGTATCTTCACCGAATTCCCGCTCCACACGACTTGGGGCCAGTCGGCTGGCATCGAAGCGCGTGACCGAGGCACAAGTTCACTTGGCGAACCCCTTCTTTCGCATCAGCGCAACGAAGCGCGGGTCCGAACGCAGCGGATCGAAGATCTTGTCTCCCCCGATGTATATCAGCCATTGCGAATCCGCGGCATCGGCCCGTTCCAGATAGTCCAGTGCCTGCGCGCGATCACCGAGCCCAAGATATACGATCGCCAGGTTGAAAGGCGGGACGAAGCCGTGCAGCGAGGAATTCTTCATTTCCTCGATCGTCGCCAGCGCATGGATTCGGTCGCCCGCCGCCGCGTATGCGTAGCCAAGCCATGCGGTTACGAACGGCGGCGATTCCATCGCCTTGGCCTTGAGGAATTCCGGGATGGCGTCGCCGACCTTGCCTTCCTGGATGTCGATCCAGCCGAATCCCCACGGCGCAAAGAAGAACGTCGGGTCCAGCTCTGCGGCCCTTGCGGCCGCCTCCCGGGCCGCCTGGAACTTGCCTTGCCAGGCTTGAGCCATGAGACCGTCGATCGGGATCTGCGGATCGAGCGGGTCCAGTTCGGCGGCGCGACTGATTTCCGCCTGCGACTCGTCGAAGCGTCCCATGAACCCCAGCACCAGGCCGAACTGATCGTGCGCGAAGGCGTAATTCGGATTGAGTTCGAAGGCCCGGCGAAATTCGCGCTCCGAACCGGCCCAGTCGAATTCGAACCAGCTCTTGTATACGGCCAGCGAGGTGTGCCCCTCGGCAGAGGCATCGTTGAGCTGTATGGCGCGCTCGGCCGCCGCTTTTGCCTTCGGCTTGGCTTCGGTCGCCGTGATCACGCCCTCGTTGAACGCGGCCCACAGGTAAGCGTCCGACAGGCCCGAGTAGGCCGGCGCAAAGTTCGGGTCCAGCTTGACCGCCTCCTCGAACAACGCGATTGCCTTGCCGAGATTTTCGTCGCTCGGGCGGTTGAAGAAATAACGGCCCTTCAGATAGGCGTCATGGGCCGCGGTATTCACGCGCGGCGCACCCGCAAGCCGCGACTGCTCGACCGGTGTCAGGTGTACGTCGATCTCGTGCGCGATGGCCGACGCGAGTTCATCCTGCAACGCCAGCACGTCCTGCGAGCTGCGCTCGAAACTGTGCGCCCACAGGTGCTTGTCCGCCCGAGCGTCGATCAGCTGCGCGGTGACGCGCACCTTGTCGCCGACACGAAGCACCGAGCCTTCCAGCACGGCATCGACATCGAGCATCCGGGCAATCTCGGGCGTCGGCGGCCGGTGCTCGCCCTTGAACTGCATCGTCGAACCGCGCGAGATCACGCGCAGCTGGCTGATCGTCGCCAGCTCGGTCGTCAGTTCGTCGGTCATGCCTTCGGCGAAGTAGTCCTGAGCCGGATCGCCCGAATAGTTGTCGAGGGGGAGCACGGCGATCGAGCGGATCGCATGATGATCGAAGTCGCCGTTCGCCACCAAGCTCGACGATCGACTTGCCGGTTTCGCCGCGGCGGCCGACTCTGCACTTCTTCCCGGAGCGAGCACGAACTTGTCGACGCAGAAATACACGAGCGCCAGCGTCAGCACCACGATGATCATCCGGTTCAGGCGTTGGGCGGTTTGCGGCCTGATCGATTCCGCGGGATTCACATCTGCCTCGCGCTTGACGCCTTCGGGCGTCAGCTCGAAGACCCAGGCGAAAACCAACGCCGGCACGAAACCCAGCGCGAGCACGACGATCAAACCGCGCAATGCCCATCCCGGCACCTCGAACGCCGGCAACACGGTGCTGGCCACCTGCGTCAGCAGCCAAGCCGCGACGAGATACAACCCCGCCATGCGAATGACGTTGCGGCGCCTGAGTTCGACGAGCAGGCTCATTTCGTCTGCACCGTAACCTGCGCGCTTTCCGCGTCCGCCAGCAATTTCTGAAAGCGCGGATCGTCGCGCAGCTTGTCCCAGTCCGGCGACCAGCGCAGGTCGCCGGCGTAGAACGGAATCGGCTTCTTCATCTCGGCCTCGAGCAACGCCAGCGCGCGTTCGTTGCGCCCGGCCAGAGCCAGCGCGATCACGCGGTTCTGCGTCATCCCGGCAAGATGGTACTGGTCGTCGCCTCCCAGCTGGACGCAGTGGTCGGCCTCGCGCTCGGCGCCGTCGGCGTCGCCGAGGCCGGCCGCGATCTTGGCCAGGCTCGAGGTGATGTAGCCGTTGTCGTTCCACCTTGCGCGCAGCGCTTCGAGCTTTTGCTTGCCTTCCGCAAAGGTCATGTGCGCGGACTTCTCGTCCCCGGCCCCATGTTGCGCCCATCCCAGGGCCGGGTAGTAGCCGCTGGTCCAGCCGTCGAGCACGAAGTCCGGCGCCGCCATCGCCGCCGTCAACGCCCTGACTGCATCGCCGAAGCGGCGGCGCTGGAACAGATAGCTCACCTGGGCGCTCAGCATCGGCGCATCGCCGAGCTGCGATGGCAGCGGATCGAGCAATTGCCCGGCCGCATCGAGGTTGCCCTCCGCCATCCAGGAGGCCGCCTTGAAGATCAGCACGGCCGGATCGCCCGGACGGACCGTCAGCGCGCGGTCGAACCACACGCGCGCCGCCGCATGCCGACCGAGCGCATCGAGCGTTTCGCCGACACCGGTCAGGTTCGTGACGTTTTGCGGATCGCGGTCGAGCGAGCGCTCCATCAGTTCGACGGAGCGTTCGTAGTGGCCACGGCGGCGCTCGAGGTAGCTCTGGGCGGAGAAGACCGCAGGGTTGTTCGGCTGCCTCTGCGCCGCCTCCGCATACGCGGCACTGGCGCCGTCGAAGTCGCGGATGTGATACAGGAAACTGCCTTTCGCGAGCCACGCCTCGAACGAATCCGGCGCGAGCCGCATCGCCGTCTCGGCACCGTGGCGCGCGGCCTGCAGGCGCGCGTCGCTGTGATCGAACGCCTGGACATAGAGCAGGCCATCGACGTCCGAGCCGTGCGCCCACGCGGCAGCGAATTGCGGATCGAGCTGCGTTGCCTGGGCAAAGAATTTCGACGCCGCCTTGAGCTGTTCGGCCCCGAACGTCCGCCGCTCGAAGTCGAGGCCACGCAGATACGCATCGTAGGCCGCCGCGTTGCTCGTCGGCTTGGCGGAAATCTGCGCGACCTCGGCGCCGCTGAGTTTGGCGCGCAGCATCTCGGCAATCGTCTGCGCAACCTCGCCCTCCACGCCGAATACGTCATCGAGCTTGCGGTTGTAACTCTCGGCCCACAGGTGCTCGTCGGTCGCGGCGCGGATCAGCTGCACGTTGATGTGCACCGCTTCACCGGCCTTCTGCACGCTGCCTTCGAGGATGTTCGCCACGCCGAGCTGGCGCGCGATCTCGGGCAGGTTTTCCGGCGTGCTCGCGTAATGCTGCGTCGAGGTGCGTGAAATGACTTTAAGCGCGCCGATCTTCGCGAGCCGCGTCAGGATCTCGTCCTGGATGCCGACCGCGAAGTAGGCGTTCGCCTTGTCATCCGAAAGGCTTTCGAACGGCAGCACGGCGATCGACTTGCCGTCGACCGCGGGTTTGATTTCCGAAGCAGCCGTCACCGACTGCTTCGTCGCTGCGACCAGCGCGGCATCGCGGCGCGGCGCCAGCACGAGGCGGTCGAAGGCGAAGAATGCCAGCGCGACTGCGAGCACCGCGATGATCATGCGATCGATGCGGCGCGCGGTCTGCGGGGCTATCGACTCCTCGGGTTTGACCTCCGCGTCGCGCTTGATTCCTTGCGGAGTCAGCTCGAACACCCAGGCGAATATCAGCGCGGGAACCAGCCCGACCGCGAGCAGGATCACGACGCTGCGCGGCAGTCATTCCGGCGCTCCGAACATCGGCAGCACCGTGCCGGCCACTTGCGTGACCAGCCACGCACCTACCAGGTACAAGCCCGCAACGCGAATGACATTGCGGCGCCTGAGCTCGTGTATCAGCGACATGCAGGCCCCCTGCTTTCGCCGCTAGTGTACGCGAGGCGGCCCGTGCTACGGCACTCCGCGGCCGGCCGCGGACTTTCGGGCGCAAACCGGGGCCGGAGAGCACTCTACGGTCCTTGTGCCGGCGCAGGTTCACCCTCAAGAGGACGTCGGCGAAACCTCGGCCAAAACCAGGCCTTATCGATGCGGACAACCGGGCCAGCAGCAGGGTCGACGCATGCCTTCGGTCAGTTGCGTGCGTACCCGCCCGACATGCGCCTTGCGTGTCTCGGGCTTCTTGACGGAGATCACCCAGCAAATCCACTCGTTGCGGGCAAGCGGAGTAATGTCCTCCCATGCCGCGCGCGCCTCTGGCGAGGCGAGAAGCGCCTTTCGCAGGTCCGCTGGTATCGGATGCAGAACCCCGGCAGAGAGTTGTTTTCTGCTCATGCGGTCATGATAGCAACAGGGCTCGGCCGCATCGATCGAGCGGCATAGGCTCTGCGGCAGAAGGCATGGGCGCTTCCGCCGGAGTGCCTCAGCAAACGCTGAGGCACTCCCGACCGAACCCCGTCCGCACTCTCCGCATTGCTTACGGCGTGCAGCTCTCGAAATCGCCCCCGAACACCCAATCCGCGTTGGCTCCGACATTGAACGTTGCGTTCGCGCTGCTCGGAGTCGCAGGACTGGCCGTTGCCGACAGGCTCACCAGCGCCGCCACGGTCTTGAATTTCGTGCTCGTCGAGAACGTGATCGAGCCGGAATTCAATGTGCCGCTGCCGAGCTGCGTTCCGCCACACGACCCGGCCGCCAGCGTTACCTGCGTGGTGCTGTCCCCGGTCGTCACGTTGTCGAACGCATCGTACTGCGTGACCGTCACGTCGCCGAGCGTCGAGCCCTGCGTGATGTCGTTCGGCGCGGGCGTGAACTTCAGCGCGGACGCGCCGGCAGCCGAGATCGCGAACGCGTTGCTGGTGGCGTTCAGCGTGTCGCCGCTGTCGGTGGCTTTCAGCGTGTAACCGCTGCCGGCCTTGTCGATGATCACGTTGTTGAACGTCGCCACGCCGTTGCTGAACGCGACGGTGTTCGTGCTGGCGGCATCGAACGTGCTGCCCGGACCTGCGGTAATCGTCAGCGTCACGCTGTTCGCATCGCCGGTGACCGTATTGTTCGCCGCATCCTTCACGGTCACGGTGAACGAACCGAGCGCAACGCCGGCAGTGCCATCGGAAACCGTGGAGATGGCCAGATGATCAGGAGTCTGCGCGAAGCTCGCGACGACCGTGCAGTTTGCCGTCACCGCGCTCGTCGTGTAGCTGCCGGCGGACAGCAGGCCGCCGCAGGTGCCGCCGACCGGCGTGACGATGTGGTAACCCGTGTCCGGTGTCAGCGTGAAGGCTTGCGTCGCGTTGTAGTTGACTGTCTGCGGCGTGTCCGGGCTGATCGTGCCGTGGCCGCCGTTGACGCTCGGCGTGACCGTGTACGTGTTGGTCGTGCAGGTCACGTTTGCATTGGTCACGTTGCCTGCCGCTACCACGCCGGTCGCATTGTCGACGGCGCAGGTCTGGCCAGTCGGCTGTGTCTGCACGCTTACCGTGTAGCCGGTGCCGTCAGGCTGCGCCGTCGGGAACACATAGCTTGTCGCGCCCGATGCCACGCTCTTGGTCTGATTGCCCGCGGTCACGGCCATGACCAGCCCCGACGCCGACAGACCGCTCACGCTGCCGCCGATCGTATAGGTCGGAGCCGAGGACAGTTCCCATACCGACCGGCCAAAAGTCGCGGCGCGGATCAGGCTGCTGTCGTTGGCCACGTACAGGTCGGTGACGTTCACGAGTGGCATGCCACTGCCCCAACGCGTCCACGTCGTGCCGCTGTCGAGAGAGGCGTACACACCGAGGTGCGTCGCGGCATACAGCGTAGTCGGTGTGGCCGGATCGAAGGTCAGTGCATTGACCGGAATGCCGGCGGGGAATCCCGATGCAGCGCCGTCGATGGCAGTCCAGGTCGCGCCAGAATTGGTCGAGCGCCACAGATGATGCGCCGTCAGGCTCGGCGCGACCGACGCGATGTAGACGATGGTCGCGTCGCTCGGATCGAAGGCGATCCACGAAAGGCTTTTTTCATTACCCGGCAGCGAAACAGTGCTGCCGATCTGGGTCCAGTTCGTGCCACCATTGGTGGTGAGGTAAGCGCGACCGGAATTGGCCACGACACCCACCGTATTCGCGCTGGTCTTGGCTGAGTTGACGCCGCGAATGAACACTGCCGCTGTGTCTCCTGCAGCGGGCATGCCGCTGGTGCCGAGCGCTGACCACGACGTAGCGTAATTGGTGGTCTTGTACGCCTTGGTGTTGCTGAACGTGAACAGCGTGTTGCCGGTCGCGTCGCCGGCCCAGGCCGACAGCATCGTGTGGAACGGTGCATTGGTGGAGTCGTTGCACTCGGTAATGCCGGTGCACGAGGCCGCGAAACTCGTTCCGCTGTTCGTGCTCTTGTAGATCCGGTCGTAGTACAGGCTGCCGAGCATCTTCGTGGCGTCGGCGCGATTGACGTCGCAGCCGAAGCCGTCGCCGCCGATGATCTGGTTGAACGTGCCGGTGTTGCCCGAGCGCACGCGCGTGCCGTTGTCCTGCAGGCCGACGATCGCCGCGTTGGGATTGTTCGTCGAGGAACCGACCTGATAGACGAGGTGCGAGGCGATGCCCTTGTTGAGGACATCGGTGAACGCGGCACCAGCGTTGGTCGAGCGGAAGATGCCGCCGTCGGTGCCGACGTACAACGCGCCGTTGGCGTCGATCGTGCCGCCGTGAAAGTCGGCATGCACGTACGGCAGGTTGAATTGCGCCAGCCAGTTGCTCACCTGGCTGTAACTGGTGCCGCCGTCGCTGGTCTTGGCCAGCAGCAATGCGCCGCCGAAATACGCCACGTTGGGATTGGCCGGATCGACGATGACGAGCTGGTTGTACCAGCCTTGGCCGTTCAGGAGGTCATCGAGGCGGCTCGATTCGCTGTTGGTCTTGGTGTACTGCTTGTAGTTCTTGCCGGTGGACCTTGCAGTGCCCGCCCAGGTAACGCCGTTATCGCTCGACTTGAAGATGTTCGCGAGGTCGGTCGACGACAAGCTGGAGTTCTGGTTCGCCGCTTCGGCGTAAAGGATGCTGCGATTGGAGGGCGCTGACGCGATGTAGAGCCGGCCGACGCCGTTGACGTCGGTCACGCCGGTGGATCTGGCCCAGGTCACGCCGTTATCGGTGGAGCGCCAGATCTGGCCGTCCGTCGTGGTACCCGTGCCGAGGTTGGCGAACGCCGCTTCGAGCCCGAGCACGAACGTGTCGCCTCCGCCCCAGGCCAGCGTCCAGACGAACGGATCGACCGTTTGGGCGGGGTTGACCACGACCTTGGCGAAGCTGGCGCCGCCATCGGTGGACCGGTACAGCCCCGTATTGGTCGCCGCCAGCACGATCTGCGGATTGGAACGCGCCACTTCGATGTCGGCAATGATGCTCGAATCGCCGAGGTAGACCACATCGCTCCAGGTGTCGCCGCCGTCGGTCGATTTCACGAGGCCGATGCCTGTCCCGTCGAACGGGTCGCCGAGGCCCAGATACAACGTGCTGGAATTCGACGGATCCATTTCCAGCGTACCAACCGACAGCGATCCCAATGTCTCGGTCTTCGGGATCCAGTTGCTGCCGCCGTCAGTACTTTTCCACACGCCGCCGCCGGAGAAGCCAACATAAATGACGTCAGTGTCGTTCGGATCGACAATGATCACGTTGACGCGCCCGCTGTCGGTCACATTGAGCGTGCCGCCGTTCTGCGCGAAGTTGGCATTGTTCGGACCGATGTTGATCCAGTTGCCGGTCGCCAGGGCGTTCTGCGGCGAATTGATCATCGACTTCGACGCACCACCGCCGGGCAGCAATCGGGCGTAGCGCTGGCGCTCTCGCTGCGCGGCTGCGTTCAGGAAACGTTCGTACTCGGCCGGAAAGTACATCGGCTTCTGATTGGTGAAGCCGGGCTCGCCGTGATGGCTGTAGTCGTCCGTATACCATTCGTACATCGCCTGGCGGCGTGCGCCCGCGTCGTCATTGTCGTGATCGGCCGCCATGCCGAGTCCCGGCAGTGAAAGCATGGCGAGCAGCATGCGGCCCATGGCCCACGATGAGCCTGTCGATAATTTGATCATTGCGAACCCCTGAAATGCGCAACTGGGAAAAAAGGTGGCGGAGGTTAGCACGCCTGATGAATCGATTACGTGTGCCGGTCGTCGATACCGCCTTGTCGCCGCGGAGAGCCTTCAACAGAAGCGTCATTTCTTACAGGAGCCGCAGGTCTCGAGTGTTTGCGAGAGAGCCCGCAAGAGGACCGCATGGCGCGACCTCAGGGGTTCCACTCAGCGAGCGCCAGCGCTCCGGTATCTCGCCGGATCGTCGGCGACGGCGCACGGCTCCCGAGCGCACGCCATGCAAGATGCAGTGCGTATCTGCCTCCCTCGGGCCGGCAATGGTGTCGGCGTTGGGCAAAGCAGTCCGGCACGGGCCTTGCTCTGCCTGTTGTTCACGACAAGCAGAGGCGCCAGACCATGACCATCGCAAACACGATCAAATCAGCCGGAGCCCGTTTGACCATGGGCGACGACGACATACGCGCGTTGCTGAAAAAGGACCATGACGAGGTCAAGGATCTGCTTTCGGGGCTGGTCGACGGCGCGCAAGGGCGTTCCCGGACAAAACTGCTCGAGACGCTGAAGAAAAACCTCACGGCGCATTCCCGCGCCGAAGAACAGGTCGTCTACGACGCACTGATCCGGATGCGTGCCAAGCAGGACGTCCATGTCTCTGGCGAAGAAGGCTACGTCGAGCACGGTGCCGTCGACGACCTTCTGGCGCGCATCTCGCGCCTGGAGGCAGGAACCGACCTTTGGCTCGCCCACGCGAAAGTGATCCGCGAGATGCTCGAACACCATATCTCCGAAGAACAGAACGAGATCTTCGCGGAGCTCGGCGACCTGTTCAGCAGCGAGGAGTTGGTGGCCATGGGAGAACAGTTCCTGCGCCGCAAGGCGCGCGTGCTCACGCAGCAGGACTCCAGGAAGCAGCGGAACGTCGCGCGAGTCGTGGCCGGTCAGCGTGCACGCAAAACCGCATCGCGCGTCACGGCGAAGAAAACCGCCAGGAGCAAGAAGACTACCGCGGTGCGTCGAGCGGCAGCCGCCAGTCGAAGGCCGACCTCGAGCGCGGGCGCAACGCGGCGCCGCGCCCGGTGATGCCGTAGCCATCGTAGCCCGGATGAAGCGCAGCGGAATCCGGGGATCACGCCCCACACTGTAGCCCGGGCGAAGCGTAGCCGAAGCCGGTCATCACAGGACCATCCGCGAACGCGCCATCCGTCAGACGCTGCGGCTCGACAGCGGCAGCGTCAAATTCTCAACGCGATCCAGGATTCCGCTACGCTTCTTCCGGGCGACGTTCCGGTGTCAGTAGTCACGCGCCGACGAGTTGCAAACCCGCCATGCGGATGACATTGCGGCGCTTGAGTTCGGCGAGCAGATTGCTTGAGCTCATTTCTCAGCCGCCCTGACTGGTGTGAAGTCGCGTGCCGGCACGATCTTCTCGGCCAGCGCTTCGAAGCGCGGATCGCCACGCAGTGGCTCGAGCATTGGATCGATGCGGATCGAGGCCATGTCGAAGCCGTCGCGGTTGCGGTAAGCCTCTTCAAGCCCGTTCAACGCCTCGTTGCGATTGCCCAGACCGAGTTCGACGAGCGCGAGGTCATAGCCGTGCACATACCGTTGCTCCTGCGCGCGACGCAATTGCTGGAGGATTTCCTGGGCCTCGCCCTTGCGTCCAGTGGTGGCACAAAGATGAGCGAGCAAAGCCTTCGCTAAAAGATCATCGGTCAGGGCTACCGCCCGGCGATACTCGACATCGGCCTCGGCTGTCTGCCCGCTCAGTTCGAGCGACTCGCCGAGCAGGTAGTGCGCCAGATAGAAGGCATCATCCATTTCCACGGTTTTGCGCAATTGCGCGATCGCATCGTCGAAGCGGCGGGCGTAAACGTAGGCTTGTCCGAGATTGCTGTTGATGATCAGGGACAACGGATCGAGCTCCAGCGCGCGCTTCATGCCGGCAATCTCGCGATCGACCTGGCCCAGCGTGGAAAACGAATGGTTCGCGAGCCAGTGATGGGCGGTCGCGTCATTCGGATTCAACCGGATCGCTCGTTCGAACTCCTCGATCGCTCCGTGCGTATCGAATTGATAGAGTTGTTTCACCATGCCTAGCGCGGCGTGCGCGTCGGACGAATTGTCGTCGAGCGTCAGCGCATGCTTTGCTGCGGACTCGGCTTTTGGAAACCACTCGTTCGGCGGACCGCCGTCGTAGCCCGGAAGCAGCAAGTCCGCCTGCGCCAAAGCCGCATACGCCAGGGCATAGTTCGGGTCGCGAGCGATCGCCTGGTCGAAGAATCCGATCGACTTGCGCAGATCGGCGGCGGTTCGCTTGTTCCAGAAGAAGCGTCCTTTGAGATAAAGCTGATAAGCCTCGGCATTCTCGGTCGGACGTGCCGACAGCGCGCGCTGTTCCGATCCGCTGAGCTTCGCCTGCAGCGTATCGGCAATCGTCTTGGCGACATCGCTTTCGACCACGAAGATATCGGTGAGCTTGCGGTCGTAGATGTCCGCCCACAAATGCGCGTCGGTCATCGCATTGATCAGCTGCACGTTCACGCGCACCTGATCGTTGGATTTCTGCACGCTGCCCTCGAGGATATTGGCAACGCCGAGCTGGTTCGCGATTTCGCGCAGGTTATCGGGCGCGCTTTTGTATTTCGCGGTCGACGTGCGCGAGATGACCTTCAGGTCGGCGATTCGGGACAGGCGCGTGAGGATTTCGTCCTGGATGCCTTCGGCAAAAAAGGCGTTCGACTTGTCGTCGGACAGATTCTCGAACGGCAGCACGGCGATCGATTTTTGCGCAATCGACGCATTCGCCTCGCGCGCGCCTGCTGACGCGGTCTTCGATGCAACGGGGACAGATTGTTCGGCGCCTCCCGCGGCGAACCGCCACAGGATCGCGCCGCCGATCGCCAGCAGCAGTGTCAGGATGCCCAGCTCGACGCTGCTGACGCGCTGCGCGCCGCGCTCGCCGTGGTACCACGCCAGCACCAGCGTGACGAAGAAACCGATGACGAGCGCGATCGTGATGCCGCGCCGCACGCCGTCGGCCCAGCCGAATTGTTGCGCGATGATGTCGAGGCCTTGCAGCAAAGCGAACGCGCCCGCCGCGTAAGCCAGCGCCCATTGCACCAGCTTGCGTTCGCGAAGGCGCCGCAGCAGGTCAGCCATGCGGCACCTTGTATTCCGTGAGCGGCTGTTTCGTGAGCGCGACGAAGCGCGGATCGTCGCGAATTGGGTCCCACGAAGGATCGAGCGCCAGCACGGCGGGCGTCACGCCGCTCGGCATCTCGAGCAGCTCCGGCAGCAGGGCGATCGCTGCATCGCGGTCGCCCTTCAGCGCGTGCACCTGCGCGAGCGTGATCTTCGCCACCGCGATCTCATTGGCATCACTGACGTTGATCGCGACCTGGTGTTGTGCGGCATCGAGCGCCTTCTTCCAGTCGCCGAGCCCGGCATAGACGAGCGGCGCCAGCGAACCGACTTCGGACACATGATCGATGCCGCCGGCAATCGAATCGAACGCGCGGGTGAGCCGCTCGAATGTCTTGCGGGACAGGTCGGCGTGGCCGTTGGCGCGCTGGACGATTGCCAGACGGACCAGACCTTCGATTTCGTCTCCGGTGAGCGACGCGTCGTCGCGCGACTCGGCCGCGCGCATGAAGCGGGCGAGCGCCGCCTCGTCGCGCCGCAGCGTCAACAGGCGCATGCGTGCTTCCGCCTCGTATGGCTCGAACTTGTCCTGCGGAATGCGCGCGAGCCACGTTTGCGCGGCATCGAGCCGCCCGAGCTGCGTTTGGACCTGCGCCAGGCATGCTGGTGCCGCGGTGTCGTCCGGCGCGATCTTCAGTGCCTGCTCGAGCAACTCGCGCGTTTCGTCGAACCGGCGCAGGCGCAGGAAGATTTCGCACGCGCCCTGGACGCGAACCGATACGTTGTGCGGATCGCGACTGATCGCTTCGTGATAGTGCGCGATCGCGTCGGCCCAGCGCCCCATGCGCCGCTCGATGAAGAACAACTCGGCGATGATGTCCATGTCGCCGGGCTGCTGCGCCAGCGCGTGCCGATAGGCGTCGAGCGCCGCCGGGTAGTCGCGGACGACGCGGTACAGGTAGGCGCCTTGCGCCAGCAGGCTCTCGGCGAGCTGCGGCTGCAACCTCATCGCCGTGGCGGCGGCGTTACGCACGGCATCGGGCGTGGAACGCGCGGAGTCGACGCCGTTCAGGTACAGACTGCTCATCGCCACGGCAGCCGCGGCCCAGGCCTGCGCGAATTGGGGGTCCTCGCGCACGGCTTCGAAATAGTTGTCGATCGCGCGGATCGCGCCGCCGTACGTGTACTGGCCGTTGTCCGTCGCGCGGCCGCGCAGATAGGCCTCGTAGGCCCTGGGGTTGGCCGTGCCCTTGGCGGAAACCGCCTGCTGCTCGGCGCCGGTCAAAGTCGCCTTCAGCGCATCGGCGATGGCCTGAGCGACCTCGCCTTCCACGCCGAAGATGTCGTCGAGCGTGCGGTTGTAGCTTTCGGCCCACAGGTGTTCGTCCTTCGCCGCGCCGATCAACTGCACGTTGATGTGCACGGCATTGCCGGACTTCTGCACGCTGCCCTCGAGGATGTTCGCCACACCGAGCTGGCGCGCGATCTCGGCCAGGTTCTCCGGCGCGCTCGCATAGCGTAGCGTCGACGTACGCGAAATCACGCGCAACGCACCGATCTTCGACAGCTTGGTCAGGATCTCGTCCTGCATGCCGTCGGCGAAGTAGGCGTTGGCCTTGTCGTCGGACAGGTTGGCGAACGGCAGGACCGCGATCGACTTGTCCGAAACGAACTCGGCTTCCTTTTCCGGCCGACGCGCAACGGATCGCGCTGCGCTGCGATTTCCGGAAGAGGAATCTGATCCTGTTTGCGCCATTTCAGTTTCGGGCGCGCGCGGCGCAAAGTGCCAGAGCAGGCCGCCGCCGATCACAAGCAACAGAGTGACGATCAGGAGTTCCGTGGCGCTGACACGCTGCGCGCCGCGCTCGCCGTGATACCAGGCCAGCACGAGCACGACGAAGAAACCGACGCCGGCCGCGACCGTGATTCCCCGCAGCATCGCCGAGGGCCAGTCGAATTGCTGTCCGACCAGCCCGATCACCTGCAGCAGCGCCCACGCGCCGGCAAGGTAGGCCAGCGCCCACTGCACGAGTTTGCGTTCGCGCAGGCGCTGCAACAAGTCGTTCATGGGTTCACGGCTCCGTCGGTCCGCAGCGTGAACGGCAGGTCCATCTTCTTGAGCAGCGATGCGAATCTTGGGTCGCCGCGAATCGAATCGAAGGAACGGGTCCAGATCAACCCGCCGGCAGAGGCGTTTCGCCGCGCAGCGAACAATTCCAGCTGATCGAGGGCGTGTTCGCGATCGCCGAGCCAGGCCAGAAATGCCCCGTAGACAATCGGATCGGAGCGCAGATCGGCGTTGGCAGGCGCGCTGTCCAGGCTGACCAGCGCCGCGGCGCGCGCTGCAGGATCGGCGATCCCGCGCACGAGCAGGACTTTGGCATCTGCATCGACGCCAAGATGCCGGGCGACCGTGCGCAATTGTGCTTCAGCATCGTTGTAGCGCTGCAGGCCGACGTAGAGCAATGCTGCGGTCATGCAGACCGGATAGAAATCCGGGTGAGCCGACATCACCGGTTCGAGCCCGGCCACGGCGTCGGCCTCGCGATGCAACGCCATCAGGATGGTCGCACGCACCACCTGGATGATGGCAGACAACGGGTCGAGTTGCCGCGCCCGATCGATCTGTTGCAGCGCCAGCTCGTGCTGTCCGACAAGAAACAGGAATTGCGAATACTGGTTGAGTCCTTCGACGTCCCCGGGAGCGAGCGCCAGGGCGCGTCGAAACGTCGCGTCGCTGCGCGCCCAATCCATGCGATGCGCATGGACATTGGCCACAGCGACGAGCGCCGAAACGGTATCGGGATCGATGCTTAGCGCCTGCTGCGCGGCCGTTTCGGCGCGCGTCATGCCGGCTTCGAGATCTCCGTTCGTATAGGACGGCAGCAACTGCTCGGCCTCGGCGAGCGCACCCCAGGCCTGTGCGTATTTTGGATCGAGTTCGACCGCCCTCCGGAACGCGGCGATTGCATCGCGCAAGCCCGGCCCGCGGGCGGCGAGCAACGGCAGCCCACGCAGGTATAGTTCGTGCGCCTGCGCGTCGCTGGTGTTGCCGGTCCCAGGCGCGCGCGCACCGGCCAACTGCAGCTGCAGCTTGTCGGCGATCGCCTTGGAGATCTCGTCCTCGACCGCGAAGATGTTGGTCAGCTTGCGGTCGTACTTCTCCGACCACAAGTGAAAGCCGGTGCGCGTATCGATCAGCTGCGCGGTGATGCGCACGTCGTCTCCATTGCGCTGCACGCTCCCCTCCAGCACGTGGGCGACTGCGAGCACTTCCCCGACATGGCGCAGGTCAAGGTCCTTGCCCTTGAACGCGAACGCCGACGTGCGAGCGGCCACTTTGAGGTCGGCGATCTGCGCGAGCGCGTTGAGGATTTCCTCGGTGATGCCGTCGCTGAAGAATTCGTTCTTCGGATCGCCGCTCATGTTGACGAACGGCAGCACGGCAACGGACTTGGGACTAACGCCCGCGGCAACTGGCGCCTCAGCCGATTCGACTTTCGGGGCTTTCACCTGCGTCGCCGCGGCCACCGCCGCTGCTTCACGCCGCGGCGCCAGCATGAATTTGTCGAAACCGAAGTACGCAAGCGCAACAGCCAGAACGGCGATGATCATGCGATCCATGCGCCGCGCGGTCTGCGGCGCGATCGACTCTTCGGGCTTCACCTCTTCGTCGCGCTTCAGGCCCTGCGGCGTGAGCTCGAAGACCCAGGCGAACACCAGCGCCGGCACGAAACCGATCGCAACGAGCATCACCAATGCCTGCAGGACCCAGTCCGGGGTGTGGAATATCGGCAGCAGCGTTCCGGCGACCTGCACGACCAGCCACGCGCCGACGAGATACAACCCCGCCATGCGGATCACGTTGCGGCGCTTGAGTTCGCGCAGCAGGCTCATCGCGTGGTCCCCGCGGCCGTCGGATACGGCAGGTTCATTTTCTTCAGCGCTGCGATGAACCGCGGGTCGTCGCGCAGCGAATCGATGGATCGGATCCAGAGCAGGCCGCCCCAAAAGTTGCCCGGATTGCCGACAAAGGCCTCGATCCGCGTGACGGCGCCATCGTGATCGCCTAACAGGGCCAGCATGATGGCGTCCAACAGCGGCTCGTCATCGCCAGGATTGGCCGCGAGGTAAGACTTGAACTGCTGCAACGCAACCGCGCGCTGCGCAGGATCGGCCATGCCGCGCACGAGCCTGGCAAATTCATCCGGATCGAAGCCGGCGAGCTTTGCAAAGGCGCGAATCTGCGTTTCCGCATCCGCGAATCGCCCGAGTCCCGCGTAGTGAATCCACGCTACCGACCGCGTGCCGCGAAAGTCAGGATGGGCGGCGATGGTGGCTTCGAGCTGCGCGGTCGCCAGATCGTCCCGATGCAAGGCCATCAGGATGATGGCGCGAACGTCATCGATGATCGCCGACAACGGGTCGAGCTGGTGCGCGCGATCGATCTGGAGCAGCGCCGCCTCG
>DATIEJ010000317.1:0-21046 GCA_035455825.1 Rhodanobacteraceae bacterium | reverse complement strand
TTGAACTCGATGCGCCGCCGCATCTTCTCCTGGGTCGGCGTGCCGTTGTCGGTGCGCGGTTTGAACGTCCAGCGTTCGACCGCACGCAGCGCGGCACTGTTGAATATGCGCGCCGGATTGGCGTTGACGACTGTCGCATTGGCAACACTGCCATCGGGCATGACGGTGAACTCGACTTCAACCCAGCCTTCCTGGTGCTTGCGCACCGCGTCGGGCGGATAGTCCGGTGGCGAGGTTTTCACGACTTCTGCAGCGCGTGTCTCGCCGCCCGCCGCCGCAGCGGCAGGTGCCGGCGCCGGCGTGGCGCTTGCCGTTGCGTTGTTGGCTGGCCGTGGCGCCGGCGGTGGCGCAGCGGCAGTTTCCGTCGGAGGTGGTGCGGTCGCTGCTGCTGGCGCCGGGGCGGCGGTGGCAGGCGCGGGCGCGGCGGGTGCTGCGGCAGCGGCCTGCTGCTGGGTTTGCCGTGTCGCGGCAGCAGTTGCCGCAGCGGCCGCCACTGCCTGATCGCGATCGACCTGCTTCTTCTTCGCGTCGAGTTTGCTGCGCAGGATCGTCAGCGTGTAGTTGCTCGGGTCAGCCTTCGACAGCAGGTTGATGACGCGCGTCGCCTCGTCGAGGCCGCCGGCATTGATCGTCGTTTCGACCGCGCCGGTGGCAAACGGAAACATTTCGCGCAACGCATCTTTCGCCGTCTGGTTGTTCGGCTGCTTTTCCAGGAGCTTCAAATAATATTCGAGCGCGTTGTTGCCCGGCGGCGCGACGAAGCGCTGTTCGCGGAATGCCGCGCCGGCTTCCTTGAGCAACTGCTCGGGCGTCAGGTCCGGCACGACCGGCGGCGCCTCGGCGGCGGCACCCGGTGCCCCGGCAGCCGGAGACCCCGCAGCCGGCGCGGTCTGGGCCGTCTTGGTGGCCGGCGCAGGCGCCTTCGATCCGCTGGACAGGAAGAAGTACAACCCGATCACCACGACGATGGCGATGACGGCAATCGGAATCAGTTTGGCCAAGGGGCTGGAGCCACCGGCATTGGAACTATTGGGGTTTGCAGACATGGTCGGGACGTCGCGGCAGTGAATAGGGTTTTCCGCGCCCCCAGCAGCCGGCATCTCTTCGACGCCAGCAGGCATTCAGCCCCTTGATCCGGCTGTTGCGCGGATTACCACAAAGGTATCGCATTTTTGCTCACCCGTGGCAACCGTTATCACTTGCATGAACCGGGCCGACCGGCAGATTTAGTCGAACCCGTCACGAAAAAGGCCGTCTTCGTCGGACAGTACGAGCAGGCTCGCCGACAGCGCCGGCAGGTTGTCGAGCGTCAGCACCGCGCCGGGATTGCTGCCGCTGCCAATCGAGTGCAGTCCACTGGCCGGGTCGAAGCCATATAGCGTCCATGTTCCGTGCTGGCTCTGCGCGAACGTCAATGCGACCGAGTGCGTCGCTGATGTGTCCTTGTTGGTCAGCACAACCATGTTGCGCCGCGCATAGAGACGGAACGCATAAGCGCCGATCTGATCGCGATCGGCGCTGGCCGCCGCAACGCTGTCACCGGCGACGCCGTGCCCGGAGCCGTCGTAGTTCAGGAAAAGCTGGAACGCGCGTTCGACTCTCGAACCCGTGCCGGGCGCAATCCAGCGCGCGGCGACGTCGACTCCCTCGCGCGCAAAGATCGCCAGCGCTTCGGCCTGCGCGACCGCACCGCTGGCAGTGTCGTCACCGCCCCAGTTGTATTCGGTGATCGCGAGTTTCGTGCCCGGACAATACTGATTGATCCAGGCGCGCACGCGCGGAATCAAGCCCGGCTTGCTGTAGTGATTCGCGTCGGAGTCGCCGAGGTCGGCGAACCACGACTCCGAAACCCAGGCCGGGTCGTACAGTTCCTTGAGCGATCGCAGGCGCCGGGCCGCGGTCGTCGCGTCGTCGGCGCTGCCGACGATGTCGGTCGCGGCGCCGTTCGGATTCTGCGGGTAGTAGTGCAGATCGAGGTAGTCGACGAGACGCTTACCGCCGGCCAGCGGGTTCGTGCAGACCTGTTGCAGGTACCAGGCGACGAACGGCATGCCGGCGTGCGCCGCGCGATCGTTGCCGTCGGCGCAATTGTCAGCGGCGGAACCGAACAGATCGCAGTAGCCCCACGTCACCGGGCCGCTGACCCTGGCTTCGGAGTCCTGCTGCTTGATCGCGCTCGCGTACGCCTGCGTGTTCGCCCACGCTTCGTCGAACGTCACCGGCAACGGATGCACGTCGCGATGCGTCGAGTTCCACAGCATCAACTCGTTGTCGAGCGCGTAGAGCTTCACGCCGCCCGAGGCCGCGCTGCCGAACGCCGCCTGCAGGTGGGCGATCCAGGCAGCCGCGTCGGCCGGTCCGGTCACGCTCGACGTGTCGGCGGGATCGTTGCCGACGATCCGGCCGCCGACGCAATAGCCGGTCTTGTTGCCGGAGCCGCAAGTGCCGTTGCCGGCAGTCGGATCCCACTGCGCGTCGGTTCCGAGTTGCGCGCCGTACTTCGTCGTCGAAAAGCCGGCGAAGAACGGATGTTCCGGCGGGCTGTCGCTGCGCGGCGTCCAGCCGATCGTCGGAATCGTGACCAGTGCCTGCGCGCCGGCGTCGCGCGCGGCAGCAATGAACCTGTCCGCCGAATTGCCGGCCGGCGGCGTGCCGGTGCAGCTTGGCGCCGTGCAGTCGCGAACGTTCTCGAAGTAGTAATCGCTGGCGGTGTTGTGGATGTCCGCCTGCCAGTTGTAGCGCGTGACGGAATTGCCGCCCCAGCGCTCGAGCGTGTAGCCGATTTGCGCATTGCGCGCCGCGTTGCCGAACGACACGCCGAAGATCAGCGGGCTGACCGGCCGGCCGCGCGCATTGAAGTCGACACTGACCGCGGTCGCCGCCGCCGACGCGAGCGACGGTGCGGCGCCAAGGGCGAACAGCAGGATTCGTACCCGGATTTTCACGACGCCCTGCACCCGGTTCGGCGATGTCTGCGCGCAATCATCCCGCTCTCGCCGCCTGGCTGCTGTGCGCCAGGTGGCAGTGTCGGCGAACAGTCGCCTATTGGACCGGGATCGTCACCCTGGTCTGCAACTGTTCCGGCGGCGTGTTGCCGGGATCGCTGATGTACTCCTCGATCAGGCGACCGGTCACCTTGTAGCCTTGCACGCTCAGCCAGGCCTCCGCCTTCGTGATCGTCTCGCTCAGCTTGTCGTACGGGCCGACGTGGATGAACTGGACGGCCGTGCCGCCGTACGTCGCGCCGGACTGGATGTCGTCGCGCGTCGCTGCATTGTTGCGATCGACCGGGATCGCTGCGTCGAACTTCCAGCCGCTCTTGTCGTAACTCGTCGTGATCGTCAGCGGCGCGCCCTTCATCGTCAGGCCGTTGTCGCCGAGGTACTTGCCGAGTTTGGCGTACGCTTCGGTCAGCACGGCCTTGGCGGACTCGGCGCCGGGTCCGCTGCTGGCGCTGACGAAATAGATCGGCCGCGGCGCGAGCGTCACGGCCTCGCCGCTCACGCCGCCGATGTCGACGTCGGGAAACGTCTCGACCAGGGTCTTGAGCTTGGCCAATCCGGCTTCGTAGTCGGGCCCGACTATCTTGTCCATGAACAAACCGATGTAGCGGCCGGTCGCGTTCCAGAGCAGGTGGCCATCGAGCGCGAGCGGGGCCTGCGTGTCGAGCGTCCACGTCACGCGCGTGCCCTTGCCGTCGGCAGACAACAGGAATCGTGCCGTGCCCTTGCCCATGTTGCCGAAGTCGAGCGCCGTCGTCACCGACTCGTTCGCCTTGCTCTCGACGATTTCCTGGGAACCCGAGCCGACCGTCCGCGGATCACCCACCCAGCTCTGCTTCGCGCCGACGCCGGCGACCGGTCCGGAGATCGTGTAGTGCGCCTGCGGATCCTTGCCGACCCACGGCGACCACTCGTTGAAGCGTCGATAGCTGTTGACGATTGCGAACACCGTCGACGGCGGCCGCTCGATCACGATCGTCCGTTCGACGTGCGCGCTGCCAGGCAGCACGAAAGCGACACCGATCGCGAGCACGATCAGCACGGCCAGCAGGATTACGAGTCGCTTCACAAAATGCATGGCTTCTTTCCTGGCTACGACGCGCAGCGTCGATTGTCGCGCAATGCTATGTCAGGTGCGCGCAAGGCGCCACGGTTGCGAGACCGGTGACGGCAATCGCGAGCGCAAGGATGAAGTTCACGGGAGTCGAGCGCAGGGTGCTCGGAGGGGTGCTTCGGGTTAGAGCCTCTCCCCGTGCTGGGCAAGTCACGGGGAGAGGTAAGGTTCAGCGACTACATTGTTGTTGTGTTCTACCTGCCGCCAACTCCGCGGCCGGTGTACCAGGCCCGTTCGGGCCGCTTGCATTCGTGTTGCAGTTTATTGCAGGTGTTTCTGACTACAGACTACTACTTCTTCTTTGCAGTCTTGCGTGCAGTCTTCTTGGCCGCTTTGGCCTTCACAGTCTTCTTCGCAGCTTTCTTAGCGGGTTTCTTTGCAGCTTTCTTCATAGCCATATCGCGTCTTAGCTCCTCGTCAGTTGGTAGTGATTGCCCAGTAAAAGCGTGCAGGAATGCTTCGCACAGCAGATCGCTGTTCGTGGCATGCCTGAGATTGTTGACCTGGCGGCGCGTGCGTTCATCAGAGAGAAGTTTGAGGACGTGAAGCGGTACGGAGACCGTCACTTTTTTCACCGCTTCGGCCTTGTGGCCGTGCTCGATGTATGGTTTTACAAACTTCGTCGCCGTCATGGATTCCGTTACGCGCGTGTGACGCCGGGACAAAAAATTATTCCGACCGAGTTTTTATGTCAACCGATTTGTGCTATGCCGAGCCGGCCGACGGAGCGTCGCGGCGGCGCGACCAGCCGCCTGGAGGCGGCAGCGACGGCGCGCGCAGACGCGGCGAACGGTTTGATTCATGGACATCCAGACGCCTGGAAACGAATCCGTTGCAAATGTCCCGTTTGCGTGATTGTGTACATTGCACCACGCCGAAAGCCTTTATTTATGCGGGTTTCAGACGATCCGGGGATTTCGCTCCGCGGACGCCGGCGACAAACCGACAGGCGCCGGTTTTTCTTTACACAAAGCCACATTGAAGCAAAGTAATCATTCTATACAGAGCCCGGCAACCCCGTGCCCGGCGTCGCGGAGGCGCCTCCGACCCTCAAAAAAAAATTTTCGCCGACACCCCGGATCGGAGCGTTTTGCGAAGATTTTGCGAAGATTTGCGAGAAATGCGCGGGCCGCTCGGCGCCGCGCGCGAACCGGATTTCAGTGCAGCGCGGCCGTCAGGGATTGCGCGAAGCGTTCCAGATCGGCGTCGTTTTTTGTTTCCGTCGCGCATACCAGCAACGCGTTTTCGTATTGCGGATATTCCTCGCCGAGCGCGAATCCGGCGACGATATTTTCTTTCGCGAGCAGCTCGACGATGTCGTGCGCCGGGCGCGGCAGGTTGATCGCAACCTCGTGGAAGAACGGCCGGGAGAACAGCGGCGCCACTCCCTCGATCCGGCTCAGCCGGTCGCGCAGCTTGCGCGTGTTCGCCATCGACGTGGCGGCGACGCGGCGCACGCCTTCGGGACCGAGCATCGCCATCGTGATCGTCGACGCCGTGACCAGCAGGCCCTGGTTCGTGCAGATGTTCGAGGTGGCCTTCGCGCGGCGGATATGCTGCTCGCGCGCCTGCAGCGTCAGGGCGAATCCTTCCTTGCCGTCCAGGTCGGTCGTGCGCCCGACGATGCGTCCGGGCATCTGGCGGACGAATTCCTGCTTGCAGGCCAGGATGCCGAAGTACGGACCGCCGGACGACAGCGGCACGCCGAGCGGCTGGCCGTCGCCGCAGACGATATCGGCGCCGGTCGCACCCCACTGACCGGGCGGAGTGAGCAGCGCGAGCGATACCGGATTGACGATGCCGATCACGAGCGCGCCGCGCGCGTGCGCCCAGTCGGTCAGGGCGTCGACGTCCTCGAGCACGCCGAAAAAGTTCGGCTGCGGAATCACCAGCGCCGTGAACGCGCCGAAGTCCTGCTGCGCCAGCCAGTCCGGTGCGACGCCGCCGCCGAACGCGCCTTCGCGGCAAAAATCGAATTCGACGACCTCGATGTTCTGCAGCGCGACGATCGTGTGCAGCGTCTTGCGATAGGCCGGATGAACGGACTTCGGCACGAGCACGCGGCGCGGGCCTTTCTTCATGCAGCGCTCGGCCATCAGCACGGCTTCGGCCAGCGCCGTCGCGCCGTCGTACAGCGAGGCGTTGCTGACATCCATGCCGGTCAGCCGCGTCATCATGGTCTGGTATTCGTAGATCAGCTGCAGCGTGCCCTGGCTCGCCTCGGCCTGGTACGGCGTGTAGGCCGAATAGAATTCTCCGCGCGAAACGATCGCCCAGACCGCCGCCGGAATGTGGTGCTCATAGGCCCCGGCGCCGGCGAAGTTCAACGGCGTGCCATCCTGCGCCGCGCGCTCCTTCAGCAGCCGCGTCACGTCCATCTCGTTCAGGCCCGGCGGCACGTTGCGCAACTCGTCGATCAACAGGGCCCGCGGAATCTCGTCGAACAAGTCGTCGATGCGCTGCACACCGATCGTCTTGAGCATCGCGCGAACGTCGGCTTCGGAATGGGGGATGAAGGGCATGGGAATCAGGGGCGAGGGACGAGGGGCGAAGGGCGAGGGAAAGGCAAAGGCGGAAAAAGCAGCAAATCGCGAATGGGATGCACGACGTAAGGCACGACGCAAGGGACGAACGACGGGGCTTCAGAGGTACAAGCGCTTGCTTGCTCGCCGCTCGTCCCTCGCCCCTGCTCTCCTCAGTGCTCCTCGCTCTCGATCGCCTCGGCGTATGCGTCGGGGTCGAGCAGTTCTTCGTTTTCTTCGGCGAGGTTGGAGGGCTTGACGACGAAAATCCAGCCTTCGCCATACGCGTCTTCGTTGATCGTCTCGGGCTTGTCGCCGAGCGCGCTGTTGACGGCGACGACCTCGCCGGATACCGGCGCGTAAACGTCGGAGGCGGCCTTGACCGATTCGACGACGGCGCAGGCGTTGCCGGCCTGAACCTTGTCGCCGACGCTCGGCAACTCGACATAGACCAGATCGCCGAGCAGGCCCTGAGCGTGATCGGAAATCCCGACCGTCACGGTGCCGTTGTCCTCGACCCGCGCCCACTCATGGGACTTGAGGAATTTCAGATCGCCGGGGATTTCATTCATGGCCGTTTCCTGTCGCGCCCAATCGCAGGCGGGTTAATTTTACACGGGACTTCGATCAAACCAAGCGCAGGTCGTCGATTCGGTCGATTGCATCACACGCGTCGCCGCAAGGGACCCATCCATGCGGCGCACGCCCGATCGGCATTCGTGCCTCACCCTCGGCCGGACCGACCTGCCGGTCATGGCATGTCGATCTGGCTTCGACCATCCCGCACGAACGGATACTTGACGATGCGCACCGGCACGAGCCTGCCGCGAATGTCGACCTGCGCACTGTCGCCGGCGCCGGCCGGTACTCGCGCAAACGCGATCGCCTTGGCCAAGGTCGGCGAAAACGTGCCGGACAGGATCTCGCCGTCGCCGTGCGCGGTGACGACGCGCTGGCCGTGGCGCAGGACGCCCTTGTCGTCCATGACCAGCCCGGCCATGACGCGCTTGATGCCATCGGCTTGCTGCTTCTCGAGCGCGGCGCGGCCGATGAAGTCACGGCCGTCGTCCAGCGTGACGGTCCAGGCCAGTCCGGATTCCCACGGTGTAATCGACTCGTCCATGTCCTGGCCGTACAGGTTCATGCCGGCCTCGAGGCGCAGCGTGTCGCGTGCGCCGAGACCGGCCGGCGCGACCCCGGCCGCGATCAAGCGGTTCCACAAGTCCACGGCTTGCGCTTCAGGCACGATGATCTCGTAGCCATCCTCGCCGGTGTAACCGGTGCGCGCGATGAACAAGCCATCGCCTTCTGCCGCGACGAACTTGCCGATCTTCTGCGCTTTCTCGCGCGTGGCAGGCGTCAGCAGCGACTGCACCTTGGAGCGCGCGTTCGGTCCCTGCACCGCGATCATCGCCAGATCGGCGCGTTCGGTGACGTTGACGCCAAAAGCCTGCGCCTGCTTTTCGATCCAGGCCAGATCCTTGTCGCGCGTCGACGCATTGACGACGACGCGGAAGAAATCCTCGCTGAGGAAATAGACGATCAGGTCGTCGATGACGCCGCCCTGCTCGTTCAGCATGCACGAGTACAGCGCCTTGCCCGGGACCTTCAGCTTGGCGACGCTGTTGGCGAGCAGGTGGCGCAGGAACGCGCGCGTGTTCGCGCCGTGCAGGTCGACGACGGTCATGTGCGAGACATCGAACATGCCGGCGTCACGCCGCACGATATGGTGTTCGTCGATCTGCGAGCCGTAGTTCAGCGGCATGTCCCACCCGCCGAAATCCACCATCTTCGCACCGAGCGCGCGATGCGTGGCGTTGAGGATGGTCTTCTGCGTCATGGGCCAGGTTCAGCAAACGGGAGTGGGGCGCGCATTGTAGATGATTCGGAAGCCCGCCGCTGGAGCGCCGATCGGTGAAGCGAGAGCAAAAAGACCACCACGAAGGCACGAAGGACACGAAGGAACGCGAAGAGTCCGTTGCTGCACTTCTTCGTGCCCTTCGTGCCCTTCGTGCCTTCGTGGTGAATCTTTTGATCTTCGGCGGCGGCGGGAATAAAACCTCGCCCCCGGCGATCTGGACTGACGCAACACCCATTCCAGGAGCCGCCATGACCGAACGCAACGACAACACGCCCGATTCCCCCGCCGATCCGACCCGGCGCAAGGCCATGAACTGCCTGGCCGCCTGGAGCGGCGCCGCCGTCGTCTGGACGATGGTCGGCGGCGTGCCGCGCGCGCTCGGCGCGACCAGCGGCGGCAAGCTTGCGCCGGGCTCAGCGCAGGCGTTCACGTTCGCGCAGATCAGCGACACGCACATCGGTTTCCACAAGGAAGCCAATCCGGATGTCGTCGGCTGCCTGCGCCGCGCGACCGCCGACATCAACGCGCTGGCGCGGAAGCCGGCGCTGGTCTTGCACACCGGCGACATCAGCCACCTGTCCAAGCCCGAGGAGTTCGGCCAGGCGAAGGAGTTGCTGCAAGAGCTGCACGTCGACCGCGTGCACACCGTGCCCGGCGAGCACGATGCGCTCGACGACGGCCTCGCCGGCTACCTGAAGAACTTCGACCACGACGGGAAGAATCGCGCGTGGTACAGCTTCGACCACGGCGGCGTGCACTTCATCGGTTTGTCGAACGTGCTGAACTTCAAGCTGGGCACGATGACCTCGCTCGGCGACGAGCAGATCGCGTGGCTCAAGCAGGACCTCGCGCGCGTCTCGCATTCCACGCCGATCGTCGTGCTCGCGCACATTCCGATGTGGACCGTCTATGCGCAGTGGGGCTGGGGCACGGCGGATGCCGGCCAGGCGCTCGCGCTGCTCAAACCCTATGGCTCGGTGACCGTGCTCAACGGACATATCCATCAGGTGCTGCAGAAGGTCGAAGGAAACATCGCGCTGCACACGGCGATGTCGCTGGCCTACCCGCTGCCGACGCCCGGCCAGGAAGGCATCGGCGAACCCGGTCCGGTCAAGGTGCCGGCCGGCGAACTCGGCAAGCTGATCGGCACGCGCCAGCTGACCGTCGTTCGCGGCAGGCATGAGCTTGCACTCGTCGACACGCCGATCGATCACGCCTGATGAGACCTGCCCCCGTGAGACCCTGATGAGATCCGCCCCATGAGACCTGCCCCGATGAAATCCGCAATGCCGACTCTTCGAGACCGCACAGCCACCGCCTATACCGGCCTGACCGGCCTGCTGACCTTCATGCTGGCGACGCTATCGAGCATCGCTGGTGCAGTCGAAACGCCGTCAATCGAAATCACCAGGTTCGCGTTTGCGCCGAAGGAGATCACGGTTGCACCGGGCACGAAGGTCATCTGGACAAATCGGGACGAAACCCCGCACACGATAAGCGCGGCGGACAAGACGTTTTTGTCGAAAGCGATGGACACCGACGACCGCTACGAGTACACGTTCGCCAGCGAGGGAGATTTCAGCTACTTTTGTACCCTGCATCCATTCATGACCGGCATCGTGCACGTGCGCAAATGATCGCTCGCCCGCTGATATTTGCAATCGCAGAGCGCCGATGAGTCACGCCATCGCCAGCGCATGGGTCGGCGAGCTGGCGCAGCGCCATCTCGACGCCGCGTACAACCTTGGCCGCTGGCTGCTCGGCAACGAGCAGGATGCCGCCGACGCGGTGCACGACGCTTACGTGCGCGCGGCGCGCTCGGCGCATACCTATGCCGGAGGCGATGCGCGCGCCTGGTGGCTGGCGATCGTGCGCAACTGCTGCCTGGCAAGGTTGTCCTCGCGCAAGCGCGACGCTCAGATGCAGAGCATCGACGCACCGAGCGTCGCGGCAGCGCTGCCTCGCAGCGCCGACAACGAAGTCGAGGATCGCGCCGCCGCGGCCCAATCCGGCGCGCGCATCGCTGCGCATCTGCGCGCACTGCCGGTCGAATTTCGCGAGACGCTGGTGCTGCGCGAAATAGAGGATCTGTCGTACCGCGAGATCGCCGACGTGCTGCAGGTGCCGATCGGCACCGTAATGTCGCGGCTCGCGCGCGGCCGGGCGCTGTTGCAGCGCACGCTCGCCGCCGACATGCAGGAGACCACGCATGGACTGTAAGACCGCACTCGCCCTGCTCGAACCGTATCTCGACGACGAACTCGACCGCGCCGACGCGCGCGAGCTCGAAGCGCACGTCGACACGTGTGTCGAATGTGCTGCCGCATTGACCCGTCTTGGCGACCTGCGCCAGGCGCTGCGCGACAAGTCACTGCGCCACACGGCGCCAGCGGAACTGCGCGAGCGGATTCGCGCCGCCGCGACGGGCGTGATTGGATCGGACGCGATTGGATCGGGCGTGATTGGATCGGACGCGATTGGATCGGGCGCGATTGGATCGGACGCGACTGGATCGGGTGCGAGTCGATCGGGTGCGATCCGATCGGCCGCTGCACCGCCGCCGCGCTCCGCAAGGCGCTGGGCGATGCCGCCATGGTCGCGCCTGGCGGCAGCCTGCGTGCTCGCGTTCGGCGCCGGCGGCGTATCGGTTCACTTGTGGAATTCCGGACCAGGCCCGGCGGCCGTGCAGACGCAGGTCGCGCGCGACCTGTTCGCGAGTCATTGGCGCGCGCTCGCCGCGGCCACGCCGGTCGACGTCGTCTCGAGCGACCGGCATACGGTCAAACCGTGGTTTGCCGGCAAGGTCGCCGAATCACCGCTGGTGCGCGACTTCGCCGAGCAGGGCTTTGCGCTCGTCGGCGGCCGTCTGGACTATGTCGGCGACGAGCGCGTCGCCGTGCTCGTCTATCGTCACGGCCAGCATCTCATCGACGTCTTCGTCGCGCCGCGCGCCGGATCGGCGCTGACGGCCGAGGCGGCCGAGCAGCGCGGTTACGCACTGACGCCGGTGCGGCTCGGCGACCAGTCAGCGGTGATCGTTTCGGACATGGATCACGAGGAGCGCTCGCGCTTTGCGCAAATCGTCGGTTCGGCCCGGTGATTCCGCTGCCGGAAGTTTCTCGAATGGCTAGGCGGCCGCTCTGACCTGCAGCGTGGAGCCGTCGACGGCAACGACTTCGATCGTCGCGCCGGCCGGCAACTCCGGTCCCTGGACCAGCCAGAGTGAATCGCCGACGCGCGCCTTGCCCTGGCCGTTGACGATCGCCGTGGCCAGTTCGAAGCGGCGGCCGACCAGTTGCTCACCGCGCCGGTTCAGCAACGGCAGGTCGGACGGCTCGTCGATCGCGCGGCGAATGAATTTCCAGTAGACGTAGCAGCTGACCACGGCCAGCGCGGCGAACAGGATCGCCTGCACTTCGAACGACAGCGGGGGCGTGAACAGCAGGACCAGCCCGACCGCGGCGGCGGCGATGCCGATCCAGAGCATGAAGAATCCCGGCACCATCAACTCGGCGCCGACCAGCACGAGCGCCAGCAGCCACCAGCCGTAGTGGATTGTCAGATTCGTGAACATAATTCAGGTTTCCACAAAGTATCGTTTGTCTTCATCACGATGTCTCTCGCGAGACTTGCCCCCTTCCGGCTGCCGCCACCTTCCCCCGCAAGCGGGGGAAGGATTCTTGCTTGTCGCTCTGCGCTTTTCCTTCCCCTGCGAAGCGGGGGAAGGTGCCGACTGCAGGCGCCGGAGCGCCTGCGAACAGCGTAGCTGGCCCGAAGGGCGAGCGCCAGGACGGCGCGAGTCAGGCAGATGGGGGCGCTCCGTGCCCAGCGGTATCAGTTCGCTGCCCGATCAATCGCAACAGTCCACTAAGTCGCATTCTCCACTGGCGCCCTTGCCTGCTGGTCGAGCAAGCTCGACTTCGCCAGCTCGGCGATTCCGGCCAGCGAGCCGAGTATGCCGGTCGCCTCCATCGGCAGCAGCATGATCTTCTGGTTCGGCGCGCCGACCATTGCCTTGAGCGCTTCGACATACTTGGTCGCGACAAAATAGTTGACCGCATTGATGTCGCCGGCGCGGATTGCCTGCGATACGAACTCGACCGCCTTGGCTTCGGCCTGCGCTGAACGCTCGCGCGCCTCGGCGGCGCGATACGCGGCCTCGCGCTGGCCTTCGGCGGCCAGGATCGCGGCCTGCTTCTCGCCCTCGGCCTTCAGGATCGCCGCCTGGCGGAAGCCCTCGGCGTCGAGGATGTTCGCGCGCTTCTCGCGCTCGGCCTTCATCTGCCGCGCCATCGAATCGATCAGGTCGCGCGGCGGCTGGATATCCTTGATCTCGATGCGGTTGCATTTCAGGCCCCACGGATGCGTGGCCTCGTCGACGACGCGCAGCAGGCGCGCGTTGATGTCGTCGCGCTTGGACAGCGACTCGTCCAGGTCCATCGAACCGAGCACCGTGCGGATGTTCGTCATGATCAGGTTCAGGATCGCCTGATTCAGGTTCGACACTTCATAGGCCGCCTTGGCGGCGTCGAGTACCTGGTAGAACACGACGCCATCCACGCGCACGACCGCGTTGTCCTTCGTGATCACGTCCTGCGACGGCACGTCGACGACCTGCTCCATCATGTTCATCTTGTGCCCGACCGCATGGTAGATCGGCACGAGGATGTGCAGGCCCGGCTCCATCGTGGCGGTGTAGCGGCCGAACGTTTCCTTGGTCCACTCGTAACCCTGCGGCACGACGCGCACGGTCTTGAGGACGAAGAAGACCGCAACGACCACGAGCACGAACGCGAACAGCCCACCCATTTCCTTCTCCCCGAGAGTTGCGACGACACATTATAGGCGCGTCGCGCCGCCAGCGCCGGAAACCGCTCCCGGGCCCGACGCCAATCCGGCGGCTGCATTTCAGCACGGAACACGATGGTTGGCGGCGCGCATTTGCGTTAGGGATCGCAGGCAGACAATGTCGCCCGTCAAAAGTCCGGACTCCGGCTTCCCGAAGGCGCGCAACCAGACGTCTGTACGGGGCTGCGCGGCCTGCCGCACAGTTAATTCGGTGTTAATATCCGGCGCAATGGTTCGTCCGGAACCTTGCGACTGTGACGGGAGACAGGCGATATGAAAAGCAAATTGTCGATTGCGATCTGCATGGGCTTGGTGGGGCTGAGCCAGAACGTTTCCGCGGTCACCGACAGCGACGTCAACAGCGTCATTCCGTTCAACCTGGCCAACCCCGGCGCGCGCAGCCTGGGCATGGGCGGCGCTTTCCTCGGGCTGTCGGACGATTCGACGGCGGCCTACACCAATCCGGCCGGCCTGACGCAGCTGTCCGAAACCGAGATTTCGATCGAGGGCCGCCACACCAAATACAGCGTGCCGTTCGTCAACGGCGGCTCGACGCCGATCGACCCGTTCGACACCGAGGCGCTGCATGCGTCGACCGCGAGCAACTCGCTCGACAACATGTCGTTCCTTTCGATCGTATACCCGCACGAGCGCTGGGCGTTCGCGCTGTTCCGCGATGAGGTGATCCGCTACGAAAACACGTTTGAAGGCAGCCTCGAGCCGGAAACGATCGATTTTGGCGACCTGGGAACGTTCGATGTGTTTCCGATCGCCGGAAACCAGTCGGTCAAGGTTATCGACTATGGATTCAGCGTTGCGCTGAAGGTCAACGATGGCGTGTCGCTCGGTGCGGGACTGAACTACTACAAGTTCGACATCGACTCGGTCGTCGGCCGCTTCAGTGACACGCAGTTCTTCTCCAACCCGGGTGAAGTCCTCAACCTGCAGCAACAAAAAGGCAGCGACAACGACGTCGGGCTCAATCTCGGCGCGCGTTTTTCGTTGACCGAGCAGTTCAGCGTCGGTCTGGCCTATCGCATGGGGCCCAGATTCGACTATCAGGCGCAGTCGGCCATCGTCGCCCAGCCGGTCGCGAACGACCAGGGCTCGTTCACGGCGACGCCGGTGACGCCGCCGCAGCAGGTAGCCAACCTGAGCAAGGTCGGATTCAAGATCCCCGACGTGTATGCCGTCGGCCTGAGCTGGCACCCGAACGATTCGTGGCGCGTGAATTTCGATTTCGACGAAGTGATGTACTCGCAGGTCACGCACAACATGCAGTCGCTGTTCGGCTACGGTCCGGACACGTTGGGACGCCTCGTCATTCCAAACGGCGAGGAATTCCATCTCGGCGCCGAATATACTTTTGCCCAGATGTCGCATCCGATCAGCGTGCGCGCAGGCGTTTGGCACGATCCGCGCCACTCGATCGAATACCGCGGACAGCCGATCACCGACCCGGACCTGATTACCAATCCGGCGGTCGCGGCAGTCGCCGTGATCTTCGGCGTCAGCAAGGGATCGCAGACCCACGGCGCGATCGGCGCCGGCATGGCGTTCAAGCAGTTCCAGATCGACTTCGGCGCCGACTTCTCCGACCTGACGGATACCTATTCGCTGTCAGCGGTCTGGAGATTCTGAGCGAACAGCCGTCCTGCGGACGGCTGTTCGAGGGACGAGGGGCGAGAAGCGAGTGAGTGCAGCACTCTCTTTGCTTTTACCCTCGCCCCTCGCCCCTCGCCCCTAGTCGCACTGCCTCCCGACAAGCCCGAACACCGGCGCCAGATCGCGCTGACCGGAGCCATAGCCCGCGACCGGCGAATTCCATGCGACGTGCGCGTGCAATGAATCGGTGAACGTGAACGTTGCCGTTCCCCACGCGGGCAGATAATTCAGCTTCGTGTGGTCGAACAGCGGTGGGAATTGCGCGCCGGCGCCGCTGATCAGGTACAGCGTCGCGTCGACCGTGTTGCCGCTGCCGATCACTCCGGTTCCGGCCAGCCACACCGGCTTGCCCGATGGATCGAAGGCGAACCAGTCGGCCACGAGCAGGCGCGTCGCGCCCTGGGTCGTGATGTTCAACTCGAACCCGTGGCCGACCTCGCCGGGGCTGTACCAGTTGCCGGCATAGCACGCGCGCACCTTCGCGTTGGGCGGATCGGCGGTCGGCAAATCCGTATATGCGAAATGGCTTAATTGCATCGACCCGGAATTGAAACCGGCAACGGTGCTGTTCCAGAACATGGCGCCGGTGTTGTTGCTGGCGAACTTCAACGTGACCGTTCCCCAGTTCTGGAACGTGCGGGCGGGCTCGCCGAGCGGGAACGACTTGCCCTGCGCGATCACCACTTGCGGAAAGTTGACGATCAGGAAGCCGGCGTCCACACCGGTGCCCACCTGCGGTGGCGAGCTGATGCCCTGCACCCAGGTCGGCTTGGTGCCCTGGAACGCGAACCACGTCATCACCAGGTTGCGCGGAACGCCGCTGCCGTCCGTGATCACGTCGAGGACCAGCCCGTGTCCCGGCCCGCTCGGCACCTGGGTCGGATCATCCCACTGGCCGCTGTAGCTGCCGTCCAGGGTCAGCGTCGGCGTGGCCTGCGCGAACACATTGGTGTTCGTCGAATTGCTGTTCGGCTGCGGCTGGTTGCTGTCGAAACCCAGCGCGTTGCCGTCGCACGACGCGCTCGGATTCGTGTTGCTGACCGCGCCCGGATTGCCGGCTGCCTTCACCTCCGAACTGTTCGGCGCGTAGACGAACATGCCTTGCTGGCCCGGCACGGCGCCCGGAAGGTTGCTTGCGCTCGACTGGAACACGACGGTCGATCCGTCGCAGGTGACGGCCGGATTCTGCGACGCCCCGTTCAGCGCCGGCGCGCCGGCCGGTTGCGCCCGCGTCGTCGTGCGTGCCTGGCCATCGCCGCCGCTGCCCGCGACCGACGCGAACACCTGGCCAGCGGCAGCCACGGCGCCGCGATTGTCGAGGTCCGTTGCCTTCGACACGAACGCGATCGTGCTGCCGTTCAAGTTGACCGCGGGCTGCGAGCTGTTGGCATTCGCGCCCTGCGCCGGATTGCCCGCAGCCGCCGAAATCAGCTCGAGCTTTCCACTCACCAGGTTCTTGCGCACGACCTGGAGCGCGGCCGTGCCGTACAGATTCGGCGCCGATGTCGAAAACACGACCTTGGTGCCATCTTCGGAGATCTTTGGTTCACAGCCGCCACCGGGCAGTTGCGCGCCGTTGCTGTCGACGCTGACTCGTTGCGTCGGTTGCGCGGGATTCAACGGATCGACCAGGAATACGTCCTGTGCATTGTTCGTGTCGCCGGCGACGAGGTTGGTGGAGGTGGAGCAGAACACGGCTTTGTGGCCGTCGGCGGATACGCTCGCCGCGCCGCTCGTGCCGTTCGGGGCAGCGCCGCCGATCCCGGTGTCGAGCTGGTGTTTCGGCTGCCCGGGCGGGCCGCCCATCATGATGCCGACCTGGTCGCTGGCCCCGCTGGGCTCGTGCGTGCCCTGCGTCGTCGCATTCGGCGATGCGCTGGGCAGCGAAGCGGCGTACTGGAAAACGACGGCCTGGCCGTTCGCCGAAAACGCCGGCAGGCTCGACGTGCCGACCATCTGCTTGCCGGACGCGTCGATGTTCTCGCGCACGATCTGGCCATTGGCCACGCGAAAGATGTCCTGGCCGTTCGGGTTAATGTTGTTGCCGGCAAGATCCGTTTGCCGCGATTCGAACAAGGCGGACTTGCCGTTCCCGGACAGCGCCGTATTCGTCGAATTCTTCGTCGTCGGCACGTCGATCAGCGCGTCCGGCGCCGCATAGGTCTGCAGCACGACGCTTGCCGTGTTGTTGCCCAAGGCCGGATCGGTCTGCGCGCCGGTCACGCTCGCCGAGATCGCGACTGGCGTGGCGACGGAAGCCACGTTGCCGGTGATCGTGCAGTTCTGCGGCGTACCCTTGACCAGATTCGCCACGGTCCAGGTGAAGCTCGTCGCCGTCGGGCCGATCGATCCGCACGATGCCTTCAGGTTGTTCAGCAGGCCTTGCGCCGGAAGCAGGAAACTGGCCTCGACGCCGGTCGGCGCCTGGCCGGTAACCAGCGACACCGAGAGCGTCAGGGACACGGGGTCGTTTGCCGCATAGGTCTGTTGACTGCCGTTTGCGGTCAGGGCGACCGCCAGGTCGACCTGTGCGGCGGCGGTGATCGTCAGTGGCACGCCGGAGGAATTGTTCAATGTATTCGGATCGGACAGATCCGAAAGGATCGTCGCGACTACCGATACCGGCTGGGAAGTCGTGCCGACGGCGAGCAGCTGCACGTCGCAGACTGCCGAGGCCGATGGGGCGAAGGTTCCCAACAGCCATTTCTGCTGCCCATTGACGTTCGTCAGGTTGCACGTCGCCGATCCGAGCTGCACCTGCGGCGGCAGTGCGATGACCACGACCGTGTTCGGCGCGGCCAGGGAGCCGGCGTTGGCGGCGCTCACGTGCACGGTGGTCGACTGACCCTGGCTGAGCGTCGTCGGGTTTGCACTGACCGAGACGATCAGGTCCGTGGCCGACTGCGGAGGCACGATATTGAACTGGTAGCTTGCGCTGCCCGGATTCGGATCGAACGTCGTCGGCTGGATTGCGGCAAACGCCGATACCGGCCCTGCCGGCAGCGTCTTCAACGTCAGCTGGATATTGCACTGGACCGACGCGCCCGGAGCGAGCTGCAGATCGGAATTGTCCGGAATGTAGTACCAGTCGAAATAGAACTCGTTGCCGTCCGGGCCGGCCACCGTGGAACTGCTGCACCCGGACTGGCCGTCGTACTGGAACACGGTCGGAATCGTGACGCGCGCAGAGCCCGTTCCGCTGATCGGGCCGGCGTTGCTGACGGTCAACGTCAGCGTCACCTTGTCGCCGGCGGAGATCCCCGCGCCGTCATCGGCCGACAGCAGCGCATTGAACTGGTACTGCTGTGCGAAAGCCCCCGATGGGAACAAACCAATCCACAGGATCAATGCGCCACACAGAATCCGCACGACCGTCGTCACTCGCTTCATCGCACACTCCCGATCATCAGGCGTCCCTGGCTGCCTTGCGTCCAGGGCTGTCGAAATACTGCACGGGCTTTCGCCATGAGTGAAACTATCATGGAACGGCAGCGTATCGCAGTCACTCGAAACCGTTCGCGAAAATTTCGTTGCTGACCACGATCAGGCGCAACTGGCTCGGCGCCGCGGCGATCGTGCCGCCGTTGCCGGCCTGGGCTGCGCGCACGCCGCACAAGCCATACGCCGAGATCGTGAGCTTGTTGCCGCTGACCGTGCAAATCGAAGGCGTCCAGGTATCGAAGGTCGCCGGCAGGCCGCTGGTCGCGGTGGCGCTGAGTGTCAACATCCCGAGCGTGGCTTTTGCCGGGGGCGCAAACGCAATGCTTTGCCCGTTCAGCACGCCGACGGGCGCCGCGCGTATCGTCGTCGAATTGTCGCCAACCTGCCCGGCGTTATTGTTGCCCCAGCATGTGATCGCGCCGGATACCGTCAGTGCGCAGGTATGCAAGCCTCCGGTTGCAACCGCGGCGATGCCGCTGCCGAGACCATGGACCTGTCCAGGGACCAGGCTGACGCCGCCGATCGTGTCGATGCCGAGCTGACCCTTGCTGTTGTCTCCCCAGCAACTCAGCGCTCCGGCCGGGGTAACCGCGCACGTGTGAAACTGGCCGGCGGAAATTCTTGCCACGCCGCCCGGGACCGATGCCAGGACCGGCGTTGGACTGGTGTTCTGCGAGTTGTCGCCGAGCTGGCCATTGCTGTTGAAGCCCCAGCACTTCGCCGCGCCCGCGATCAGCGCGCAGGCGTGGAACGAGCCGGCGGCGATCGCCGCTACGCCGCTGCCCAGGGTCGAGACAGGAACCGGTACGAGACTCTGGCCGCCGGTCGTGCCGATGCCGAGCTGCGCCTTCAAATTGTCGCCCCAGCATTTCACCGCGCCGCCGCTGAACAGCGCGCAGGTGAAATAGCCGCCGCTCGCGATCGCCGTCACGCCGGTGATCGGCGCGTTCGAGCCGTCGACCACGCTGGCCGCTGTGTATTTGTTCACAAGTAAACTATCGTTGTTGCCGAGCTGGCCGTTGCTGTTGTCGCCCCAGCACAGGACCCGTCCGGCGGAAGTCAGCGCGCAGGTGTGGAACGCACCGGCCGTGACGGTTGCGATGCCGGCAATCGGCACGTTGCCGGCATCGACCACGGCCACCGGCGTAACCTTCCTGGTGCCGCTGCTGTCGTTGTTGCCCAACTGACCGAAGCCATTGGCGCCCCAGCACGCAACGCCTCCGCCCGGCAGCAGGGCGCACGTGTGTGCCGCCCCCGCGACCACGTCCGTCAAGCCAAGTGCCGCCTGGTTGGCGGCATCCACGACGGTCACCGGCGTCGGTTTGTTTGCGCCGGCGTTGTCGTTGTTGCCGAGCTGGCCGTACGTGTTGTTGCCCCAGCACCTGACGGTGCCGGCCGGCGTGCGCGCGCACGTGTGCGAGTCGCCGGCTGTAATAGAAACCGCACTGCCAGTCAGTCCGACGACAGCGGCCGGGATGGTGTCGGCCGTCCGGTTGCCAAGCTGGCCATCGGCGTTTCGACCCCAGCACTGCGTCGCGCCGCCGGTCGTGACGATGCATGTGTACTCGTTTCCGGCGGCAATATTCGCCGCACCGGCGATTGGCGAATTGTTTGCGTCGACCGCTGCCTTGGACACGTTGGACAAACCGTCCGACGGATTGGCGAGTTCGCCATAGAAGTTGTATCCCCAGCATTCGACGGCGCCTGTTGCCAGGGTCGTTGCGCAGGCGTGGGCCGCGCCCGCCGTGACGCTGCTCACGCCGGTGATCGGCGTCAAGCTGCTGTCGACGACATCGGCCGGCGTCGAGCTGTCAGCAAAGGCGCCGATGCCCAGTTGTCCGGAGCCGCCGCTCCCCCAGCACTTCACGCCGTGGGCGGTCGTCGTTGCGCAGTTGAAGTTGACACCCGCGGCAATCGAAGCCATTCCAGTTACGGGAACATTGCCCGCGTCGACCACGGTCAGTGGAACAGAGCTGGCGATCACTGAACCATCGTTGTTGCCGAGCGTGCCGAGATAGTTGTCGCCCCAGCATTTCGCACCGCCGCTCGCTGTGACGGCGCAAGTATGGTTCGTGCCTGCGGCCAGCGCTGCGATCCCGGTTATCGGAACGTTGCTCGCGTCGACGACACTTCCGGCAAAGGCCTGTGGCAGGCTGTAGTCGTGGTTGCCGAGTTGACCGGAGTAGTTCATGCCCCAGCATTTCACGCCGCCACCGATCAGTGCGCAGGCGTGCCCGACTCCCGCTGTGATGGCTGTCGCCCCGCTGAGCGGGACGTTACCGGCATCGACGACCGCTACCGGCGTGTCGCTGAACGGTGTTGCCGGGCTGTTGTTGCCGAGCGTGGCGAAGCTGTTGTCGCCCCAGCACATCACTGCACCGGTGATTGTCAACGCACAGCTGTAGAACTTGCCTGCCGCCACGGCCACGACGCCGCTTTCGAGCCCGGCAACCGCAACCGGCTCGAAACTGCTCGTCGTGCCGTTGTTGCCCAGTTCGCCGAGGGAGTTTTCTCCCCAGCACAGGACGCCGCCACCGACCGTCACCGCGCAGGTGTGGCTAAAGCCCGCTGCAACGGATTTTGTCCCCGCTCC
>DATIEJ010000316.1:0-3050 GCA_035455825.1 Rhodanobacteraceae bacterium | reverse complement strand
TTCCTGTTCCAGTTCACCGGCGCCGATGGCGGCACGTTCACCTGCCAGATCTGCGACGACGGCAATCCGGCCAATCACGCCTGCGGCTCGATCGGCCTGGAACTCAGCTATCGCCCCAAGGACGGCGAGATGCAAAAGCTGCCAGCCGAACTCGACAAAAAGTGCACGTACTTCCTGCAGAAAGAAATCAAACCGCGCAGCGACACGCAGTTCATCGACCACGCGATTGCCCAGCGCATCCACGTCACGCCCGACCACAGCGACAAAAGCTGGGTCTACCAGATGGAACTCGACGGCAGTCCCTACCGCTGCGTGATCCGCAAGAGCGACGGCAACTTCCGCCTCGAAAGCAAGAAAGGCGACGAGTGGCGCCCGATCGCCGGCGGCGTGTTGTTCTGACAAGCGCGCATTTTTTTCTTAGCTCGTCATTTTTTTTTTGTCCGTCATTCCGGCGAAAGCCGGAATCCAGCTCCTTGCTCTCGCACCATTCCAGCTAGGCGCTACCCAAGGCCCTCCCCTTCAAGGGGAGGGTTGGGTGGGGATGGTGTTAAAGTCTTTCAGACGAACACAAACGCAAAGGGGAACCACACATGCTCCTCCCAACCCTGGCCACGATCCTCCTGACCGCAGCTCCCCAGGCCACGCACTCCCAGGCCGAACGCTGCGCCCACAACCAGGCCCAAGGCGAAATGATGTGCGTCAATCGCCTCGGCCACTGCATGGACCTGAGCATCGACGGGCAGAAAACCGCGCCGCTCACGGACGAAGCGACCGCCAAGCGCATCAATGCAATCAAGCACGATCAGGACGTCTGCTGGCAACTTGCGCAACCGGCGTCGACCAAGCTGCGCGCGCAAGCGAAAGCCGGCGGCATTTTCCCATCGTTCCTCGGCAAGATCGAAAAGATCTCGGTCAACGTCTACGAGCTCGATGCGTTCGATCCGAAGGTCGACAGCCGCCTCGACGACATCAACGGCGAGGAAATGGTCGCCGACGGCGATCCGAACGGCACCTGGCAACTTAAAAGCGAGCGTCCGCTCAAGGCCGGCGAATACGTCATCGTGTTTCGCGCGTTTGGAGAAGGAAATTGGGACAAGCAGGCGGTGTTGCTGACGCTCGATCCGAAGCTGGCGCCGGGGGCGGCTGACAAGAGCGGGCCTGGAAAGTAGCAGCTCGGGCAGTTCAAGGCAGCAGCAAGAGAGGTCGTTGCGGCAACGCAACTTGACCGGGTTCGGTCTGCGGGACGAGCATCGCATCGGCAGTTGCGATCACGATGTTTCTGGATCGCAGCTGCTGAGCGTTTCCTCCAACCAGGAAGGAGAACCCGCATGTCCTGCACTTGCTTCATTATTCCCCCGGACGTCCTGAAAAGGCTCGCCTCCGACCGCAACCTGTCGGATAAGACTCGCGCCGCCGCGCGCAACACCGCGACGATCAGCACGCAGATGCGCAGGTTGCGCGAGCAGGCGCTCGCGGTGACGGTCGCTGCGAGCGCTGCCGCCCGGCCGACGCGCGCGCTGGCCAAGGCGCCCGAGATCACGGTCTACGATTGCAAGCATCATCAGACCTTGCCCGGCGCGCTCGTGGCGAAACCGGGCACGGCAAAGGATCCGACCGCGAAGCGCACGTTCAAGGAAACGACGGCTGTCGCCGAGTTTTATCGGACCGTGTTCAAGCGCAATTCGGTCGACGACGCCGGCATGACCTTGCTGTCGTCGGTGCACTACGGCGTCGACTACGACAATGCAATGTGGAATGGTACACAAATGGTCTATGGCGACGGCGACAACGCGTTGTTCGTCGATTTCACGCTGGGCAACGATGTAATCGGCCACGAGTTGACGCACGGCGTGACGCAGCACTCGTTGCAGCTCGGCTATTCCGGCGATGCCGGCGGTCTCAACGAGAGCCTGTCGGACTGCTTCGGTTCGATGTTCCGGCAGTGGCAGGCGAAACAGGATTCCGCGAGCGCGGACTGGCTGATCGGCAGCGACATCCTCGGTCCCGATGCGAAGAAGAAAGGCTACAACTGCCTGCGCAACATGGCCGATCCGGCCGACAAGCATTGCATTGCACCGCAGCCGGTGAAGTATTCGCAGATCACGAAGGGCATGGATCCGCACTACAGCAGTGGCCCGCCGAACCTGGCGTTTTGCCTGGCGTGCAACGGCGCTGGCGGCAAGAGTTGGGAGACGGTCGGACAGGTCTGGTATCGCGCGATGACCGGGTTCGGGCCGAGCCCGCGCATGACCATGAAGGCGTTTGCCAAGCGTACTCGTGAATTGGCGGGGTCGATGTTTGACAAGAAGGTGGCAGCGGCGGTGGATCTGGCTTGGAAGACGGTGGGGTTGTGATTGAAGACGCATGACAAAACCTCGCCGTCATTCCCGCGAAAGCGGGAATCCATGTTGACTTGATTGGACGCAAAACGGATACCAGCTCCGCTGCTGAGAGCCCCGCTTCCACGGGAATGACGACAGTGGTTGGCGCAGGCGACTGCGGCCTGCACAGCACCACCAGACTGGCGGACGGCGATGTCGGCAAAAGCGGACAAAGATGATTGCGTGAAAGTCGAGCGCGTAGGCGGCCTCGCCGGCTTCGGCGGGCCGCGGCTTAAGAGTGCCGGCGAGGTGGCGATGTCGGCGCTGTCGGCGGCGGATCGCAAGGCAGTCGAGGCAATGTTTCGTGACGCTGCGCGTTCTGGCGCACGGAAGCCGGACGGGTTTGTCTATCGGATCACGCGGCAGCGTGATGGTCAGACGAAGACGGTCGAGGTCGCCGAGGAGCATGTGCCCGAGGCGGTTCGAAAGTGCGTCAAGCGTACCCTCGAATAGGCGCCTGACGAGCCCCGACCCTCACCCGGCGCTTCGCGCCACCCTCTCCCGATGGGAGAGGGCAACAGCGGATGAGTCGCACATGCGCCACGAGAGATGAGGATCCCGGCTTCCGCCGGCATGACGAGCAGCCTTGAGCCCCTCTCCCATCGGGAGAGGGGTTGGGGTGAGGGTGCGAATATGTAGTGAGAGACTAATCCTTCAAGACTGCAATCC
>DATIEJ010000315.1:0-10911 GCA_035455825.1 Rhodanobacteraceae bacterium | reverse complement strand
CATGAAAAATACCAACGTCAACGGAGCAGGACTAGGCCTGCGGCGGGCCCTGCTGGGCCCGCTGCGGGATGCGCCCGACGCGCCGATCGATTTCTTCGAGGTCGCGCCGGAGAACTGGATCAATGTCGGCGGCAAGTACGGCAAGACGTTCCGATCGTTCACGGAACGCTATCCTTTCATCTGTCACGGCCTGTCGCTCTCGCTAGGCGGCCCGGCGCCGCTCGACGAAACCCTGCTGCACAAGATTCGCCGCCTGCTCGACGAGCATGGCATCCGCTATTACAGCGAACATCTGTCGTTCTGCTCCGACGACGGCCATCTTTACGACCTGATGCCGATTCCGTTTACCGAGGAAGCGATCGACTGGGTCGTGCCGCGCATCCGGCGCGCGCAGGACATCCTCGGCCGACGCATCGCCGTCGAGAATGTTTCCTCGTACGCCACGCCGGGCCAGGAAATCAGCGAAATCGAATTCACCAACGCGGTGCTGAAGGCCGCGGACTGCGAGCTGCTGCTCGACGTCAACAACGTCTACGTCAACAGCGTCAATCATCGCTACGATGCGGAACAGTTCATCAAGGCACTGCCGGGCGACCGCGTCGCCTATGTGCATATTGCCGGCCACTACAACGAAGCTGCGGACCTGATCGTCGACAGTCACGGCGCGGCGGTCATCGACCCGGTATGGAATCTGCTGGATCTGGCTTACGCGCGGTTCGGCGTGATGCCGACCTTGCTCGAGCGCGACTTCAACATTCCGCCGCTGGCGGAGTTGCTCGGCGAGCTCGACCACATCCGTACCATCCAGCAGCGCCACGGCGCCGCGGAACCCCTGCATGTCCGTTCCGCCTGAGTCCGCGGCAGCCGCGGGGCGCACGCACGCGCTGCAATACGCGTTCACCGCGCATATCCGCGATCCGGACCACCAGCCCGCGCCCGCCGGCATCGAAGACCGGCGCATGGCGATCTACCGGGACCTCGTGTACAGCAATATGGAAAGTTTTATTTCTTCCAACTTTCCCGTTATCCGCAGTTTATACAATGACGCCGACTGGTGCGTGTTCGCCCATGACTTCTTCCGCGAGCATCGCTGCCACACGCCGCTGTTTCCCGAATTCGCGCGCGAGTTCCTGCGTTATCTCGAACTGCGCCAGCAACAGGATCGTGGCGATCCGCCGTTCCTGCTCGAGCTGGCGCATTACGAATGGGCCGAGCTCGCCCTGTCGCTGGAAGAGGCCGAGATCGCCGACGTTCCGCACGATGCCGGCGGCGACCCCTTGAGCGGCGTTCCGGTCGTATCGCCACTGGCCTGGGTACTTGGCTATCGTTTCCCGGTGCAGCGGATTTCCGCTTCGTTCCGTCCAGCGGAAGCGCCACCCGAGCCGACCTGGATCCTGCTCGTGCGCGGCCGCAATGACGAAGTGCGTTTTCACGAGATCAATGCGCTCAGCGCGGTGCTGATCGAGCGCCTGCAGCAGAACGCCGACATGACTGGCTTGCAATGCCTCGATGCGGTTCTCGCCGAACACGCCGCCGGCGACGGCGGCGCGTTGCGGGACGCCGGCAAGGCAGTCCTCATAGAGTTGAAAGAGCGCGAAGCGATTCTGGGCACGCGCGTTTCTTGAGCCGCTCTGCTTCTTGAGCCCCTCTGCCTCCGGGAGAGGGGTTGGGGTGAGGGTCGGGTCCTGCAGCAGCGTCGATAGATGGCCGGCCCTCATCCGCCCCACCTGCACGCGCCGCACGCACCCGAGTAGGAATTGTGCCGCGTACGAAGCGCGTGCAGGTGGGGCACCTTCTCCCGGTGGGAGAAGGAACAGCGCATCACCTCCGCTGTGTAAGGAAATCTGACTTCGCCCGTCTATACTGCACACACAGTTGCGAGGGGCCACACAATGCTGTCGAACGCCATTTCCGTCTGGGAATCCCTGACTGCCCGCCTGCGCGGCATCGGCCAGTTGCTGCCGCCGCTGATCCTGCGCCTGATCATGGGCTGGGAGTTCTGGCAGTCGGGTGTGGAAAAGTATACTGGCGACAACTGGTTCGCCGATATCCAGGCGCGCTTTCCGTTCCCCTTCAACAAGATCCCGGCCGACATCAGCTGGGCGATGGCGACGTACTTCGAACTCGGCGGCGCGATACTGCTGGTGTTCGGCCTGTTCACGCGATTCGCTGCGTACAGCCTGCTCGTGCTGACATTCGTCGCCACGGCGGCCGCGCATTGGCCGGACATGGTGGCGATGTGGGGCGACTTGGCCAAGGGCTATGCAATCACCGACATGGGCTTCGGCAATTTCAAGCTGCCGCTGCTGTTCGTCGTCATGCTGCTGCCGATTCTGTTCCAGGGACCGGGCAAGATCAGCCTGGACTTCCTGCTGGCACGCGCGCTGAAAGCCGACCCGATGCCCGAACCACTGGCCGATGCGTACGCGTGGAGCCTGGCCTTTCTCGCGCTTGGCATACCGTTCCTGATGCTGCTGCCGATGTTCGGACTGGTGCTGCTGATCGGCGCGCTCGTGTTGTTCCTGTTCGGACGCTTCGCTCGCGCTTGACCACCGGATGGCCGGATCGGATGTCCGAAGAGCGTTTGCACGGAGAACACGGAGAAGAGCTTCGAGAACACGGAGTAAGCAGTGCCGGAGACGCGAATCCCGCTCGACCATCGTCCGCGACCTTCCGCATTTCGCGACCGTTGAGAGCGCCGTTTCGGCGACGGAGGATTGCCGGATCGTTGGTTCTCGGCTCGTCTCCGTGTTCTCCGTGTTCTCCGTGGTTCAGTCTTTCTTGCTCGTGGCGCACAAGTCCTGCGGCGTTGTGATCGCCACGCTCGCCGCGTATCCTGCGGGCATGTCCCAGCCCGCAATGAAATACGCCGAACGCTTCCGCGGATTCCTTCCGGTCGTCGTCGACGTCGAGACCGGTGGATTCGATTGCGAACGCGATGCCCTGCTCGAGATCGCAGTAATCGTCGTGCGCATGGACGAACAGGGCGTCGTGCATCCGGATCCGGTCGTGTCGACCCATGTCGTGCCGTTTCCGGGCGCCAACATCGATCCGCGCTCGCTCGAGATCACCGGCATCGATCCAACCCATCCATTCCGCGCCGCGGTCGAAGAGCGCGAAGCGCTGGACCTGATCTTCCGGCCGATCCGCAAGGCGCTGCGCGAGTTCGAGTGCCAGCGCGCGGTGCTGGTCGGCCACAACGCGGCATTCGACCTGAGCTTCCTCAACGCTGCGATCCGCCGCACCGGCTACAAACGCAGCCCGTTCCACCTGTTCAGCTGTTTCGATACCGTCAGCCTCGCTGGCCTCGCGTACGGCCAGACCGTGCTGAGCCGTGCCGTGCAATCGGCCGGTTTCGAATGGAACAGCAGCGAAGCGCACTCGGCCGTGTACGACGCCGAACGCACGGCGCAGTTGTTCTGCGCGATCGTCAACCGGTGGAAGTCGATGAGCGATGCCTGGGCGGCGCAGACGGGCGCGGCGGCGTAACGGTGGGCTGCTTAGGCGCTGCCCGCCCGATCATCCCAACTCTGCCGTCATTCCCGCGAAAGCGGGAATCCATTTTTCTTTGACCAAATGTACAAGATCAAGATGGATTCCCGTGTTCGCGGGAATGACGACCTCGGGACCCTGGAGAACCGGATTCTCTTGCTAGCACTTGAGTTCACTCCCTCCGGGACTCATCATTGCCCCATGCCGATCTACGAATACGCCGCGACCGCGAAAGGCTGTGACCACTGCACCGGCCATTTCGACGTGCTGCAAAAAAGCAAGGATGATCCGTTGACCAAGTGCCCGCAGTGCGGGGCCGAAGTCGCGCGCGTGATCAGCGCGCCTTCGTTCGCGATGGGCAATGCGCACACGCTGAAGGAAAGCAACGTCGAGAAGCACGGGTTCACGCAATATCGCCGTGCCGGCAACGGCGTGTACGAGAAAACAGCCGGCAAGGGCCCGAAATTCATAAGCGGCGATTGACCCGCTGCCAGCTTTGCGCCGAATATCCGCCTTCCATCCTGATCGTCCCATCAATTCCAGGAGTTTCTGGTGCGCCTTTTCGCCCTGCCTTTTCTGATCGTCATTACCCTGCTCACCGCGTGCCAGAACTCACCGGCGCCGAAATCCGCAACCAGTCCGATGCCCGCCGATAAATCCGCCACAAGCCAATCCACCGCGCTGGTCTATCCGACAACGAAGACCGTCGCCCAGACCGACGATTTCCACGGCACCAAGGTCGCCGATCCATACCGCTGGCTCGAGGACCTCGATGCGCCGGCCACGCGCAGCTGGATCGAGGCGCAGAACAAGGTGACGTTCGATTATCTCGCCCGCGTCCCGGGCCGCGACCACATCAAGCAGCGCTTGACCGAAATCTGGAACTACGAGCGCTACACGTCGCCGCACCAATACGGCGGACGCTATTTTTATACGCGCAACGACGGCTTGCAGAACCAGGCCATCCTCTATGTTGCCGACACGCTCGACGCGAAGCCACGCGTGCTGCTCGATCCGAATACGCTGTCGAAGGACGGCACGATCGCGCTCAAGGCCTACACGATCAGCGAGGACGGCAAGCATCTGGCCTACGGCCTGTCGTCCGGCGGTTCGGATTGGGAAGAGTGGCGCGTGCTCGATGTCGACACGGGCAAGAACACCGACGACGTCCTGAAATGGGTCCGATATTCGGCGACGGCGTGGCGCCGCGACGGTAGCGGTTTCTTCTATTGCCGCTTCGACGAACCCAAGGGCGAAAACGCGCTCAAGGCCGAGAACAAGTTCCAGAAACTGTATTTTCATCGACTCGGCACCAAGCAGTCCGACGATCTGCTGATCTACGAGCGCAAGGATCAGCCGGACTGGTTGTTCGGCGCGCAGGTCAGCGACGACGGCCGCTACCTCATGATCAGCGTCGCCCGCAACACCGAACCGAAGAATCTCGTGCTCTACCGCGACCTGGCCAAGAAGCACGACGATGCGAGCAACGAGACGCTGATCGGTGAATGGGACGCGAGCTACCAGTTCCTCGGCAACACCAAGGGCACGTTCTATTTCCTGACCGACAAGGACGCGCCTCGCTATCGCATCGTTGCGATCGACACGAAGCATCCGGACAAGGCGCACTGGAAGGAAGTCGTTCCGCAGGCTGCCGACACGTTGCAGAACGCGAGCATCGTCAACCACAGCTTCATCGCCGAATACATGCAGGACGCACACAGCGCCGTGCGCGTGTTCGACCTGAAGGGCAAGGCGACCGGCACGATCGCGCTGCCGGGCCTCGGCAGCGTGGCGGATTTCTCCGGACGCACGGCCGATACGGAGGCGTTCTATACCTATTCCAGCTACACGGCGCCGCCGACCGTGTTCCGCCAGGACCTGAAAGCGAACACGTCGAGCGTGTTTCGCGCGCCGAAGGTCGCGATCGACTCGTCGCTGTACGAAACGCGCCAGGTGTTCTACTCGAGCAAGGATGGAACACGCGTGCCGATGTTCATCACGGCGAAGAAAGGCGTCGCGCAGAACGGGACGAACCCGACGATCCTGTACGGCTATGGCGGTTTCAACATCCCGCTGCAACCGGCATTTTCGCCGTCACTGATCGCCTGGCTGGACCTCGGCGGCGTGTATGCCGTGGCGAACCTGCGCGGCGGCGGCGAATACGGGAGGGACTGGCACGAAGCCGGGATGAAGCTGCACAAGCAGAACGTGTTCGACGACTTCATCGCCGCGGCCGACTACCTGATCAAGGAAAAGTATACTTCGCCGAAGACGCTGGCGATCCGCGGCGGTTCGAACGGCGGCCTGCTGGTCGCGGCCGCCGAGCTGCAGCGCCCTGACCTGTTCGCGGCAGCCATTCCGCAAGTCGGCGTGCTCGACATGCTGCGCTTCCGCGCATTCACGATCGGCAAGGCCTGGGAGTCGGACTACGGCTCGGTCGACAACGCCGACGAGTTCAAGGCGATGTATGCCTACTCACCGGTGCACAACGTCAAGACGGGAGTCGACTACCCGGCGACGCTGATCCTGACCGGCGACCACGACGATCGCGTGTTCCCCGCGCACAGCTTCAAGTTCGCCGCGGCGATGCAGGCCGCCGACCCGCATGGCAAGCCGCTCCTGATCCGCATCGAAACGCGTGCCGGCCACGGCCAGGGCAAGCCGACGACGATGCAGATCGAGGAAGTCGCGGACGTTTATGCGTTCATCCTTGACGCTTTTGGTCTGGCGCATTAGGTCGTCGGAACACCATCCCCACCCAACCCTCCCCTTGAAGGGGAGGGCTAAAGATATTCGCCCGCTGAAGGGTGGGCTAAAGATATTCACCTCTTGAAGGGAGGGCTAGAGATATTCGCCCCTTGAAGGGTGAGCTAAATATCCTCGTCCTTGAAGCGGCGCTTTGAACTCCTTCTCCGGGTTTTGAATTCCGAAGGACGCGCTTGAGCCCTCCCCTTCAAGGGGAGGGTTGGGTGGGGATGGTGTCCATCGCCAACTCGACGAAAGAACAAGCCGGCATGCTGCAAATGGCGTGAAAGATCCCGCCCAACCAGCATGTCATATGCCCGAGCGCAACCGAAGCATAGTCCCGGGTTATTTGCCGCTGCGCCGGACCAGCGCTAAGCTCGGCGGCTCGCCGGTCTTCTACGTCGCGAGAAGTCCCGGCAACCAAGAAAACCAGCCAATCGAGGGTGCCATGATCTACCAGTCCATCCTGGAAACCATCGGCCGCACGCCGATCGTCCGCATCAATCACATCGCGCCGAAAGGCGTCGACATGTACGTCAAGGTCGAAGCCTTCAATCCGATGTCCTCGGTCAAGGATCGCTTGGCCATCGGCATCATCCTCGACGGCGAAGCCAAGGGCACGCTCAAGCCCGGCCAGACCGTGGTCGAAGCGACATCCGGCAATACCGGCATCGCGCTGGCGATGGTCTGCGCGGCGAAGGGCTATCCGTTCGTCGCGTTCATGAGCGACTCGTTCTCGATCGAACGGCGCAAGCTGATGCGCGCGCTCGGCGCGAAAGTCATCCTCGTTCCCGCCGCCGAGCGCGCGACCGGCATGCTCAAGCGCGCCGAGGACTACGCGAAGAAGAACAACGCGTTTCTCGCGCGCCAGTTCGAGAACGAGGCGAACCCGGCCTATCACCGCAGCACGACCGGACCGGAAATCCTCCAGGATTTCGCCGGCAAGCGACTCGACTGGTTCGTGACCGGCTGGGGAACTGGCGGCACGCTGACCGGCGCCGGCGAGATGATCAAGCTCGCGCGCCCGGACGTGAAGATCATCGCGACCGAGCCCGAAGGCGCTGCGATGTTGTCCGGCAAGGACTGGCAACCGCACAAGATCCAGGGCTGGACGCCGAATCTCATCCCGGCGGTGTTGAACAAGAAAGTCGTCGACGAGATCATTCCGGTCAGCGATATCTACGCGCGCGACACCGCGCGTGCGCTGTCGACGAAGGAAGGTATCTTCTGCGGCATCTCGTCGGGCGGCACGTTTGCCGCGGCGCTCGAGGTCGCGAAGAAGGCGAAGAGCGGCGACGTGATCCTGGCGATGCTGCCGGATACCGGCGAGCGCTATCTGTCGACGATCCTGTTCGAAGGCATCAACGAAGGGACCGATGTCGAACTCGCGGATCTCTGACCGAAGCCCGGCTTTAGCCCCTCTCCCTCCGGGAGAGGGGTTGGGGTGAGGGTCGGGGCGCTATCGTCGTTCGAAAATGCCCGGACGACGCTCGACCAAGGCACACCCTACGTCAATTCGCTAAGCGGTTCTGGTGTCGCATCGGCCGATGCCCGCGACTTCGACTCACGCGTCCAGCGATCGCGCAAACGCAGGATCGGCGCCTCGTAGAAGCGATAGACGAGCGCGGCGGACGCGATCGACAACACCACGAACAGGATTGCCTGAAGCAGGCAACCGGCGACCGTCTGCGCATTTCCGGCAAACGTCGCGTTCATGACGCGCATGACCGCGAGCTGGCACAGGTACAGCGCGTACGACCAGCGCGCGATCGCGCGGATGCCACTGTCGATCGTCGCCGGCACGCCACTGCGATGCCAATTCGCCGCCGCCGGCAGAAACGCCGCGAAACTCGCCGAAAACAGGCTGAACAATCCGGTGCGCGCGAACAGGTCGGTGTCTTTCGGCAGGACCAGATAGAGCGCGATCCCGACCGCCATGCCGATACAACCTGCGCCCGCGATAAGGTTTGCGTAGCGCCGCACAACGCCGTCGCGGTGCCGGTACAACACCAGCGCGAGCGCACCATAGGCAATGGCATCCAGGCGCACGAGCGCAACCATGCGCACGGCCTGGTCCCATACCGGCTGTTGCGTGACGACATAGACGACGCGCACCACGGTGGCGGCCAGGATTGCGAACGAGACCAGCAGTGCCGCCGGTACGCGTCGCGCGACTCGGCCGCTGCAAGCCAGCACGAGCAATGGCGCGACGAGATAGAAGATCTCCTCCACGGCCAGGCTCCACGACTCGATGAAGAACATCGGCTGCGGCCAGGCGAAGTTCTGCATGAATATCGCGTAGCTCGCCGCATGCGGCCAGGCGCCGTCGATCCAGCGCGCCAAACCGATGTTGATGGCCAGGAACAGGTAGTAGTTCGGCAACGTGCGCAGCCAGCGCCGCAGCCAGAAGCGGCCGACTCCGAAGCTCGCGGCGTCGGCCTGCTTGACCAGAATCGCGCCGATCAGGAAACCGCTGAGGACGAAGAACAGTTCAACGCCGAGTTGGCCGAACATCCAAACGGCTTCGAGCTGGTGCGTCTGCGGCAGGAACATGAAGCTCGCATGCGCAAGGAGCACGAGCAATATCGCGAACGCGCGCAGGAAATCCAGGCCGAAAACGCGGGTTTCAGACATGCTTGCCAAGTCCGTGCGGCGCAGGACGCGCGGTATTCGACCTCATGTGGCGCGACGAATGCGCCGTCCGCGCGCGATCCCGTAGATGCTGATACCGAGCCACAGGAACTCGAGCACGAAGGCCGAAAGATTGAACGCATACAGCAGCGACAGCAGCACCGCGAACGCGCCGAAGGCATTCATCAGCTGATAAGGCAGCGCATCGCCGCGCGCGCGTCCGGCCTGCAACAGGAAATAGGCCAGCAGCGTCAACACCACGCCGACCAGGCCGGCCCAGTCGTACCAATGTACCGAAGCCATGGAAAACATAGGTTGGATTACTCCGCTGGTGTTCCGTTGCGTGAAAAACCTTGAAGCGCTTTGTCCACCTCTCCCCTCGTGGGAGAGGTCGACGCGCGCAGCGCGGCGGGAGAGGGGCCTCTCTCGGTCACCCATGGCCTTCGAGGCACTTGGACTCCTGTCCATCGGAGGCGCCGAAGGCGCCTGCAACGCAGGCGGCCTCTCTCGGCACCATGGCCTTCGAGGGACTTGGGCTCCTACCCGGCGTCACCCTCCCCCAACCCGTCCCCCATCAAGGGGAAGGCGCTAAGGACTCGTACACCTTCACTGCTCACTTGCCGGCAGCGCCACGCTGCCGCAACGCCTCGAACAGTGCGACGCCGGTAGCGACCGACACGTTCAGGCTCTCGACGCCCCCGCGCATCGGGATGCGCGCGAGAAAGTCGCAGGCCTCGCGCGTCAGCCGCCGCATGCCCTCGCCTTCGCTGCCCATGACGATCGCAATCGACCCCTTCAGATCGAGCGCATAGAAATCGCCGCTGACATCGCCGGCAAGACCCACGAGCCATACGCCCTTGTCCTTGAGCGCCTTGAGCGTTCGCGCGAGGTTCGTCACGGCGAAGAACGCGAGGCGGTCGGCGGCTCCGGCCGAAGCGCGGCGCACCGTCGGCGTGATGCCGGCCGCCTTGTCCTTCGGCACGACGACCGCAGTCACTCCGGCGGCTTCAGCGCTGCGCAGGCAGGCGCCGAGATTGTGTGGATCGGTTACGCCGTCGAGCACGAGCAACAACGTATCCTTTTCAGCCTTTTCCACCAATTCGTACAGTTCGCTCTCCGCGCGTGGCGGCGGCGCACGGTAACGCGCCACGGCGCCCTGGTGGCGCGCGCCGCCGGTCATGCGGTCGAGCGCCTCGCGCGGGCGCGAATGCGGCTTCACGCCGAGATCGCGCGCGCGATCCGACAACTCCTTGAGCCGCGCATTGTGGCTGTCGGACTCGATGTACAACTCGAGCACGTTGCCCGGATCGTGCGTCAGCGCCGCATCGACGGCGTGGATGCCGAACAGGAGTTCTCCGCTCACGAAGCGCCCCCTTCCGCCCTCCGGGCACCTTCCCCCGCCACGCAGTGGAAGGGAAGAACCGATGCATCAACAGTAGAATTCCTTCCCCTGCGCAGCGGGGGAAGGTGGCGGCAGCCGGATGGGGGCAGGCTTTCGCGTTGGCCGTGAAGTTCGTGGCAGTTACTCATGCACGTTTCGCCCCTGGTGCATCCGTCACCAACCGAAAATCGATCTTGCGGTCTTCCAGACTCGCCCTCAGAACCTGCACGCGCACCGGATCGCCGAGGCGGAACTTCAGGCCGCGCCGTTCGCCGCTCAACAGATGCTTGATCGGATCGAAGTGATAGTAGTCGTTCGGCAGCTGCGTGATGTGGACCAGGCCGCTGACCTGCGACTCGGTCAGTTCGACGAACAGGCCGAATGAGGTGACGCCGGAGACGATGCCCTCGAACTCTCCGCCGACGTGCTTTTCCATCCAGGCGCACTTGTAGCGTTCGTCGACGTCGCGCTCGGCTTCGTCGGCGCGGCGCTCGAACTGCGAGCAATGCGTCGCCAGCACCGCCATGTCGCTCGGGCTGTAGGTGTAGTCCGCGAGCTTGCCCCGGCTCAGCGCGAAACGGATCGCGCGATGCACGAGCAAGTCGGGATAGCGGCGGATCGGCGACGTGAAATGCGCGTAAGCGTCCAGTGCCAGGCCGAAG
>DATIEJ010000314.1:0-4700 GCA_035455825.1 Rhodanobacteraceae bacterium | reverse complement strand
GAACTCAAGCCGTATTTCCCGCTGCCGGCGGTCATCGACGGCTTGTTCGCGATCTGCGAGCGTGTGTTCGGCGTGCGCCTGCAGCCGCGCGCCGGCGTCGACGTGTGGCATGCCGACGTGCGCTTCTACGACGTGCTCGATGCGCAGGGCCGCGTCATTGCCGGCGCCTATGTCGACCTGTATGCGCGCAACGGCAAGCGCGGCGGTGCGTGGATGGACGTCTGCCGCTCGCGCTTCCGGACCGACGCGACGACCCACCTGCCGATTGCCTACCTGACCTGCAACTTCGCTCCGCCGGGCGCGACGCAGCCGTCGCTTCTGACGCACGACGACGTCACGACCTTGTTCCATGAATTCGGCCACGGGCTGCATCATCTGCTGACCGAAGTCGATTATCCGTCGGTCGCCGGCATCAGCGGCGTGGAGTGGGACGCGGTCGAACTGCCGAGCCAGTTCATGGAGAACTTCGCCTGGCAACGCGAGGCGCTCGCGCTGTTTGCGCGGCATTGGCAGAGCGGCGAGGCGCTGCCCGATGACCTGTTCGCGCGGATGCTCGCGGCGCGGCATTTTCATGCCGGCCTGTTCCTCGTGCGCCAGGTCGAATTCGCGCTGTTCGATTTTCGCCTGCACCTCGAGTACGACCCGGCGCGCGGCGCGCGTGTCCTGGAAATCCTCGACGAGGTGCGGCGTGAAGTCGCGGTCATCATTCCGCCGGCGTGGCAGCGCATGCCGCACAGTTTCGGCCACGTGTTCGCCGGTGGCTATGCCGCCGGCTACTACAGTTACCTGTGGGCCGAGCTGCTGTCGGCCGATGCGTTCGGCCGCTTCGAGGAATCCGGCGTGTTCGATCGCGCCAGCGGCGAGGCATTCCGGCGCAGCATACTCGCGGTCGGCGGTTCGCGTCCGGCGCTCGAATCGTTCACCGAATTCCGCGGCCGCGAGCCGACGCCCGATGCGCTGCTGCGAAGCTACGGACTGGCGGCCTAAGTTAAACTAGCTGGATGAAAGTTGCCTCATGGAACGTCAACTCGCTGAACGTGCGCATGCCGCATCTGAGCACGTGGCTCGCGACCGCGGCGCCGGACATCGTCGCGTTGCAGGAGACCAAGCTCGAGGACGCGAAGTTTCCGGTCGACGCGTTGACGACTCTGGGCTATCACAGCGTTTTCTCGGGGCAGAAAACCTACAACGGCGTCGCGTTGCTGACGCGCGAGCCGGTGCGCGACGTCGTGACCGACATTCCAGCACTGGACGATCCGCAGCGGCGCATCCTGATCGCCACGGTCGGCGACATACGCGTGGTCAACCTCTACGTCGTCAACGGCCAGGCGGTCGGCAGCGAGAAGTACGCGTACAAGCTGCACTGGCTCGCGCGCGTGCGCGACTATCTCGCCGCCGAGTTGCTGCATTTTCCACAAATGATCGTCATGGGTGATTTCAATATCGCGCCGCAGGATCGCGACGTGCACGACCCGGCCGCGTGGCACGAACAGATCCTGTGCTCGACGCCGGAACGGGCCGCGCTGGCGCAGCTGCAGGCGCTGGGCCTGCACGACAGTTTCCGGCTGTTCGAAGAGCAAGCCGGCCACTACTCGTGGTGGGACTACCGCCAAGGCGCGTTTCGCCGCAACCTCGGCCTGCGCATCGACCTGATCCTAGTCAGCGAGGCCTTGCGCGCGCGCTGCGCCGGCGCAGCGATCGATCGCGACCCGCGCACGTGGGAGCGTGCGTCGGACCACACGCCCGTGCTGCTGGAGTTGACATGAGTTCAGGACAAGGCGAGGCGGACTGGCCGCTCGGCATCGACGACGCCGACCTGGAACAGCTCGACCGGTTTTTGCGCGCGCATGCCGGCGAGGACGATCTGCTGCTCGACGGCGTGCATGGCCTGCTGACGGCGATCGCGATCGGCCCGCAGGCGGCGTTGCCGGACGAGTGGCTGCCCGAGGTGTTGCACGAACCGTTCTCCGACGAAGACGAAGCGCGGCGCATTCTCGAACTGCTCGCGCGGCTCAACGAAAGCGTCGAGCTCGAACTCGAAGCGGACAACTATGAGCCGATTCTCGGCGAGATCGAGCTCGACGATGGCGGCACGGCGCTGAGCGCGCACGGCTGGTGCGAAGGTTTCTCACGCGGCGTGGATCTGCGCGCGCGCGTCTGGGAGACGCGGCTCGGCGCCGATTCGCAACTGACCGAACTGCTCGGTCCGATCATGGCGCTGGCGGTCGAGGAAGGCGTGTTCGCGACCGATGCGGACTTCGCGCCGCTCAGCGAGGTCGAATATGACGAGTGCCTCGGCCAGCTGCCGTCCGCGGTCAGTGCGGTCGCGCACTACTGGCGCGACTCGCCGCCGACCAGCGAGGAGCTGGCGGCCGTCGCCGCCGGCGCATCCGAAGGCGATGGTCCGCGCCGGCGGCGCGGTGGGCGCTGGGTGCATTGAGAGGCAGGGCTGAGGGCCTAGGGCTGAGAGAAAGCAAAAGCCGACGGGTCTGCGCTCTTCTCAGCCCTCAGCCCTCGCACCTCACTTCGCATCGTCGACCTGTCCCGCCACCCTCGCATCAAAAAAGTCGACAATCGCATGAAACGCATGCTTGCGCATCGCCGGTGTCGACAGGCCGTGCTTGCCGCCCGGATAGGTCATCAGGTCGAACTGGATCGCGTGCTCCTGCAAGCCCGCCATCAGGCGCGTCGAGTTCGTGAACAGCACGTTGTCGTCGGCCATGCCGTGCACGAGCAGCAGCGGCGACTTCATGCCGTCGAGCCAGTGCAGCACGCCGGATAGTTCGTAGCCGTCGGCGTTGCGCTGCGGCGTGTCGAGATAGCGCTCGGTGTAGAACGTGTCGTACAGGCTCCAGTCGACGACCGGCGCGACGGCGACGCCGGCGGCGATTTGATCCGACGCCTTGGCCAGCAGCATCGCGGTCATGTAGCCGCCGTAGCTCCAGCCGAATACGCCGATGCGCCGGGGATCGACGAACGTCTGCGTCTTGAGCCACCGGATCCCGGCAACCTGGTCCTCGACTTCGAGTTTGCCGAGTTGCCTGTAGATGCCGTCGGTGAATTGCCGTCCGCGCCGCGCCATGCCGCGGTTGTCGAGCGAGAACACGACATAGCCGTGCTGCGCCATGAATTCGGAAAAATAGTCGGGCCACCCACGCACGGCGACCTGGCCGTGCGGTCCGCCATAGTATGTATCGAAGACCGGATAGCGGCGCGACGGATCGAAGTTCGCCGGTTTGAACATCCGGTAATACAACAGCTGCCCGTCGGCGGCCGGCAGCGAGCCGAATTCCGGCACGATGTGCGCGTCGCGGTACGGCCAGTACGGGTGCTGCGCATCGAGCCTGTTCTGTTCGATCCAGGCAAGAAAGCGCCCGTTCGCGGCGTGCACCGACACCTGCGGCGGCGTCCGCGGGTCGGCATAAGTGTCGACGTAGACGCGCGGATCTTGGCCGAATTCGACGATGTGCACGCCGTCGCCCTGGCTGATGCGCCGGGGCGCCGCCGCCGTGCTGCCGTCGAGCTTGAGCGCATAGAGCTGACGGTCCGGCACGAAGTCATGGTTCGAATCGACGTAGACCGTGCCGGCGCGTTCGTCGACCGCGAGCACGCCGTCGACATTCCAGTCACCGCTGCTGATGGCGTTGCGCAGCTGTCCGTCCAGAGTATACAAATACAGATGGTGGAAGCCGCTGCGGTCGCTGCCCCAGACGAACGCGTCTTCGTGCTTGAGGAAGCGCAAGTCGTTGTTGAGGTCGATCCAGGTCGGACGGGTTTCGCTGAGCAGCGTGCGCTGCTTGAGCGTTGCGGCGTCGACGAGATTCAGGTCGAGACGCTGCTGGTTGCGCTGCATGAGCTGGTAGCTCACGCGCCTGCCGTCGGGGAGCCAGTCGACGCGGGCCAGATAGATGTCGCTGTTGTCGTCGTCGCCGAGGGCAATCCAGCGCGGCGCGCCGCCGTCCGGCGCAACCAGGCCGAGCTTGACCTCGACATTTGCGGTCCCGGCCGCGGGATAACGCTGCTCGATGACCTCGCTGCGGTCGGCGTAGACCTCGAAGCGCTTGACCTGGGCGACCCGGGACTCGTCGAAGCGTTCGAACGCGATCGCCGACTCGTCGGGCGCCCACCAGTAACCATGGAAGCGGCTCATTTCTTCCTGTGCAACGAACTCCGCTTCGCCATTGTGGATCGTCGTGCCGCCGTCGTGGGTCAATGCGCGCGCCTTGCCGTCGGCCAGATCGATGAGCCAGAGGTTCTGTTCGTGCAGGTACGACACGAAGTGGCCGCGCGGCGAGACCTGCGGATCGATCGCCTCGCCGCCGGTGTCGAGTTCGCGCAGGCCCTTGCCGGCATGGGCGCCGAGATCAAAAAGGTACAGCTTGCCGGCGAACGGAAACAGCAGCTTGGTTCCATCCGGCGCCCACGTGTAGTCGACGATGCCGTGCTGGCCAGCCATGCGCGCGCGTTCGCGCCGGGCCTTCTCGGCGTCGGAAAGCTGCTCGCCACCGGGCGCGAGCGTGCGCGAATCGACGAGCAGCCGCGTGGCGCCGGCCTTGACGTTGTATTCCCACAAGTCGAACGTGTTCTGGTCGTCGGCCTTCGCGCGCAGGAACGTGACGCGCGCGCCGTCCGGCGAAATCTTCAACCGCACCGGCGCCGGACCCGTGAGGCTGCCGCCGCCGTAGATCCGGTCGATCGTC
>DATIEJ010000313.1:0-6274 GCA_035455825.1 Rhodanobacteraceae bacterium | reverse complement strand
GCATTGATCGCGACGCCGGGCGGCAGGGAAGAGTTCATCGGGGACTCCTGGATGCTGGCGGAGGCGACCCGCGGAAAATTCGGCGGGCCCATGGCCGAAGTATAGGGGCGCGTTCGCGGATTTCCACGCAGACGATGGTCGTGATCGACTCGCCGGGCACCGCGTCAGGACTGGCTGGCATTTCATCGTCGCGCAATATGCGTGCGACAATAATCCGTGCCGGAACGTCTTCTCCGGGAAGACGCGATGAAGCCTGCGCGCTCGCGCGCAACAAAGGTGTCTGGAACAGGAGCATCTTCCATGTTTGCACGCAGGCAACTGCTGGTTGCAGCTCTCGCCGTCTTGACCCTGCTGTCGCTTGCCGGCTGCGCTGCGCAGCGCAAGTGCGAAGCTGATGGTTGCGCCGACGATGCGGCGATAACGGCCCAGATTCAGGCTGCGCTATACGCGAACAAGGCGATTGCGACCTGGGACATCCAGGTGCAGACGATCAATCACACCGTCTATCTGTACGGGCTCGTCGACACCAACGTGCAGCGTGCCTTCATCGAGGAAACCGCGCACAAGACCCAGGGCGTCGAGAAGGTCGTCAATTCGATATCGATCAGGGGCAGGTTCTAGGGGACGGGAACGGTTGACCCGGGAGAAGCTTGCGAGTCTCTGCCACGACTTGCCCCCATCCGCCTTCGGCACCTTCCCCCGCTTCGCAGGGGAAGGAAAAGCGCGACGCGTCAGTCTGGAATCCTTCCCCCGCGCAGGGGAAGGAAAAGCGCGACGCGTCACTCTGGAATCCTTCCCCGCGCTTCGCAGGGGAAGGAAAAGCGCGATGCATCAGGCTGGAATCCTTCCCCCGCTTCGCAGGGAAGGAAAAGCGCGACGCATCAGTCTGGAATCCTTCCCCCGCCTGCGGGGGAAGGTGGCGGCAGCCGGAAGGGGGCGCTCGGTGCGAAGGCCTAAGCGGCGGCTTCAAGCACCGCAGATCGCGGAAACTGGTCAAGTCAAACGGAATGTTCGCCTTAGCTGTCTCAGCTCAACCGCACTTCGCCGTCGACAACCTCAACCGCGACCGGCGCAAGGGCATTGCCTCGCGCCGGACCGGCGAAGCAGCGTCCCGATTCGACATAGAAACAGGCGCCGTGCGCCGCGCAAATGATCTGGCCCGGCTCGAGAAGAAACCGCCCGGGCGCCCAGTCGAGCCGGCTGCCGGTATGGGGACATTCGTTGTAATAAGCGAACACGTTCGCGCCCTGGCGCAGCAGGATCACCGAAAATACGCCGTCCTCGAATTCGGCATCGACGGCTGTCGCTCCACCGTCGGGAATCGCATCGAGTTGGCATAACGTTTTTCTAACACTCATCGGAGTATCTAGCCCTTCCCGCACTTGTGTCACGCGCGACGCATCCCCACCCTTGGGGCATTCTGCCATACGGAGTAAAGACGCCATGTTCTACTGGCGCTGGTTCAATCGTCCCCGACATCCGCTGATGCGAGTCTTGCTGGCCGCAATCGGCGCCGTGTTGCTGGTCGGCGTATTGGTCTTCGGCTTCCTTGCGCTCGTGGCATTTGCGTTCATCGGCAGCATCGTCGCAATCGTTCGCGCGGTCAGTCGTGCGAGTGCGGGCGTCGCCAGCGTGCCGCACCCGGCTGGCGCGGTCGATCAGCGCGTCATCGAAGGCGAATTCGTCGTTCTTCGCAATGACGCGGCGCCGCTGAATCATTGATCCGTTCGGTGGGCCGAGGCCCACCCTGCGAACCCGGTAGGCTGGGCCTTGGCCCACCGTCCTGCACTCTGGCAATAAACGGATAGCGGCTCTGCCTCGCGCGCCCTAATCTGCGCGTCAGGAGGTAACCGCCATGACCGCAATGCCCAAGAACCTGAAAATCGATCCGCTCGATCGCGCCCTGACCCTGATCGCCGACGCGGCCGATGCACCGCCGCGGCTGAACGAACTGGCGCAGTCCGTTGGATTGAGTCCCAGCCATCTGCAGCGCGCGTTCCGCAAGCGCTACGGCGTCAGTCCGGCCGAGTACGCGCAGTCGCTGAAATTGAAGAACCTGAAGTCCGCGCTGCGTACCGCGCCGCGCGTCGCCGATGCGATCTACGATGCCGGTTACGGCTCCGGCAGCCGGGTCTACGAGAAGACCGGACAACTGCTCGGCATGACCCCAGCAAGCTACCGGCGCGGCGCCGCCGGCATCGCGCTGCGGTATACAACGCTGAAAACGCCACTTGGCCGCCTGCTGGTGGCGACGACCGAGCGCGGCATCTGCTCGATCGCACTCGGTGACGACGACGACACGCTGGTCGCCGGCCTGCGCGCGGAGTTTCCACAAGCCTCGATCGAGCGCGTCGATGCCGGCCGCGACGACTGGCTCGCCGCGGTAATTGCGCGCGTCAATGCGCAGATCGCGCATGAGCCATCGGCGGCCGCGCTGCCGCCGATCGACATCCGCGCGACCGCGTTCCAGTGGCGTGTCTGGCAGGCACTGCAGCACATTCCGGCCGGCGAGACGCGCAGCTACTCCGACATTGCCGCGGAGATCGGTGCGCCGCGCTCGGTGCGCGCAGTCGCGAACGCGTGCGGCCGCAATCGACTTGCGATCGTCGTGCCGTGTCATCGCGTGATCCGCGAAGACGGATCCCTCGGCGGTTATCGCTGGGGGGTGTCGCGCAAGCAGGCGCTGCTCGCGCGCGAGGCGAAGGCGAGCGCCTGAGAGTCCGACGTTTTGGAGTGGCACTTCCTGCCCCCTCTCCCGCTGGCGGGAGAGGGCTGGGGTGAGGGTGGCGCTTTATCGAAGCGATCACTCTATCGAAACGATTGCTCTTCGGATGTGCCACCCTCACCCATCGCAGCGATGCTGCGCCGGCCTCTCCCGCCAGCGGTAGAGGCCAAGATCCGACACCAAGTTGAAGGCCGCCAAGCGGCCCTGACAGCTGCATGAAGAGTGGCGCTGTTGCCTCGCCATGGCGCTGGCAGAATACGCACACTGACAGAATGCGCCTCGCGAAGTCAGCGATGCTGACACAACGTACAGCGCGCATTCCGGCTCGCCAATTCGGAGCTTCCATGAACCGACTGATTTTCAAGCTGGCGCTCGCGTGTGGTTCTGCAATTCTGCCGTTGTGTGCTCTCGCCACGCCGGCCGAGGACAAGGCGACTGTCGCCGCGCTCGATACGCAGTACCAGGCCGCGGTCAAGAACAACGATGCGGCGACGATGGATCGCATTCTTGCCGACGATTTCGTCCTCGTGACCGGCAAGGGCAAGACATTCACGAAAGCCGACCTGCTCAAGTCCGCGCGCGACAAGGACCAGATCTACGAACATCAGGAAGACACCGAGCAGACGGTGAGGGTGTGGGGCGATACCGCGGTCGTGACGGCGCTGCTGTGGCTCAAGTACACGAACAAGGATGGCGCCCAGGACTACAAGCTCTGGTTCAGCGACACCTATGTGCGCACGAAGACCGGCTGGCGCTACGTCTTCGGACAGGCATCGATAAGGCTGCCCTGAGCCGATCTGTTATAAACCGGGGGATATGGACAACGACGGGATGAACGCCATAACTTCCGACACAACTCCTGCGGCACCGCTCGGACTGCTCACGCCGCGCGTGCTCGTGCCGCTCGCGCTGATCGGCGTATACCTGATCTGGGGCTCGACCTATCTGGCGATCCGCATCGCCCTGGCCGACTACCCGCCGTTCCTGATGGGCGCGATCCGCTTCTTCCTGGCCGGCGCGTTGATGTTCGTCGCACTGCGCTGGCGCGGCATTGCCGCGCCGACGCGCGCGCAATGGGCCAACTGCGCCGTCACCGGCACGCTGCTGCTCGGTTTCGGCAACGGCCTGGTCTGCTACGCAGAGCAGACCGTGGCCTCGGGTCTGTCCGCGGTCGCCGTTGCGAGCATGCCTTTGTTCGCTGCGTTGTGCGCGGCTTTCTACCGGCAGTTGCCGACGCGCATGGAGTCGCTGGGTTTGCTGGTCGGCTTCGGCGGCGTCGTGCTGCTGAATTTCGGCGGCGACTTGCGCGGCTCGCCGCTCGGCGCGCTGGCACTGATCGTCGCGGCGGCGACCTGGGCCTTCGGTTCCGTCTGGAGCCGGCGCCGCGACATGCCGCATCCGGCGATGAGTACGGCCGCGCAGATGTTGTGCGGCAGCGTTGCGCTCGGACTAGTTGCGCTGCTGACCCAAGAGCGCGTCGTCGCCATGCATCTCGACACGACCCTGGCTCTGGCCTACCTGCTCGTCTTTGGCTCGATCCTCGGCTTCAGCGCGTACATCTACCTGCTGCATCACGTGCGGCCTGCCCTGGCGACGAGCTACGCCTACGTCAATCCGCCGGTCGCCGTTCTCATCGGTGTCATGTTCGGCGGCGAGAGCGTGCGTCTGCTCGACCTGGTCGGCATGGCGGTGATCCTCACCGGCGTTGCGGCGATCACTCTGGCCAAGGCGAAGAAGAGCAGGGGCTAGGGACCAAGGGCCAGTGAAGAGCAAGGGCGACGCCACCGTGGCTGGTAGTCCCTGGCGCAAAAGCGTCGTCATTCCGGACGCCGCGCGACGGCGATCCGGAATCCATCTCTGCTCCGCGCCATGGATTCCGGGTTCCGCGTTCCGCGGCCCCGGAATGACGAGACTCAGGTTATGCCGACCCGTAGGATGCGGTGAACAACGTGAACCGCATCGTTCGCGATCGATGCGGTGCGCCTTCGGCGTACCGCATCCTGCGAAAAGAATTCGCCGCCCGTCCCCGCTCCATCACAACTCCCGCAACGCCGTCGTAATCGGCATGCGCGCCGCGCGTATCGCCGGCAGGAAACCGCCGAACATGCCGATGATCACGGCGATCACCAGGCCGCGCACGACGAGAGCCGGCGTGACCTTGAACGCGAACACGACCTGAGTGAAGTTCTGGCCAAGCGTGGATACCGACAGGTTGTTGAACAGCAGAAAGGCGATCATCGCGCCGATGGCGCCGCCGATCAGCGCGAGCACGAGCGATTCGATCATCACCGACATGACGACCGGGAGGCCGCCGAATCCGAGCGCACGCAGCGTGGCGATTTCGCGCGCGCGCGTCGCGACGGCCGCGTACATCGTGTTCAGAGCCGCGAAGATCGCGCCGAGCCCCATGATGCCGGTCACGATGCCGGCGAGAACGCCGATCGTCGCGCGGAACTGCTTGGTCTGGGCGCTGTAGTACTCCTGCTCGGTCTGCACGTCCACGCTCAGGCGCGGATCGGCGGTCAGGGCATCCTTGAACGTCGTCATGCCGTTCGCTCCATCGAGCACGGCGCGCACCGAACTGAAGCCTTGCCGGTTGAACGAGGTCTGCGCGACTTCGACGTCGCACCAAAGCTCGCTTTCGTTCGCGTCGCCGGATTCGAACACGCCGACGACGGTCCAGTCTGAGCCGCGGAAGCGCAAGGTCTGGTCGACGTGCGCCTCGAACTGCTGGGTAACGCCGCGACCGACGATCAGTTCGCGCTTGCCGGTTTCGAACAGGCGCCCTTCGACGATCTTGACCTGTGGACGCAATTTCATGCCCTTCGGCCCGACGCCGCGCACGGTGACGTTCTGTGCGCTGCGGTCGCCCTTCTTGGCCAGTTCGGCGATCACGATCATTTCGGCCGACGCCAGCGGCTGATCGTCGGCGTCCTTGGCAATTCCGGCGGCCTGCTTGATCAGCGTGACCTGGTCGCGCAGCAGCGCCGAGTTGAGTTCGGCCTGCGAGCCGCCACGCAGGACCATCGCGACGTCGGCGCGGCCGGCCGATTTGAGCGTCGACTGAAAGCCCTCGGCCATCGCCAGCAGCGCCGTGAACACGGCGACGACGCCGGCCAGGCCGACGACGATCACGAGCGAAGCGCCCCAGCGCTCGGGAATGCTCTTGAGGTTCAGGCTCGTGATCGCGGTGGTTTGACTCAACATTGTGTGACCTTATGCCCGCTGCCTGCGGGTCGGAAAGAGGAAATCCAAAGATTCACCACGAAGACACGAAGAACACGAAGGAAAGAAAGTTCAAAATGCTCTCTTCGTGTTCTCCGCTCTTCTTCGTGTTCTTCGTGTCAACGTCTTTTGATCTGATACATCGGTCAACGACCCGCCAGCGCATCGACGATCTTCAGCCGTTGCGCGCGCAGCGCCGGCAGCAGGCCAACCGCGAGCGCGAGCACGACTATGGCAGCGAAGCCCGCGGTCCAAACACGGTAGTCGACACTGATCGGGAACTGGCCTGAACTGCCCACGACGAACGCGAGCATCGTGGCCAGC
>DATIEJ010000312.1:0-15174 GCA_035455825.1 Rhodanobacteraceae bacterium | reverse complement strand
TGCTTCATGGCGTCGGTGCCGAGCGGCACCGCGAGCCAGCCGACGCGCATCCTTGGCGCGGGCTGGGACCAGGGCTGCACGGCACCGCCGCAACTGTGGGGCAGCGAGCATTCGGCGCAGGTCATCGCGCTCAACGGCAGCAGCAACGTCACGATCGGATGCCTGGAAATCACCGACCACAGTTCGTGCATCGAGTCGCACCTGGGCGGCAACAGTTCGCTCGCGTGCAACCGGTCGACTCCGCCGTTCGGCCCGTGGGCATCGCGCGGCATCTACGCCAAGGACGCGGCCAACGTGACATTGCAGGATCTCAACATCCACGGCATGGCCAATCGCGGCATCCTCGCCGGCCGACTGAGCAACTGGACCGTCAACCGGGTGAAAATCATCGCGAACGGCTGGGGCGGCTGGGATGGCGACCTCGCCGAATCAGGCGGTTCTTCGGATTCGGGGCAGATGCTGTTCCAGTCGGTGGAAGTCGGTTTCAACGGTTGCGGCGAGAGCTATCCCGACAAGCAGATCATCGGCTGCTGGGGCCAGCAGGAAGGGGGCTACGGCGACGGCCTCGGCACGACCACGACCGGCGGCAACTGGATCTTCGAAAATTCCTACTTCCACCACAACACGCAGGACGGACTCGATCTGCTTTACGCGAACACGACCGCGACGATCACGGTCAGGCAGTCGCACGCCGAGGGCAACGCCGGCAACCAGATGAAGCTGGCCGGTTCGCCGACCGTGCAGGATTCGGTGATCGTCGGCAACTGCTCGTACTTCCAGGGCAAGTACAACATGTCCGGCAACAACTCCGGTGGTGCGAACACCGCCGGCGACTTGTGCCGCGCGATGGGCAACGCGCTCGTGCTTTCGGTCCAGCCGAGCCTGAAAGCGCTCGTGCAGTACAACACGATCACGAGCGAAGGCGATTGCCTGATCCTGGCGATCAACGGCGATGCTTCGTCGAGTGTTGCGATCCAGAACAACGCGCTGATCGGCAAACCCGACTGGGTCAAGGCCAACGAGAGTCCGCAGCCGCAATCGTGCCTGTTCTACTGGGACAGCGGTCCGGCGACGTGGCCGGTGACTTACACCGGCAACCTGGTCTGGCAGACCAAGAACAATACCTGTCCGTCCGGCACGGGCAACCGCTGCAATGCCGACCCGCAACTGACCGACGCCAGCCTGTCGAGCTTCAATGCAATGCCGCTCCCGACGAGCCCGCTGATCGATGCGGCATCGACGTCGGTCCCGACCCTCGCGACGGATTTCCTCAACCTGCCGCGTCCCGCATTGAACGGCTATGACATCGGCGCAGTGGAATTTCAGTCTTCGGCGTCGGGTGGCGGCACGATTCCGAACCAGCCGCCGACCGCGATCGCGAGCGCAACGATCACCGCAGGCGTCGCGCCGCTCGCCGTGTCATTCAACGGGTCGGCTTCGAGCGATCCGGACGGATCGATCGCCAGTTACGCCTGGGCGTTCGGCGACGGTTCGACCGCATCGGGCGCGGCCACGGCACACACCTACAACGCCGCGGGAACCTACAGCGCGAAACTCACTGTCACCGACAACGCCGGCGCGACGGCTTCGCAGAGCGTGACAATCACTGTCAGCGCCAACGACACCGCGATCATCGCACCGTCGAGCCTGTCGGCCTCGTCCGGGAAGCGCGGCACGGTGACCTTGCGCTGGACCGACAACGCCTCCGGTGCGCAAGGCATTTACGTCGAACGCGCTCCGGTTTCGGGCGGCGGCTTCGTGCGCGTCGGTCAGACTTCGCCGACCGCAACGACTTACACGCAGACCGGAGTCGATGCCGGCAACTACCTGTATCGCGTGCAGGCTTACGCCGCGACTGCGTCGGCATACTCCAGCAGCGTCAGCGTCAAGGTCAAATAGCGGCAGCCGCCGACGCGAGTCGGCGGACTGTTGCGGGTCGCCTGCAGGTGTGCGAGCGCCCTACTTCACCGCAACCGGCTGCGCGAACGGCTTGATCCCGAGCGCTTCGTCGATCTCGCTCGGATAGTAAGCCTTGTCGCCTTTCACGACCAGAGCGACCTTGCGAATGTCGGCGATGTCTTTCGTCGGATCGCCGTCGACGAGAATCAGGTCGGCGCGCTTGCCCTGCATGATCACGCCGCGGTCGTCGAGCACGCGTGCGTACTTCGCGCCGTTGTAGGTGGCGATCTGCAACGCCTGCGCCGGCGTGATGCCGGCTTGCACGTAGAGTTCCAGTTCACGCTGCAGCGTGAAGCCGGCGACGGCGTCGGTCCCTGCGACGAGCGGAATGCCCGCCTTGTACATGCGGCCGGTGAAGTCGATCATCTTCTCGTACGATTTCTGGTAACGCGCGTAAGCCGCATCGTCGGGAATCTTCATCGTGCCGACGTGCCAGTTGCGCTGGATGTCCGGCGGCACGTGGTCGGCGACCGATGCGTAAGCCTGCGACATGTCGCCGTCGCGCTGGCGGATGAAATCGAAGGTCGTCAGGGTCGGGTCGACCACGGTCTTGTGCCGCACCAGCAGCGCAATGAAGTCCTGCACGGCCTTGCCGTCGAAATCCAGGCCGGCGACTTTCTCCGCGGGCAGGTAGAAGCGTTCCGGCGTGCGCGTGTCGGTCTTGTCGTCGACGAGGAAGTTCAGCAGCACCTGGTTGATGTGCTGGATTTCGTCGTAGCCCTCTTCCACCGCATCCTGCGCGCGCAGGAACACCGGAATGTGTCCGCTGACGCGCATCCCCTTGCTGTGCGCGTAGGCGGTGACTTCCGGCAGGATCGCCTTCGGGAACGAGTTGTAGATCTTGACCTGCGGATAGCCGTGCTCGTGGTACCAGTCGACCGCGTGCTTGGCTTCATCCAGATTCTTGATGACGAAACCGCCCTGCGCGGCATTCGGGCTGTCGCCTTCGATGAAGCCGGCCGGGATCACGCGTGGCGCGAGCAACGCGCCGGACTGTTCCTGGGCGATGAACTGCTGCAGCGTCTCGTTATTGTTGCCCATGTCGCGAATGCTGGTCACGCCGGCAGCCAGGTGCAGCCCGCCGTCCCACGGCCCGAAGTGCGCATGCATGTCGAACAGGCCCGGCAGCAGCACGCGTCCGCCTGCATCGACGACGTGATCGGCCTTGCGCTTTTCGCCGCCGCCGTCGCTGATCGCGATGATGCGGCCGTCCCGGATCAGCAGATCGCTGGGCGCGCCGAGCGTCGCCTTCTCGCTGTCGAATATGCGTGCGTTGCGGATCAGCGTGGTGCCGGCGAGCGGACGTGCCAGGCGCTCCTGCATCGCGCCGAGCATCTGCTTCTCAGCGGCCTTCTGCTGGGTCTCCAGGGCGGCGCCATCCTTCTCGTAACCTTCTTCGATCAGTTGCAGGAAGCCGGGAAAGATGAAGGCGAACAGGCGCGGCGACGCGTCCTTGGTCACCCACGCCGTCGTCGGCGTGAAACCGATGCCGGTGATCGCGACGAGTTGCACCTGGCGCGTCGCGCCGCCGTTCGACACTTCGGCATCGGCGAGCTTGCGAAAACTCAGCGTACCGCTCGGAATCAGCGGCAGCTTGCCATCGACGCGATTGGCCAGCGCCGCGAACGCGACCGACAGGCCTTGCGGCGTGCCGCCGAGCGGCGTGTACAGTGCCGTGCCCTGCACCGACTGCTCGCCCTTGTCGCTGGTCGACTTCCAGTGCACCTTGTCGCCTTCGCGCGCGAACGATTCGTCGACCGGCGCGCCGATTTCGGACGTTCCGGTCACGTGGTAGGAGACGAACGTGCCGTCGGCGCCGAGCTTGTATTCCTCCTTCAGCGTCGGGCCGCGGCCGTTGTCCTTGAAGTCGAAGTCGACCTTCGTCGTGCCGTCGCTACCCTTGGTCACCCACTGATGCCCGGCCTTCGCCGTGCCGCCGTTGACGAGCGCGACATAGCGGACGGTCTCGTCCGCATGCACGTGAGCCGTGGCGGCAAGTAGCGCAATTGCGAATGCAAGATTGGATTTCATCGCGTCCCCGGGTTGGCAGCTGAAGTAGAAGTGGAGATTGGGCTATTTCCGGCGCCGTGGCCTGTGGCGGGAGTAATGGGATTCGGCACCGCGCGTGACTCCCTCTCCCCGCATTTGGCGGGGAGAGGGTCGGGGTGAGGGGTGCGTGTTAGAGCGGTGCGGGTCGCAGTTCGCCTCCCGCCGAAAAAGTGCCGCGCCTGCAATCGGACCGGCTTGCCCCTCACCCTGCCCTCTCCCCATCATTCGATGGGGAGAGGAACGAACGCGGCCGTGTCTTTTTCATCGAGACTATCCGCTACTTCGCCCGTGACACCTCGCGCATCAGCGCCCCGGTGAACTTCACTTCGTCGGCAAACACGCCGACGCCGATGCGCTCGTCGCGGCCGTGCGCGCGGCCGTCGTCGAGATCGTCGAACATGGCGTCGATGCCGTAGCTTGGAATGCCGGCGCCGCGCAGATACAGACTGTCCGTCGCACCCGGCGACATCGACGGCAAGACGATGACGTCAGGCCAGATCGAGCGCGTCACGCGCTCCACGGCAGCGACGATGCGCGGCGTCAACGGTGACTCCGGGCTCGGTTTGCCCGGCGTCTGTACGCTGATCTGCAATTCCGGATCGGCGATGCGCGCGGCGATCTGCTCGCGCACGCCGTCGAGTGATTCGCCAGGCAGGATCCGGCACTGCAACATCGCCTCGGCGCGCTGCGGCAGCGCGTTCTCGGCGTGTCCGCCGGAGATCTTCGTGACCGTGCAGGTCGAGCGCAGCATGATATTCGTCTCGACCTCCCGCGACAGCCGCTCGACCGCGGACGGATCGGGACTGGCGCCGCTGACCGAGAGCATGTCGTTTCGCACCTGTCCGGTCTCGAGCTTGGCGCGGGCAGCAAAGTACGCGCGCACGGTATCGGTCAGATGCACCGGAAAGTGGAAGTCGGCGAGCCGCGCCAGGTCCGCGGCAAGCCGATAGATTGGATTGGATGTGGTCGGGCGCGAGCTATGCCCGCCCTTGTCGGTGACGGTGAGCTTGAGCGTGTAGAAGACCTTTTCGCTGGTCTGCATGCCGACGTAGAGCCGCCGGCCTTTCTTCATGCCGGCCTCGCCGCCATCGGGGTTGATCGCGAACTCGGCGTCGACGAGCGGACGATGCTCGCGAATCAGGAAATCGACGCCGTTTGAACCGGTGCTCTCTTCATCGGCGGTGAACGCGGCGATGATGTCGCGATCCGGCACGAAGCCCGTGCGCTTCATCTCGATCAGGGTTGCGGCCACTGCCGCATCCTGGCCTTTCATGTCGATCGTGCCGCGGCCGTAGAGCCAGCCGTCCTTCTCGGTCAGCTTGAACGGATCGTAGTTCCAGTCTTCGCGCAGGGCCTCGACCACGTCGAGATGGCCGATGTACAGCACCGGCTTTGCCTTTCCGTTGCCGTGCAAGCGCACGACCAGATTGCCCTGCTCCGGGTGATCCGGCGGCGCAATCTCGACCACGTCGGCCGGCGCGAAACCGGCAGCGCGAAAGCGTTCGGCCAGCGCGCTTGCCGCGGGCGTGGTGCCGTGCGCATGCGTCGTGTTGATGGCAATCAGCTGCGCGAGAATCTCACGCGCCAGGCTTGCCGGCGGTTCGGCCCCGGCAGCAAATGCGCCTGGAAGCGACGCGACGACGCACAGTGAAGCGCCGGACAAGAGCTGGATGACGCGCCGAATGAACGGACGAGCCGGAAAATCGAACGGCATATAGTGGGCTGCGCTGCAAACGAACAGCGCGCATTCTTGGGGATACGCCCGAAATCGTCCAGCCCCATTCGTACCGATTCGGCTCCGGGTTGCTCAGCGCAACTGGCTATCCTTGCTGCCGCGACGGTTGTAACCGGCGAACGCCGCCTGTTCCTTGTCCTTGTCGGTCTGGCAAGCCACGCACAGGCGCACGCCCGGCACGGCTTTGCGCCGCGCTTCCGGAATCTTCGCGTCGCATTCCTCGCAGCGTTTCAGGCTCGGGCCTTTTGGCGCCTGGTCGCGCACGCGCTTGATCGCGTCCTTGATCGTCGCGTCGATCTGGTCCTGTACCGCGCCGTCGCCTGCCCAGCCGGTAGCCATGGCGGCCTCCTGGAACAATGATTACCACAAAACATGATGTGGGCGAACGACGGCCAAAACAAGCCACTCGGAGTGAGCCAGCAAGTCCAGCTCCTGTGTTGCCGATAGCTGCCCAGCTACCAAGCAGTTTCCCGTTCGCGCTGAGCGTAGCTTGCGCAGCAGGCGAAGTCGAAGCGTCCCCTTGACTTCGGTTTGCAGCGACGCAGGGGCCGGATCCAGAAAATGCGCTGAAAATGCGCTCGACCTTTCTGCGACCGCTAAAGCGGCTCAGTCACGCGGCGCGCGCACGTCGGCACGGCGCGACCAGTCGAAATCGACGATCACGCGCTCGGCGCTGTGCGTGTCGGTCGCTTCGAGACGTGCCGGCCGCCCGCTGTCGTCGCACAGCCACGCGCGCAAGTCGCCGTCGCCGCCCGATCCGGGCAGGCGGCCACTGCTGCGGAAGCGGTAGACATGCGCGGCACACTGGCTGGTTTTTGCCGTCCCTTCGGCCTTGACGTCCCTGATCGAGGCTATCGCCTGGCGCATCGCCGCGATGTCGAATGCTGTAACCGGCAGCAGCGCCCGGTCGGTCTGCGTCCATACACCGAACGTGTTGATCCACGCGCTCTGCGGCAGCGCGATGAATTCCAGTTGCTCGGTGCGCACATGGATGCGGTCCGGAAACACGACTTCGACTTCGCCGGACAAGGCCGGCAAGCCCGGGCCGAACACGTGGCCCTGCGCATAGCCGCGGAACCCGCCAGCTGCCATGACCGATTCGAAAGCGTGCTGGACTGTCGCGCGCGGATCCGCGTTCGCCTGCATCGACACCAGGAGGCACAGCAACGCAGCGAGCGACTTCACCGGGACTCCAGCAGCGGCATCGACCAAGTATCCGATCCCGTTGATGAACGCGCCGTTACGGACTCGCCGTCCTGCATGCGGGCGTTTTCGGCTGCGCGCGGAAGTCGAATTACCCGAACCGCCGTGCTTCAGCGCGTCGCCGCCGCCTTTGCGCGTGTCGGCAAGCGCCAGCCGGGGCGCGGAAAATGGCACGTGTAACCGGTCGGGTAATGCTGCAGGTAATCCTGATGCTCCGGCTCGGCTTCCCAGAAGGCGCCGGCCGGTTCGACTTCGGTGACGACCTTTCCAGGCCACAAGCCCGAAGCCTCCACGTCGGCAATCGTATCCTCGGCGACGCGTTCCTGCTCGGGTGACGTAAAGTAGATTGCCGAGCGATAACTCATGCCCAGATCGTTGCCCTGGCGATTCTTCGTCGTCGGGTCGTGGATCTGGAAGAAGAACTCGAGCAACTGGCGATAGCTCAGCTTGGCCGGATCGAAGATGACCTCGATCGCTTCGGCGTGAGTTCCGTGATTGCGGTAGGTCGCGTTGGCGACGTCGCCGCCCGAATACCCCACGCGCGTCGAGATGACGCCATTCATGGCGCGAATCAGCTCCTGCATGCCCCAGAAGCAACCGCCTGCGAGAATTGCACGTTCGGAAGTCATTGGATGTCCTCGTAGTAGTCGACGCGCCGCCTGCCTTCGCACGCCCGTCTTGCCGAGAAGACCGGAAATGGGGGCGGATTCGCTCATTTCACGCGGGCCGCTGCTTTTTTCCCGGCCTTTGCCTCGCTGGCAAATGGTAAGCCAGTTCGCGAACCGATCGTGCAGTCTCCGCAGCGACATGCTAGCGGACCGAGCGCGGAATTCCGACTGCTTCAGCACGCGCACAAGAGCGATGCGGTAGCATCCGAATGCATGGGTGATTCATCTGTCGTGCCGGAGCCGATTCCAACCCGCTGCGTATTGCGCGCGATGCCTGCCGGCACCCTGTTCGCTTCGGCGTTGCTTCTCGCCGCGGCCGCGTTGCTCGGCGGTTGCGCAAAACCCGAGGCGGTGCGGCCACAGCGTCAGCCGGCCGAGGTGCGCGCCCAGATCCTGCGCAATATTCCAGCGGCTGCGGTGGACCGTGACGGCTGGGCCACCGACATCGATGCGGGGTTCGCAGCGCTGCAGATCGACCCGTCGGTGCGCAACATCTGTGCAGCGCTCGCGGTTGCCGCGCAGGAGTCCTCGTTCGACGCCGATCCGGCCGTGCCCGGGCTCGGCAAGATCGCGCGTACGGAAATCGATCGCCGCGCCGAGCGCCACCACATACCGCAACTGCTCGTGAAGGGCGCCTTGCTGCTCAAGTCGCCGGATGGCAGGACCTACGGCGACCGGCTCGACAGTGCGCGCACCGAGCGCGAGCTGAGCCTGATTTTCGAGGACCTGATCGGCTCGGTGCCGCTCGGCAAGCAGCTGTTCGCTGATGCCAACCCGGTGCGCACCGGTGGACCGATGCAGGTCAGCATCCTGTTTGCCGAGCAGCATGCGAAGGAGCACCGTTATCCCTATCCGACCGCCAACTCGATTCGCGACGAAGTGTTCACGCGCCATGGCGGCCTGTATTTCGGCATCGCCCACCTGCTCGGCTATCCGGTGAGCTATGACCAGATGCTGTTCCGCTTCGCCGACTACAACGCCGGCTTCTATGCGAGCCGCAACGCGGCATTCCAGAAGGCAGTGAGCCTGACGTCAGGCGTCGCGCTGGCGCTAGACGGCGACCTGATCCGCTACGACGACAGCGAAATCGGCGCGACCGAGCGCGCTGTCCGCACGCTCGGACGGCGCATCGGGTTGAGCGACTCCGACATTCGCGGCGCGCTCGAAAAAGGCGAGAGCATCGACTTCGAACGCACCGAACTGTATCGCCGCGTGTTCGCCCTGGCCGATCAGACGGCGCACGCGCCGCAGCCGCGCGCGCTGTTGCCGCGCATCGCGCTCGAGAGCCCGAAGATCACGCGCAAGCTCACGACCGAATGGTTCGCCAACCGCGTCGAACAACGCTATCGCACCTGCCTGAACAAAGGTCCCTGACAGGCTGCTCGCGAACTAGTGCTTCGAAGCGAACGCCGCGAGTTCGATCAGGGCATCGCGTTGCGCCTGCGTCGGCTCGGTGGTCGGTACCAGGGTGACGTCGAACATACGGTCGCCGGAAACGAACAGGATCTGCGCGCGCGGATTGCCTCCGCTGCAGTGATGCGCAATCCCGGCGACCTTGCCGAACTTCGGCAGCGGATCGACCGTGCAGCCGTTGCCTTTCAGCATGTTCGATACCGCCTGCGCGCTCTGCGCATTGCGATTGACCGACACCATCAGCACGCTGCCGGACGCCGAAACGACGCAGCTGTCCTTGTTCGGAATCGATATGGTCACGTCGCCCGGAGGCAGCAGGCTCTTGACCAGGTCGCTGTCGAAGTACGGACAGTTGGTTTCCTTCTTCAGTGCACGCGCACTGCCGGCGACGCCGAGCGTCGATGCAATCAGGTTCGCGGCGAAGTCGCGCTGCTGCGCCGTGATCGCATTCTTGAGGTTGAGGTAACCCGATACGCCGACACGGCCCTCATGCCCGTAGAAAAACATCGACTTCTCGTCGGGCATGCCCGCCTCGTTCTTCATGTTGTAGTCGATGCCGTATTCGCCGAGCACGGGCAGCGCCTCGACGCGGCTCGTCGGCGCGACCGCTTCCTTCATCGACTTCGCCGCTTCGGTGGCCTTTTCGCTCGACTCCGAGACCATGTGCGAGAAGCCGAAGCTCACGCTCGTGTCCTTGGCCGTAAAGCTGCACTCGCCCTGCCCGCCCGACATCACGCGCCAGGGTGCGCCGTCGGGCAAGCCCTTGTTCAACAGCGCCACGTCGATAAACGGGCACTTCGCTGCCGCAGCCGCGGTGCCGGATACCGCAAGCAGACAAAGGCCGAACAGGATCACGGATTTCATGAGGCTTCCCCAGTTGGTCGAACTTGCGTTTTCCCCGGCCGTAAAGGTACTCCAAAAAACCGGAGCACGGGCCTTCGACCGCGTCGGGCTAATGCACGCGCGCACGTTTGGGTTTAATGTGACACACGCCGGACGCGGAATCCGTCCCGGGGTCATCCGATGCATTCGTCAGCGCCGTGTCACCAACCCAAGGAGAATGTCGTGAACAAAGCCGCCTGGTTGTTATTGCTTGCGATCGCCCCGGTAGTCGGGTTCTGCGCGACGCCGGCACAGGAAAAAGCCTTCGTCGATGCCTACCGCAAAGCGATCGAAACCAAGGACGAGAAGGCCCTGACCGGATTGCTCTACACGAAGGGCGCCGATCCGCAAGCGCTCGAGTTCTACAAGATGATGGTGACGAGCGAGATGGGCGCGAAGATAACCTCGATCCAGCTCGTCGATCTCGACGCCGAAGACAAGAAGCACGCGGCAGGTGGTCCCGGCCCGGATGGCAAGCCGATGAAATTCACCCTGCCGCCCGTCAAGAAGCTCGTGATCAAGAGCCAGACCAAGGACGCCAACGGCTCATCGAGCAGTTCGAGCGAAGTGCTGGTCGCCGAAAGCGACGGCAAGATAGTGATACCCGTGCCGGGACCGGCGAAGTAGTCCATCGACGCGAGCGCAACTGCGGCGCGTCGGCATTCGCGAATAGATCCGGCAGGAAACGGAAGCGCGGATATTCTGCCGCTGGTCCCGGCCGGCGTCATGCGCCATGGCGACATCAAATCCCGGAGCAAGCCTCGCTGGACGGTGAACCCTGACGCGGCGAAGCAACCCTCAAGCCGTTGCTCAATGCGCCTGGTATCCCTCGAGTTTCTTTTTCAACTCGTCGGCTCTGAGGCTCAGCCGTTTGAGGTCATCGGCGAATTCGCCGATGAGCGCGATGTGCACCTGGAACGCGGGGAGCAGCCTGCCGTCGGATCCATAGAATGCCGCCGCGCCTTGCAGCGCGCGCGGCATCACTTCGCGCTCGGCGAAGTCGACCTGGCGCCGGTAGTTTGCATGAATCCCGAGCATCTCGTTGTAGAAGTAGCCGATCTCGAGCTTGAGCGAGGGATCGAGGTGACTCGCCGCACCGGACGACAACGCGGACTCCCAGGCTGCCGCGGGCGGCGTCAGCGCGCCAGGCAAGCGGTAGAGCATCGGCGCAGCCTGGTGCCCGGCGCGATCGGCCGCGCGCCACGCTTCGATGCTCTGCTCGAACTGCAACGCGTGGAAGGTGCCGCGCTCCGCGTAGTGACCGAGTTCGCTGATGATGCCGGCCACCGCCTGGCGCAGGTCGGCGGCTTCGTCGATCTGCTTGCGATAACCTTCGAACAGAAAAGCGAGCGTGACACCGATGAAGATCGTCGTGAGCTGGGCCAGCGCGGCAATCGCGCGCGCGCGCCAGATCACGGAGTCGAAGCGCTTTGCCATGGCATTAACCCGCGTCGTTGAGCCGGCATCAGGTTACAGCTTTCGCTCGCATCGCGCCGGGCACCCGGAACGCTTGCCTGCCCGATCCCGCCCTTTTTTCACCTCTTTTTTGATCGAAGGCGCACCGACACTGGTTTGGACGGTTTTCGGGAGGTCTCCTGATGAAGTATTGCTCATTGCTGCTCGCTCTCGTGCTCGTCGTCGCAGCCGGTTGCGACGATCATTTCCGCACGCTGTGGCACGGGGAAAAATTGCCGTCCGGCGCCATGGTCAAGGTCACCTCGTTCAATCTCGTCTGGGGCATCGAACATGACGATCGGAATGTCGGCCAGGACTCTTTTGCCATCGAATACGTCACGTCGGTCGCGGGCGCCGACTCGAATCGCCGCGAGGCCGAAGCAGCGGCGGTTTTCGCCGGGCTCGTGCGCCCGGCTTCGGAACAATGGGGATTTCACACCGCGTCGTTGGCCGCATTCCCGACGTTGCAGCGCAAGGGCCACTACGATCTGTACTTGTTCCGGCGCGGATCCGACGGCACCTGGTCCTACACGCGCTCCGAAACGAAGGTTTTCGCCAATGATTGACCGCTGCGGCCGAAGCCCGCGGTAACCAGCCGCCGATTCGTTCGCTCGGAGACAAGGCCTGCTCGTTCACCCGTGATCTAATTTTGTCGATTTCGCTCCGTCCCGTTCGACGAACAAGACAGGTACTCGTCAAACATGGAGAAAATCATGCGCTCACTCGTCGCCTTGTCCTGTTTTTTCGCCAGCGCCTGCGCGGGAGCCGCGCCGGTCGCCTACACGCTCGACCCGGCCCACACGCACGTCCAGTTCAGCTGGAACCATCTGCAATATTCGAATCCGGAAGCCGGTTTCGACGAGGTCACCGGCACGCTGATGTGGGACGCCGATGACATCGCCAACAGCTCCGTTGACGTGACGGTGCTGGCCGACAGCGTGCATTCGCACGTGGCGGCGCTCGACCAGAAGCTCAAGTCCGCTGAATTCCTCGATGCGCAGCGCTATCCGAGGCTAAGGTTCGTCAGCACGCGCATCGAGCGCCGCGATGGCGCTGCCAACCTGAAGATCCATGGCAACCTGACCGTGCACGGCACGACGCGCCCGATCACGCTCGATGCGCATCTCAATCGGGTCGGCATGTATCCGATGCTGGAAGTGCCAGCGGCAGGCTTCAGCGCCAGTGCCGTGATCAAGCGCTCGGAGTTTGGCGTCGGCGAAGGCATTCCATATGTGGGCGACGAACTCACGGTACGCATCACCGCCGAGGCGCTGGAAGCAGCCGGTTTCGCCAAAGCGATGCAGGCAATCGCGGCGAAGGCGAAAGCGCAGTGACCCGATTCAGGTCACAACGAATGCACAGGGAGGGACGGCTTCGCAATTCGCCCGGTTGTCGGGCTTGCCGGATCGACGTCAGTGGTGCCAACCATGCGGGCTGTTGAAGTCTCCCTTGGTGACGCCGATCGAGATACCGACGCCGCCGGTTGGCGCCTCGCAACTGCCGAAGGCTTTGGTGACGTGGACGACGGCGGACTGGTAGTTGTCGCTGACATGTTTGCCGCCGACCACGCCCGCTTCGACGCTGCCATGCACCTGCGGCTGCGTGTACGCCGCATCGTTGCATGGCGGCGCCTGGGCCATGCGATTGCGCGGATTGGGATCGTCGTAATGAAAGGCAGAAGGCATCGCCGGGGAAGAAGGCTGCACGTCCGCGCCTTGCCGCGCCGCTTCGACGTCAGCCGCATCAACCGCCGCGTTGTCAGCCGGCAGCTTCAGGTCAAGCGGCTGCGGCGAGGACTGTGCCCACGCCGACATGGACAAGACACCGAGAAAACCGATCGTCGTGATGCGAAGCCGTCTGTTCTTCATGGCGTTGACTGCGTGGTGGACGGAGAGATTCTACCGGGCATCACGTTAAGAAAAGCACGGATGGGGCGTACACGGCAACCGTGGCCAGTTGTCTTGGCGTAAAGAAATGAAAAAATCTCTCGACGACCAGCCTGAAATCAAAATGCCGCTAGGACATCGACGACGTTTTCTCCGATTTCATCGACCGCGTAGCCGCCTTCCAGCACGAGCACCGTCGGCAGGCGCAGTTCGGCAATCATCGAGCCGATCAGCGGAAAATGCCGGCGCCCGAGCTTGAACGCGCTGATCGGATCGCCTTCGAAAGTATCCACGCCGAGCGACACGACCAGCGCATCGGCGCGGTATCGCGCGACCGCTTCGAGCGCTTGGGCCAGCGCGACCCGATAGTCGTCCCACTCCGTGCCGGCCGGAAGTGGAAAATTGCGCGTGAAGCCCTCGCCCGCATCGATTCCACGTTCGTCGTCATAGCCGAGAAAATACGGATACTCGGTGTCCGGCGTGCCATGGATCGACACGAACAGAACGTCGTCGCGCGCGTAGAAGATTTCCTGCGTGCCGTTGCCGTGGTGGTAATCGACGTCCAGCACGGCCACGCGCGCGCTGCCACGGTCACGCAACTCCTGCGCCGCAAGCGCCGCGTTGTTGAGGTAGCAATAGCCGCCGTAAGTCGAATGGCCGGCGTGATGGCCGGGCGGGCGGCAAAGCGCAAAGGCGTTGCGTTCGCCTTCGGCGACGAGCGCGGCAGCCGTCAGCGCCGAATGCGCCGAAGCCAGCGCCGCATCCCACGTGCCTTCCACGATCGGCGTGCCGGCGTCGAACGCGTAGTAACCCATCATCCCATTGATGCCGGCGGGAATCCGGTCGCGGCGCAGTCCGCGCGCGGGAAAGCCGCTCGGCAACATGCTGCCGGACATGCCGGCCGCGCGCCATTGCGCATGCGCGTTGCGCAGGAATTCGATGAACCGGGCGTCGTGCACCCGCAGCAGCGCCTGCGGCGCGAATTCGCGCGGCGCTTCGACCGCCATCCCGGCACGCTCGAGCGCACGCAGTATGTAGGCAACGCGCGCCGGCATCTCGAAGGACGGAACCAGTTCACCGCGATGCAGTTCGATGCCGCCGTCGTGGCGGGCATGCAGGGGAGAATGGACGACGCGCACGGGTGTCGGCGATGCCCGCGCGTTACGCCCGCAGATGCTTGTTGAAAAACTCGATCGTTCGCTTCCACGCCAGCTTTGCGGCGGCCTCATCGTAGCGGGGCGTCGTGTCGTTGTTGAAGCCGTGCTCCACGTCGGGATAGATGTATACCTGATACCTGACTCCGGCCGCTTTCAGGGCCTGTTCGTACGCCGGCCAGCCAGCGTTGATGCGCTCGTCTTTTCCCGCGTACTGCAGCATGAGCGGCGCCTTGATCTTCCCGGCATCCTCGGCCGATGGCTGAGCGCCGTAGAACGGTACGGCTGCTGCCAGGTCCGGCACACGCGTCGCCAGAAAGTTGGCGATGCCGCCGCCGTAACAGAAGCCGACAACGCCGACCTTGCCATTGCCCTCGGGCAGGTGTTTCAGATAGTCCTCGGCCGCGACGAAATCCTCTCGTGTCTTGGCCTGATCCAGCTTGCCGAACAGTTCGCGCGCCTTGTCCTCGTCGCCGGGATAGCCGCCCAGCGGAAACAACGCATCCGGAGCGAACGCAATGAAATTGTCGAGCGCCAGTCGCCGCGCGATGTCCTCGATGTGCGGATTGAGGCCGCGATTTTCATGCACGACGAGCACCGTCGGCAGTTTGCCCTTGGCTTTCGCCGGCTGCGCCAGGTAGCCGCGCAACTTGCCGTAGCCGTTCGGCGATGGGAGTTCCACATAGCGCGTCTTGATCCGCGCATCGTCGTCCGCGACTTGCCGCGCCTCGGCAAAGCGCGGGCTCAGCGCCGTCAGCAGCGCCTCGCCG
>DATIEJ010000311.1:0-20584 GCA_035455825.1 Rhodanobacteraceae bacterium | reverse complement strand
GCCGCCATGACCTGTCCGGACTGGCAGTAACCGCACTGGACGACATCGGCTTCGATCCAGGCGCGCTGCACCGGATGCGTCACGTCGGCCGACAAGCCTTCGATCGTCGTGATCTTCTTGCCGGCCAGTGCCGAAGCCGGCGTGATGCACGAGCGGATCGCCGCGCCGTCGACCTGCACCGTGCAGGCGCCGCACTGCGCCATGCCGCAGCCGAACTTCGTGCCGGTCAATCCGATGACGTCGCGCAGGACCCAGAGCAGCGGCATGTCGGCGGGGACATCGACCTCGTGCTGCTTGCCGTTGACTTCTAGCTTCATGACGCAACTCCTGAACGCAAGGGCCAGGCCGCTAGCGTACTCCGCGGAAAATCGCGCCGCCATCGGATGAAGAATTCTTCATGTATCGAGCCGCTCCAGATCCTGGTCGCGGTCGATGTCGAGCGCCAGCGGCTCGTTGACGACCGCGGCGACTTCCGCGCGGCGGCGCGCGAGCAACGCGCGCGCACCCTGGTCGCCGGCGTCGGCCATCAGTTCGCCGAACCAGGCGCGCGGCAGCAGCGCCGGCACGCCGAGCCGGCCGGCATAACACGATGCCGCCGCGCCGCGCGGATTCGCGCGCCACGCCGCGACCAGCGCATCCAGGTGCGGCACGTCGAGCGCCGGCTGGTCGCACAGGACGATCAACGCGCCAGCGCATTCGGACGGCAGCGCGGCCAGTCCAGCGCGCAACGACGCGCTCATGCCCAGCCGCCAGTCGGCACAATCGACTCGCGGCGCACCGAGGTCGGCCACGCTGGCATACACGGCGTCGGCCTCGGCGCCGAGCACGATCAGGGCGTCGCGCGGTTGCGTCGCCAGTCCCAACCGCAGTGCGCGCCGCACCAGCGGTTCGCCGTGCATACGCAACAGCTGCTTGGACTTGCCCAGGCGTCGCGACGCACCGGCCGCAAGCACGATGAGTCCGTGCGCTGCCGGCCGTTCAGCCACGCGCCCGCTTCGCAAAAAAGCGTTGCAGTTCGGCGACGATCGCGAGCGCGATCGGCTCCGGTCCCGATCCGCCGAGATCCAGGCCGACCGGCGCATGCAGGCGCGGCCGCAGCAGCTCTGCGTCAGCGCCGAATTCCGCCAACAGCGCATCGCGCCGCGCCGGTGGACCGAGCAGTCCGACATAGGCGATCGCGCTGTGCGCGCAGAAACGCAGGTACTGCGCGTCGATCGCGTAGTTGTGGCTCATCGCGATCGCGGCGTCGAAGCGCTCCGCGGCAAGCGCGCCGATCGCCGCGGATGGCGGCAGCGCGAGCACCACGTCGGCGCGCCCGGCCTTGGCGAACGCAGACCATCGGCCGCGATGTTCGACGACCGTGACGAACCAGCCGAAATGGCGCATGAAGTCGAGCAGCGCCGGCGTCTCCGGTCCGGCGCCGAGCAGCAGCACGCGCGGCGGCGGCGCAATCGACAACGCGGCGCGCGGGCCCGCGGCAGCGGCGCTGCGCGCTGCTCCGCTGGCGTCCCAGCACCACTGGCCGCCGGCAGATTCTGGTCCGGCGATCGCGGCGTCACCGGCGCCGATCATTTCGCCGTCCAGCGCAAGTTTCAGAATCAGTGTCGCGCCGTCGTGCGCCGCCTGGCGCAATGCCTGCGCGAGGGGCGCGCCGCGCGGTTGCGGCAGCAGCAGCAGATGCACGCGGCCACGGCAACCAGTGCCGCTGCCGAACACGAGATCCTCGTCGCTGCGCGTATCGAAGTCCACGAGCGCCGCGCGGCCGCTGTCGAACACCGGCTGTGCGCGCTGCAGGAGTTCGGCTTCGAGGCAGCCGCCGCTGATGACGCCGTGATGCAACGCCTCGCGGCCGAGCAGCACGAGTGCGCCAGGCTTCTGGTAGGTCGAGCCTTCGGTCGCGACGACGATGCCAAGAACAACGGCACCGCCATCGGCATGCACGGCATCGAGCTTGTCGAGCAGGCCGCGCACGCCGCCGCGCGGCTGGGATTCCGGTGCGAAGTTCATCTTGTCCGGATTTTGCCGATAACGCGCCGCCTGCGCCATGGGGCGTGGCAATCGGCACGCCGGCGTTGTCGGGCCGCGTCCGCGACCGTCAACGCGCAACTACCGTAGCCCGGATGTAGCGCAGCGAAATCCGGGGAGCGCATCGCGCGAGGCTGACGCGACTGCCTTGGCAAACGCCGGTGACCAAATGTATTCGGGTGCCGTTATGCAATCTGCCCCGGATTCCGCTGCGCTGCATCCGGGCTACGGTGCTGATTTCGGCGCGAAAGCAAGAAGGTAGCCAGAATGCAACGCAGCGGAATCTGAGGAGCGCACCCTTCACACCAGTCACACCGCTCGTCCCAGTCGGCACGGGCGAAGCGCGGAGGGAACCCTAGGGCGCGCGCGCGAAGCGCCGGTACTGGATCGCTTCGGTCAGATGCGGCGTGGCGATGCGCTGCGCATCGCCGAGGTCGGCGATCGTGCGCGCGACGCGCAGGATGCGGTGATACGCGCGGGCCGACAAACCCAGCCGGTCGAGCGAGCGTTCGAGCAGGTTGCGGTCGGCGGGCGCCAGTGCGCAGTCGCGCTGCACTTCGCGATTGTTCAAGGCCGCGTTCGCCTTGCCGGCGCGCTCGACTTGCCGCTCGCGCGCAGCGATGACGCGCGCCCGCACTGTCGCGCTCGATTCCCCGGCCGCGCCCTCGGCGCCGAGTTCGGCCAGAGGCACGCGCGGAACTTCGACCTGAAGGTCGATGCGGTCGAGCAGCGGTCCGGAAATGCGCGCGCGATAGCGGCGGATCGCTTCGGGCGTGCACGCGCAGCGGCCCGACGGATCGCCGGCATAACCGCACGGACACGGGTTCATTGCCGCGACGAGCTGGAACGACGCCGGAAACTCGGCCTGGCGCGCGGCGCGCGAGATCGCGATGCGCCCGCTTTCGAGCGGCTCGCGCAGCACCTCGAGCACGTGCCGGTCGAACTCGGGCAGCTCGTCGAGGAACAGCACGCCGTGGTGCGCGAGCGAGATCTCGCCCGGCCGCGGCACCGAACCGCCGCCGACCAGCGCGACCGCCGACGCCGTGTGGTGCGGCGCGCGGAACTGGCGCATTTTCCACTTGTGGAAATCGATGCCGACGCCGGCCACCGAGCGCACGGCGGCCGACTCGAGCGCCTCGGCTTCGCTCAGTGGCGGCAGGATGCCGGGCAGGCGGCTGGCGAGCATCGTCTTGCCGGTGCCGGGCGGACCGCTGAACAAGAGGTGATGACAACCGGCCGCGGCGATCTCGAGAGCGCGGCGCGCCTGCAACTGGCCGCGCACGTCGACGAGATCCGCTGCGCCGGTTTCCGTTGCGATCGCCGTCGGCGCCTGGGCCGGCGGCAGTTCGGTGATGCCACGCAGGAATGCGAGCACGTCGAGCAGGGATCCGGCGCTGCGCACGTCGCCGGAACTCACCAGCGCCGCTTCGGCGCCGTTGTCGCGCGGCACGATCAACGTGCGACCGGCGGCAGCGGCCTTCAGCGCCGCCGGCAGCACGCCGGTGACCGCGCGCAATTCGCCGGACAACGCGAGTTCGCCGAGGAATTCGCAACGTGCGAGTCCATCCTTCGGCACCTGTCCGGCCGCCGCGAGAATGCCGAGCGCGATCGGCAGGTCGAAGCGGCCGCCATCCTTGGGCAAGTCAGCCGGCCCGAGGCTGACCGTCACGCGGCGCCCGGGATATTCGAGCTGCGCATTCTGGATCGCCACGCGCACGCGGTCGCGCGCTTCCTTGACCGCGGTTTCCGGCAACCCGACGATCGACGTGCCCGGCAGGCCGCCGGAAAGGTGCACTTCGACCGTCACTGGCGGCGCCGCGACGCCGTCCTGGGCGCGGCTATGGACGATGGCGAGGGACACTTCAGGAGCAGGGCTGAGGGCTGAGGGCCTAGGGCTGGAGGATCAAGAGCGCGGATGCGTATGTGCTTTTCAGCCCTCAGCCCCCAGCCCTCAGCCCTTTCACTTGAGGCGCTCTTCCAGTTCTGCAACTCGCGCCTCTAGCTCTTCAACCATCTCGCGCGTGCGCAGCAGGACGCCGCGCTGCACGTCGAACTCCTCGCGCGTGACCAGGTCGAGACGGCGCAGGCCGCTGCGCAGCACGTCGCGGAAGTTCGCCGCGAGGTCGTCGCGCGCGGCGCGCGCGTCGGCTGGAACGAGTTCGGCCAGGCGTCTGGCCACGTCGTCGATCGAAGACAGGTTGATCATGTGCGTCCTTCCCGGAAGTCTGAGCCGTCGGGTCGCGACGGGTGCCGGCCAAGCTTAGTGCCGCGCGCTGGCTGCTGTCATCGGCAAGTCACCCGCGTTCGCGTAGGATTCTTCCTACACGGCTATCTGCACGGCGGATTTTCAACGGTCGCGCCCGGCAGGACGGCGGCGACGCGCCGCGCAATCGCGCATTCGGTATAGTTGCAGCCGGACTTGCGTCTACGAGGTGCCCGATGAAAATGGTCATGGCGATTATCAAGCCGTTCAAGCTCGACGACGTGCGCGAAGCGCTGGCCGAAGTCGGCGTGCAGGGCATCACCGTCACCGAGGTCAAGGGCTTCGGGCGGCAGAAAGGTCATACCGAGTTGTATCGCGGCGCGGAATACGTCGTCGACTTCCTGCCGAAGATCAAGCTCGAGGTCGCGGTTGCGAACTCGATGGTCGACCGCGTGACCGAAGCGATCATGCGCGCCGCGAACAGCGGCAAGATCGGCGACGGCAAGATTTTCGTCTATAGCCTGGATCAGGTCATTCGGATCCGCACGGGCGAACTGGATGCGGATGCGTTGTAGGTAGACCGACTCGGAAAAGACGATAGCCGGGAACCGGTAGCCGGTAGCCGGAGATCAAGAGCGCGCTTTCCGGCTCTCCGGCTACCGGCTATCGGCTACCGATTCGGGGCGTTCAGTCAACACCCGTCCTCCGCGCGCCGGCATCCTGAAGAGCCACCTCGCTCCTCCAAACCCATTTAGCCATCCAAATTGCTTTGACGCGCCGCAACAAATGTGCTGTAGTCGGAAAGCGGGGACTGGAGTCTTCGCTTCACTGACTTCCGCCGCGCGCAAGGGATCGACCGCTCGCAGCGGTCTGCGCGGAAACGCTCCCATGCAGCACAGCGACACGCAGCACATCGATCCGACAGGAAACGCCGGCCTTTACGATCCGGCGTTCGAGCACGACAGTTGCGGCTTCGGCGTCATCGCCAACATCGACGGCAAGGCCAGCGCCTGGCTCGTCGACCAGGCCTTCGTCACGCTCGCGCGCATGTCGCACCGCGGCGGTGTCGGCGCCGATGGCATTACCGGCGACGGTTGCGGCATGCTGCTGTACCAGCCGACCGCGTGGCTGCGCGCGCTGGCAGCCGAGGCCGGCATCGCGCCGGCGCCGGTATTCGCTTCCGGCCATGTCTTTCTCGATCCGAACGATGCGGCGCGCGCAGCGGCGGCGCAGTCCGAACTCGAGCGCCAGCTCGTTGCGGCCGGCTTGCGCGTCGCCGGCTGGCGCGACGTTCCGGTAGATGGCTCCGCCTGCGGTCCGATCGGCACTTCGGGCCAGCCGCGCATCCGCCAGATTTTCGTCGATGCACCGGACGGCATGGACGAGGCCGTGTTCGAACGCGCGCTGTTCCGCTCGCGCCGCCTGGCCGAGAAGGCGCGCGCCGACGACGACCGCTTCTATGTCGTCAGCCTGTCGGCGGCGACGTTCGTGGCCAAGGCGATGGTCGCGCCGGGCCGGTTGCGCGATGCATTCCCGGATTTCTCGCATCCCGGACTCGTCGCCTGCGCCGCGGTATTCCACCAGCGTTTCTCGACCAACACGCTGCCGCGCTGGCGCCTGGCCCAGCCGTTCCGCATGCTTGCGCACAACGGCGAGATCAACACGATCCAGGGCAACCGCAACTGGGTCCGCGCGCGTGGCGCGAAGTATAAATCTCCACTCGTGGAACTGTCCGACCTGGCGCCGCTGGTCAGCCTCGACGGCTCCGATTCGCAGAGCCTGGACAACATGCTCGAAGTGCTCGTCGCCGGCGGCCTCGACGTGCTCGCGGCGATGCGCATCCTGATTCCGCCAGCCTGGGCCTCGCGCGACGACCTCGACGAGGATCTCGAGGCGTTCTACGAGTACTACGCGCTGCACACCGAGCCGTGGGACGGTCCGGCCGGCATCGTGCTGTGCGATTCGCGCTACGCCGCCTGCACGCTCGACCGCAACGGCCTGCGCCCGGCGCGCTGGGCAAGGTCCGACGACAACCATCTGATCGTCGCATCGGAAGCCGGACTGTGGGACCTGCCGCCCGAGCGCATCGTCGCGAAGGGCCGGCTCGGACCCGGCGAGATGATCGCGGTCGACCTGGTCGCGCATCGCGTCCTCGACAACGCGGCGATCGACGACGTCAACCGCGCGCGCGCGCCGTTCAAGAAGTGGCTGCGCGAAGGCGTCACGTATCTCGAATCGCACCTGATCGATCCGGGCCTTGCGGCCGAGCCGTTTCCGCCGGAGATGCTTGCGCGCTTCCAGAAACAGTTCGCGCTGACGCGTGAGGAGCGCGACGTCGTGCTCAAGACCCTGGCACTCGACGAAGCCGAAGCAACCGGGTCGATGGGCGACGACACGCCGATCGCGGTGCTGTCGCGACAGTCGCGGCCGCTGTACGAATATTTTCGCCAGGCCTTTGCCCAGGTCACGAATCCGCCGATCGATCCGTTGCGCGAGCGTCTCGTCATGTCGCTGACGACGCAGATCGGGCTCGAACGCAACGTGTTCGATGCGACGGCCGAGAACGCGAAACAGGTGCTGCTGACTTCGCCGGTGCTGTCGCAGCGCAAGTTGCGCCAGATCATGGCCCTGCCGCACGTCGTCGAGAAGCACTTGAAGCTCGACCTGTACTACGACGAGCACGTCGGCCTGAAAGCTGCGATCGAGAAGGTTTGTGACGACGCCGAGGCGGCCGTGCGCGGCGGAGCGATCCTGCTGCTGCTGTCGGACCGTTATCCGGCGCCGGGACTTTTGCCGATCCACGCGCTGCTCGCGGTCGGCGCCGTGCATGCGCGCCTGACCGCGAAGCAATTGCGCTGCGACTGCAACCTCGTCGTCGAGACCGGCAACGCGCGCGATCCGCATCATTTCGCCTGCCTGATCGGGTTCGGCGCGACCGCGGTGTATCCGTACCTGTCGTACCAGACGCTGTTCGACATGAACCTTCGCGGCGAGCTCAAGGGCCGCGAGGGCGAAGCGCCGTCCGAGATCGGCCGCAGCTATCGGCGCGGCATCCGCAAGGGGCTGCTCAAGATCATCTCGAAGATGGGCATCTCGACGATCGCCGGCTACCGCGGCGCGCAGCTGTTCGAGATCGTCGGCCTGCATCGCGAAGTCGTCGACCTGTGTTTCCCCGGGACGCCGTCGCGCATCGGCGGCGCAGGATTTGCCGAGATCCAGTCCGAATATCACGCGCAGCTCGTCGCCGCGCGCGATCCGAACTACGCACTGCCGCCGGGAGGCTTGCTGCACGCGCTGCCGGACGGCGAATTCCACATGTATAACCCGGAAGTCGTCGGTTCGCTGCAGGCGGCCGTGCGCACCGGCGATCATGCGCTGTACCGTCGCTACGCCGACGCGGTCAACGGCCGCGCGCCTTCGGCGCTGCGCGACCTGCTCGCGGTCGAATCACCGCTGCCGCCGATTCCGCTCGACGAAGTCGAACCGGTCGAGGCGATCCTCAAGCGCTTCGATTCGGCCGGCATGTCGCTCGGCGCGCTGTCGCCCGAGGCGCACGAATCGCTCGCGATCGCGATGAACCGGCTCGGCGCGCGCAGCAATTCCGGCGAAGGCGGCGAAGATCCGGCGCGTTACGGCACCGAAAAGACCTCGAAGATCAAGCAGGTCGCATCGGGCCGCTTCGGCGTCACGCCGGCGTATCTGGTCAATGCCGAAGTGCTGCAGATCAAGATCGCGCAGGGCGCCAAGCCCGGCGAGGGTGGCCAGCTGCCCGGGCACAAGGTCAATGCACTGATCGCGCGCCTGCGCTATGCGCGCCCGGGCATCGGTTTGATCTCGCCGCCGCCGCATCACGACATCTATTCGATCGAGGATCTCGCGCAGCTGATCTACGACCTCAAGGAGGTCAATCCGACCGCGCTCGTTTCGGTCAAGCTCGTCGCCCATGCCGGCGTCGGCACGATCGCGGCCGGTGTCGCGAAGGCGGGCGCGGACCTGATCACGATTTCCGGCCACGACGGCGGCACCGGTGCGAGTCCGTTAACGTCGATCCGCTACGCCGGCGTGCCGTGGGAACTTGGACTGTCCGAAACGCAACAAGTCCTCGCGCGCAACGGCTTGCGCGATCGCGTGATCGTGCAGACCGACGGCGGTTTGAAGACCGGCCTCGACGTGATCAAGGCCGCACTGCTCGGCGCCGACTCGTTCGGCTTCGGCACCGCGCCGATGGTCGCGCTCGGCTGCAAGTACCTGCGCATCTGCCACCTGAATTCATGCGCGACCGGCATCGCGACGCAACATGATGTCTTGCGGCGCAAGCACTACGCCGGCGTGCCGGAGATGGTCGAGAACTTCTTCCGCTTCGTCGCCGAGGACGTGCGCGCGCGGCTGGCGCAGCTCGGTGTGCGCAGCCTTGAAGAGCTGGTCGGCCGCGTCGGCTGGCTCAAGCAGCGCGAAGGAGTGACTGCAAAGCAGCGGCGCGTCGATCTGTCGGCGTTGCTGTTTGAACCCCTCTCCCATCGGGAGAGGGGCAGGGGTGAGGGTCGGGGATCGGACCAACGCCAACCGCTCTTGCATGACCCGACTCTCACCCGGCCCTTCGCCTCATCCGCCGGTCGGCGGCTTCGACCCTCTCCCGATGGGAGAGGGGAAGTGAAGGACGCGCTCGGCATTTGCGTGACTCCGATTCCCAAAGGTACGTTAGCACTGCAGATCGCCGAAGCCACGCGCGATGCCGTGGAGAATTCCACAGGTGGAACCTTCCACTTTGCGATCGCGAATACCGACCGCACGATCGGTGCGCGCCTGTCCGGCGAGATCGCGCGCCAGCACGGCGATCAGGGCATGAATGCGAATCCGATCGAGCTGCGCCTGAGCGGATCGGCCGGTCAGAGTCTCGGCGCCTGGAACGCGGGCGGCCTGAACATCGTGCTCGATGGCGAGGCCAACGATGGCGTCGGCAAGGGCATGGCCGGAGGCCGCATCGTCGTGCGTTCGCCGCACGGCGCCGGCTATGCGCCGCACGATGCGGTCATCGTCGGCAATACCTGCCTGTATGGCGCGACCGGCGGCGAGATGTACGCGGCGGGCCGCGCCGGCGAACGCTTCGGCGTGCGCAACTCCGGCGCTCTCGCGGTCGTCGAAGGCGTCGGCGATCATTGCTGCGAATACATGACCGGCGGCGTGATCGTCGTGCTCGGCCGCACCGGGGTGAACTTCGGCGCCGGCATGACCGGGGGCTTCGCCTACGTGCTCGATGTCGAGCGCGAGTTTGTCGACCGCTACAACCACGAACTGGTCGACATCCACCGCATCTCGCTCGAAGGCATGGAGAACCATCTGCAGCATCTGCGCGCGCTGCTGCGCAATCACATCGAGCATACCGGCAGCGTCTGGGCCGGCCGTCTGCTCGCCGATTTTCGCGACGCCCTGCACAAGTTCTGGCTGGTCAAGCCGAAGGCTGCGAGCCTCGAAGCGCTGACCGAGGAGCTGCGCCGTGCTGCGTAGCTTCTTCGAAAAAAGCCGTTTGGACGCGGATGACGCGGATGGTCGCGGAATTTCGCGGATAGAGCATTTTTATTGTTCTTGCTTTATCGGCTCTTATCCGCGTTCATCCGCGTCAATCCGCGTCCAACATGCACTTCTCTCCTCGGCGGCAACCTGAAGATGGCTGACAAGGAATTCCCGTTCCTGAAGTTCCACCGCCAGCTGCCGCGCGAGGTGCCGGTGCCGATTCGCGTGCTCGGTTACGGCGAGATCCACGGCGACTTCACCAACGGCGACAGTGCGGACCAGGCGTCGCGCTGCATCGATTGCGGCAATCCGTACTGCTCATGGGGCTGCCCGCTGCATAACCGCATTCCGGAATGGCTCAAGCTCGTGCGCGACGGCCGCATCGTCGAAGCGGCCGAGCTGATGTACGAAACCAATCCGCTGCCCGAGATCTGCGGCCGCATCTGTCCGCAGGATCGCCTGTGCGAGGGCGACTGCACGCTCGAAACCGGCTTCGACGCCGTGACGATCGGCGCGATCGAGCGCTGGACGACCGACGAGGCGCTGCGCCGCGGCTGGCGCCCGACCGTGACCGCGGCGCCGACCGGCAAGCGCGTCGCCGTGATCGGCGCCGGTCCTGCCGGCCTCGCGGTCGCCGACCGGCTCGCGCTCGCCGGTGTCGCCGCGCACGTGTTTGACCGCTACGAGGAAATCGGCGGCCTGCTGACGTTCGGCATTCCGCCGTTCAAGCTCGACAAGGACATCGTGCGCAAGCGCCGCGAAGTGCTCGAAGGCCTCGGCGTGCAGTTCCACCTCAACGTGGAGGTCGGCAAGGATGTGGCTTTTTCCACATTGCTGCATGACTACGACGCCGTGTTCCTCGGCACCGGCGCCTATCGGTTTGTCGACGCCGGACTGCCGGGCCAGGAGCTGGCCGGCGTGTATCCGGCATTGCCGTTCCTGATCGCGAATGCCCGCCGCATTCTCGGCACGGCAACGGACAGCGACAGCCTGCCCAACGTGATTGGCAAGCGCATCGTCGTGCTCGGCGGCGGCGACACGGCGATGGACTGCGTGCGCACGTCGGTGCGCATGGATGCCGAGAGCGTCAGCTGCGTCTATCGGCGCGACGAGGCGAACATGCCCGGCTCGCGGCGCGAGGTGAAATACGCGCGCGACGAAGGCGTGCAGTTCCTGTTCAACCGCCAGCCGCTCGGAATCGTCGGTAATGCCGATGGCGTGACCGGCGTGCGCGTCGCGACGACGCGCCTGGTCGCCGATGCGCATGGTCGCGCGCGGCCCGAGATCGTGCCCGGCAGCGAGGAGAAAATCCCGGCCGACGTCGTGATCCTGTCGTTCGGCTTTCTGGCGAGCCCGCCGGCCTGGTGCGCCGAGTCCGGCATCGAACTCGAGCCGAACGGCCGCATCAGCAACAGCGGCGAAGGCCGCCTGCCGATGCAGACCAGCAATCCAAAGGTATTCGCCGGCGGCGATACGGTGCGCGGCGCCGACCTGGTCGTGCGCGCGGCGTTCGACGGGCGCGAGGCGGCCAAGTCGATACTGCGGCAGCTTGGGCTTGTTGCTGCGGAAGTTGCTGTGTAGAGACCTCCCCACAGGAGCGCCCCCATCCGCCTGACTCGCGCCGTCCTGGCGCTCGCCCTTCGGGCCAGCTCCGCTGTTCGCAGGCGCTCCGGCGCCTGCAGTCGGCACCTTCCCCCGCTTCGCAGGGGAAGGAAAGGCTAAGAGCAGCAATCTGGAATCCTTCCTCCGCCTGCGGGGAAGCATCGGCAAGATTGCCGATGTTTGCAGCGGAGCTGCCCGAAGGGCGAGCCACATGGATGTGGCGAGTACAAGGTGGCGGCAGCCGGAAGGGGAAATTCCGGGATCGACATGTCCGCGCACGCGCGTGCGCTCACTTGTCCGGAACGAGCTCCGTTTGGCGTTGATACACTGGCAACCCCAAGTGTCATGGTGTCGACGTCATGCGACCGTCCCGAATCCAGCTCAAGCTTCCCGGCGCCGTGAAAGCGCCCGCCAAGGTCGTCGGCGACACCGCCGAACTGCTCAGGCGCAGCGGCCCGATGCGCTTCGGCCAGGGCATCATCGCGACCGTGCTCGCGCTGTCGCTCGGGTTTCTCTGCCTGCTCGGCGTGCTCGCGTTCCACTTTCCGGAATACCTGACGACGCCGGAGCTGCGTCACCAGTACTCGGTCGACGTGCTGCGCCAGGCGATGTTCGTCGCGCTTATCGTTGCCGGCGGCCTGTCGCTGGCGAGCATCATCATCAACAACCGGCGCAGCCTGAATGCACTCGCATTTGCATTCGTCGTTGTCGCGGTCGCGCTCGGCGGCTCGCGCGTGCCGGTCGGCAACTTTCCGGACAACACGCCCTACATCGGCCTGGACTGGTTCATCCTCGACCTGCTCGGCTCGACCGTGCTGTTCGTCGTGATCGAGAAGCTGTTCCCGCTGTACCGCAACCAGGCCGTGTTCCGGCCCGAGTGGCAGACCGACCTCAAGCACTTCGCGGTCAACCACTTCCTCGTCGGCCTGATCCTGCTGACCGTGAACTTTGCATTGAACAACGTGTTCGGCTGGATGGTGCGCGGCGATTTCCAGCTGGCGGTGCGCGCGATCCCGTTCGTCTGGCAGCTGCTGCTTTGTATACTCATGGCCGACCTTGCCCAGTACTGGACGCACCGGGCGTACCACGAGGTGCCGTTCCTGTGGAAATTCCATTCGGTGCATCACAGCGCCAAGACGATGGACTGGCTGGCCGGCTCGCGCCAGCACATGCTCGAACTCGTCGTCACGCGCGTGTTCGTGCTCGCACCGCTGTTCGTGCTCGGCTTCGGCGAAGGCGTCATGAATGCCTACATCATCATCGTCGGCTTCCAGGCCGTGTTCAATCACGCCAACGTGCACCTGCCGTGGGGTCCGCTGAAGTACCTGATCGTGACGCCGGACTTCCACCACTGGCATCACTCGAGCGACACCGAGGCGATCGACCGCAACTACGCCGCGCACTATGCGTTCCTCGACTACCTGTTCGGCACGGCGGTCAAGGTGCCGAAGGACAAACCATTCCCGGCGAAGTACGGTGTCGTCGGCGACTACATGCCGGATGGCTTCCTGCCGCAGCAGGCGTTTCCGTTTCGGGCGAAGCCACAAGCAGCGGATTCCTGATGAGACGCCCGTCATCGCCTCTCCCGCTGGCGGGAGAGGCCGGCGCAGCGTAGCTGCGCCGGGTGAGGGTGGCATTTCCGAAGCAATTCGCCTTATCAGGCACCACCCTCACCCCAGCCCTCTCCCGCCAGCGGGAGAGGGGGCTAAAAGCCGGGAATGCGGGGTTCTCTACGCTACGCTGCTTCGCGCAGCAGATTCGAAGCGGAGTTCTTGTCGAGCCCCGCCAGCATCGGCAACTCGTCGAGTGCTACCGGATTGATCGCCTGCACGCGCGCGAGCATTTCAGCGGCCAGCATCTGCAACATCTGCGCGTTGTCGCGGATGCGCTGCTCGAGAGCGGCCTCGTCGAGGCGATCGGTCAGGCCGCGATTCAATTCGCGGAACCATGGCAAGCGCTGCTGGTCCATTATGCTCGCCGCGTTGTTGCCGATCGCCGTGCCGGCTGCGCGGCGGAGCAGCAGCTGCATCTCGCGATTGAGCACCTCGCATGACTGCAGCGGCGCGTTCAGGCGCAGGAACAGCGCGCTGTCGGTCAGGCAGCGCTGGAAGAAGAACTGGCACAGCACGCCCCAGTAGTAGGCGTAGTCCCAGATCACCTTCAGCGGCATCAGCTGCGCATGGCCGAACATCGGGTACTGGCCCTCGTACAGCGCCAGCGTGTTGCGGTAGAACGAAAAGTATAATTGTTCGTAGAAGCGCGCCTCGCGCTTGATGCGCTCGCCGCGCAGGTCGCGGCCGACGAGATCGGCGATGTAGGTGTTGCTGATCGCGATGAAGTCGCTGCCCGGCGAATAGAACGGATCGAGGAACAGGCCGGCGTCTCCGGTCAACGCCCAGCGCTGCGCCGAAAACACCTGCTTGCAGCCGTGCGAGAAGCGGCGCAGGAAGGCAAAATCCTGCAGCTTGTCGCGGCGCGCGTCGAGTTCGCGATACAGGCGCGGCTGATGCTGCGCGAACCAGGCCATCGACTTGTCGAAACTGTTGATCGTCTCGAGTGGATGCAGCGCCGCGTCGGCGACGAGGCCGATGGAGTGCGATCCGGATGCGAGCGGAATCAGCCAGGCCCAGTAGCCGGGCCCGCACAGGTGATTGGTCGAGCGCCAGCGTTCGGCCGGATCGCAGCGCGAGCGCCACGCCGGATCGTCGGACCAGTCGTCAATCGCGATGCGGTCGGCGATGCGGAACCAGATCGCGTTCGCGTCGTGGTTATTTTTCTCGGCCAGGTCGAGTTTGCGCTTGAGCAGGCCGGCACGGCCGCTCGCATCGACGAGCCAGCGCGCCGTGGCGACATGCTCCGTGCCGTCGTGCGTGTAGCGCACAGTGTGGTCGCTGCCATCCTCGGCGAGGTCGATCGAGCGCACGACGGCACCGTCGATGAACTCGGCCCCCAGTCCAGCGGCATGCTTTGCCAGGTAGTTTTCGAAGATGCCGCGGTCGAGTTGATAGGCCGGCGTCGCGAATACGCGCGTTACGCCGAGCTCGGTGACGGTGTCGACCTCGTCGACACCGTCGTTGAAGAAGAAGCGGAAGCCGAACTTGCGGATCTGGCATTCGTCGAGATGCTGCTTGAGACCCAGCACCGTGTCGAAATAATGCGCGCCGATCTCGACCGTCGACTCGCCGACTTTGAACGCAGCCTCGGGCACCGGATGGCGGTTGCGTTCGAGCACGCGCACCGAAGCGCCGGGCAACTCGCGCCGCAGCTGGATCGCGAGCGACAGGCCGGCGAGGCCGCCGCCCATGATCAGTACGTCAGTGTGTACAGCTGTCATCGTCGCCGCTTTTCCGCACGCGCCACCGTGACAGTGTAACGACTTGGCAGCGCTGTGTGGCAGTAGCAAAAAAAGGCGCCCACCGATGAGGGTGGGCGCCGCGGTGCTATTGCCGCTGGATCAGTTGATCGTCACGGTTCCATTGCTGACGCCCTCGACGACGGTCTTCCAGACGTTTTGGCAGGTCGCCCCGCAAGTGTCGCCGGAAGCAGGGACCGACTGCCAGTTGTTCGAGTAATACAGGCTGCTGTCCTTCGACGAGAGCACCGTAAATCCGACCAGCGCCGGCGAGGCTGGCGAGCCGGGCCCAGTTTCGACAATGTCCATCCGCAGCGTGACATTGCCGTCGATTGCGACCGTGCTGCCGTTGTTGAGGACCTCGTACATGCTCGCCTTCGCATAAACCGTCGCGCTCTGGCCCGTGCCGGACCCCGTGATCGCCATCGACGAGAGCGAGTTCGACTTGATGGACACAAAACCATCGGCTTGCGGAATGGTCAAGCTGATCTGACCCTTGAGGTTCGTGCCCTTGTTTGTATAGCTCAGCCCGGTGCTGAAGCTCACAGCGTCGTTATTGCCCGCGTAGACGCCGGCCGCCGTCGACAGGTGCGGGAACATGCCGCCAGCGATCGTCTCGAGCGTCGCTACCGGCTGCATGACTACCACCGTCGCCGTCTTGTCGGCGAGCGGCTGCTTGTCGTTGTCGTAGTTGCCCGTCATCCGTACGTAGATCTGGTACGACTGCGAGCCGTACTGACCCGAGCTGAGCGTGACGATCGTGTTCGCGGTGCCCGTGAACAGCGAATTCTGCACCGGACTGACCGGCACGCCGCTGGCGAGCGTTTTGCCCGGGCAGGTCGTGCTGCAGTCAATGAAGTCGACCTTCGCGCCGGACAGCCCGAGTCCGCTCGGATCCTGCACGCTGGCGCTCAGTGTCACCTGAGCCGTCGTGCTGCTCGATCCGGACGTCACGAACATCTGCTGGCCGATGTAATTGACAAGGGCGCTGCGCGAAGTGATCGTCAGCGTGCCGCCGACGAACGTGAACGTGTAGTTCGTCGCCGCCAGGGTGCCCAGCGTGCAAGTGATCGGATACGTCGGCGGGCTGATCGGGGTCCACTGTGTCGCGGTCGTCGTGCAGTTTGGCGCGCCGCTGACTGGAACCGGGATCGTATGCTCGATCGTCTCGCCATTGACGAAGCCGCTGATCGTGTACGTCAGCACGATCGGATCGCCAAACGGCTTGCTGATGTTGTTGGCGGTTACGGTCAGTTGCGCCTTGTTGATCGTCAACGATGCCGTGTTGCTTGCCGGGAGGTAGTTGGTGCTGCCCGGATAGTCGCAATGCACGATGTAGTTGCCGGCATTGGTCGGGGCAGCTGCTGGCGTCGGATCGGGCGTGTAGGTTGGAGCGAGTGAACCGAGGCCCACGCCACCAACGCCCGTCACCGCGCAGCTACCCGCGTGTGCGAGGCCATTGTAGGTGTACGGACTGGCACCCGCGTTCGCCGTGACGATCGGCATCACTCTATTGATCGTGAGCGGCGCGGTGTTGCTGGCAGGCTTATAGTTCGTGCTACCCGCGTAGTCGCAATGCACCGTGTAGCCCCCCGCATCGGTCGGTGCGATCGACGTCCCCGCGGCCGGCGGCGTGTAGGTCGGCGACAGCGAACCGAGATCGACACCGCCAAAACCCTTCACCGTGCAACTGCCTGCGTGCTGGTTGGTGTCGTAGTTGAACGTGCCGCCCGCCGCCGTCACCGTCGGATTGATCCTATAGATGATCAGTGCTGCGGTATTGCTCTTCGCGTTGTAGTTCGTCGTAGCCGCGTAGTCGCAGTGCACCGTGTAGTTTCCCGCATCGGTTGGCGCGATCGGCGTCCCCGCAGGCGGCGGCGTATAGGTCGGCGACAGCGAACCGAGATCGACGCCGCCAAAACCCTTTACCGTGCAACTGCCCGCATGCTGGCTCGTGTCATAGTTGAACGTGCCGCCCGTCGCCGTCACCGTCGGATCGATCTTGTTGATCGTCAGCGGCGCGATGTCGCTCTTCGCGTTGTAGTTCGTCGTCGCCGCGTAGTCGCAATGCACTGTGTAGCTGCCGGCGTCAGTCGGGGCGATCGGCGTCCCTGCAGGCGGCGGCGTATAAGTCGGCGACAGCGAACCGAGGTCGACGCCGCCAAAACCCTTCACCGTGCAACTGCCCGCGTGCTGACTCGTGTCGTAGTTGAACGTGCCGCCCGTCGCAGTTACCGTCGGATCGATCTTGCTGATCGTCAGCGACGCGGTGTCGCTCTTCGCGTTGTAGTTCGTGCTCTCCGCATAGTCGCAATGCACCGTGTAGCTGCCAGCATCAGTCGGCGCGATCGACGTCCCTCCTGGCGGCGGCGTATAGGTCGGCGACAGCGAACCGAGATCGACGCCGCCAAAACCCTTCACCATGCAACTGCCCGCATGCTGGCTCGTGTCGTAGTTGAACGTGCCGCCCGTCGCCGTCACCGTCGGATCGATCTTGTTGATGGTCAGCGGCGCGGTATTGCTTTTCGCGTTGTAGTTCGTGCTCTCCGCGTAGTCGCAATGCACCGTGTAGCTGCCGGCGTCGGTCGGCGCGATCGGCGTCCCTGCAGGCGGCGGTGTATAGGTGGGCGACAGCGAACCAAGCGGCGTGCCGCTCACGCCGGTCACCGTGCAGCTGCCCGCGTGTTGCGTCGTGTCGTAATTGAACGTGCCGCCGAAGGCCGTCACGATCGGATCGACCTTGTTGATGGTCAGCGGCGCGGTATTGCTCTTTGCGTTGTAGTTCGTGCTCTCCGCGTAGTCGCAATGCACCGTGTAGCTGCCTGCGTCGGTCGGCGCCGTCGAAGTCCCCGCAGCGGGCGGCGTATAGGTCGGCGACAGCGAACCAAGCGGCGTGCCGGCCACGCCCGTCACCGTGCAGCTGCCCGCGTGTTGGGTCGTGTCGTAATTGAACGTGCCGCCGAACGCCGTCACGATCGGATCGACCTTGTTGATGGTCAGCGACGCGGTATCGCTTTTCGCGTTGTAGTTCGTGCTTTCCGCGTAGTCGCAATGCACCGTGTAGCTGCCCGCGTCGGTCGGTGCCGTCGAAGTCCCCGCAGCCGGCGGCGTGTACGTCGGTGACAGCGAAGCGATGGACGTGCCGCCCACACCGGTCACCGTGCAGCTGCCCGCGTGCTGAGTCGTGTCGTAATTGAACGTGCCGCCGAACGCCTTCACGATCGGATCGACCTTGTTGATGGTCAACGGCGCCGTGTCGCTCTTAGCGGAGTAGTTCGTGTTGCCGGCAAAGTCGCAATGGACCGTGTAGCTGCCGGCATCGGTCGGCGCCGTCGAAGTCCCCGCAGCCGGCGGCGTGTAGGTCGGCGCCAGCGTACCGAGGTCGTCACTGCCGACGCCCGTCACCGTGCAACTTCCTGCGCGCGGATTGCCGTTGTAATCGAACGTGCCACCCGTGGCCTTTACCGTCGGCGTGGCCTGATTCACGACTTGCACGACGCTGCCACTGCTCGCGGCAAGGAAGTTCGGCGCGCCGCTGCTGCCACCGTAGCACGCCAAGACAGTGTGCGAACCGACAGACAGTGACGAGGTCGAGAGTACGGCTTGGCCGCCGGCATTCAGTGCGGTAGGACCTGCCAGCGTAGTGGTCGGGCTGGCGCACGTTCCGCCCTCTATGAATGTGACCGACCCTGTCGTCACCGGTGTCCCGGCCTTGAGCACGGTCGCTGTAAAGTCCACGTTGGCGCCCCACGTCGACGGATTGAGCGACGATCCGAGCGAGGTCGTCGTGGCCGTATTGACGACCTGCGTCACGCTGCCGTTGCTTGCTGCAAGGAAGTTGGGTGCGCCACTGCTGCCGCCGTAGCACGCGACGACAGTGTGCGAGCCGACGGCGACCGAGGATGTCGAGAATGCAGCTTGGCCGCTGCCATTGAGTGCGGTAGGACCTGCCAGGGTCGCGGTCGGGCTGGCGCACGTTCCGCCTTCGATGAAGGTGACCGAACCGGTCGTGACCAACGATGCGCCAGCGTTCACCGTGGCGGTAAAGGTCACGCTGCTGCCGAAGGTCGATGGGTTCAGCGATGAAGCGAGCGCCGTCGTGGTTGCCGTGTTCACGATCTGGCTCGTGTTTCCGCTGCTTGCTGCGAAGCTTGCCGTTCCGCCGTAACAAGCGGTAATCGTGTGCTGGCCGACGGAAAGTGTGGACGTCGACACCGCGGCGTGACCGCTGGCGTCAACGGCCGAAGAGCCAAGAGAGGTACTCGGGACCGCGCAGGTGCTGCCGTCCCAGAATGTGACCGTGCCGGTCGTGACGGGATTCCCGCCAGACGTGACGGTCGAAGTAAAGGTTACGCCGTCGCCGAAGGTCGACGGGTTCTTCGAAGATGCTACAGACGTCGCCGTCGCGGCAATCGCCGGCACGTTGACGATAATCGAGTTGTTTTCAGTGGCATTGCCGTTCGGGGACGTCGTGCCCGCATTGTTGTTGACGTTGACCTTCAAATTGTAAGAGGCATTGGGAGTACCTGCCGGAATCACGACGTCGATCGTCGTCGTCAGGTTGTTGCCCCCCGGAATCGTCACCGGCCCCACGTCTGGTAATCCCCCCGATAGCGACACAGTTGCCGTCGTGGTCGCTGGCGGCGTCGGCGTACCGACTGTCGAGTACGTGAAATTGACGTGTACCGTTGCCGGAAGCGAGGTCACCGTCACCGGCGACGTGTGGGTCGGTGAGTTGATCACCACCGAAGTCACACTATCGGTAAACGTCGTCTGCGCCACGCAGCTGGAATCGCCGGTGGCCGTCAGGACGAATGTCACGTTCGCGTCGAATTCCTGGACGACGTATTCGGCGTTGATCCACTCGCCGTTCTCATCCGCCGTCGCGTACAGCACCGTGTCGGGCGGATCGTTCGTATCGCGATGCAGATTCAGCGTGATGTTTTCGCCGGGATTCCAGCCGCTGCCGGACATCACGACAGTCTGGCCCGGGTAGTAGTCGGTCAGGTCGGTCGTGACCGTGCCTCCGCAACTGCCGAGTTCGGTGATCGTGTCGAGCGCCGCGCCGGTCGCGCCGAAGCCGCCGACGACGACCATCGTGCTGCGCGCCGCGACTTCGGTCGCGGTATGGGCGGTACGCTCGAACTCGCCGGCGGCCGGACCCAGCGCGTCTTCGGCGTAGTGTTTGCTCTTGGCCGACGGGATCGCGATGAGCGCTGCCTGGCCCGGGCTGTACATGATGCTGCGGAACGCGTTGCTGTCGCGCAGAAGGTGGCCGCGCGAGGAGAAGTAGCCGGCCGGGTTATAGACCTCCATCGTGATCTCGGCGTCGCCGCCATAGACCTGCACCTTGCCGTCGGAGATCAGCTTCAGCGCTGGTTGCACGCGCGCGGTCTTCAGCCCGCCGCGCACGGCGCTGAACGTGTTCGTCTTCGGATCGAAAATCTCGGCAGTCGCGCCGGCCGCGTCGTAGCCGCCGACCAGGAGTACGCGTCCGTCGCCGAGGCGCACCGAAGAATGGCCGGAACGGGCGACGGCGAGCCTGCCGGCATCGACGAAGTGGTCGGTCGCGGGATCGTAAATTTCGGCCGCGCCTTCGGCGTCGCCGCCGGCGATCAGGACGCGGCCGTCGGCGAGCAATGTCGAGGTATGGTTCGCGCGCGCATGACCCATGCTCGCGCCGGGATTTAGCGAGGCGCCACTGGCGTCGTAGATTTCGCTTGACGCAAGCAGAGCGTTGTCGCCGTTGCGGCCGCCCGTGAGCAGCACGCGTCCATCGGCCAGCGCGATCGCGCTGTGGCCGCTGCGCGCCTCGAGCAGGCGCGGGCCCGGCGTGGACTTGCCGCTGACCGGATCGAAGAATTCGAGACTCTTCAGGACACCGCGGTTGC
>DATIEJ010000310.1:0-2521 GCA_035455825.1 Rhodanobacteraceae bacterium | reverse complement strand
CAGCGCAAAGCCGACGAAACTGACGATGCCGCCGACGCTGACTTCGCCCTTGGCGTTGAGCGCCGCGCCGAGCGCGAAGATCGCCACGACCGTGAGCGTGCTCGACGCCCGGTTCGCGACCGAAAGCCAGGCCCAGCCGCGCAGCACCGGATATTGCGCGTCGAGCACGCGCTGGGTCATCTCGCGGATCGCGGCGACCTCGTCGGCGAGCCGGTTGTAGCTCTGCACGACCAGCACATTGCCGAACACGTCGCCGGCGCGCTCGGTGATCGCGTGGTGCAGTTCCTCGACCTCGCCCTGCGCCTTGAGCGTGCGCCGCATCGCAATCGTGTTGAACAGGGCGAAACTGACCATCAGCGCAATCATCAGCAGGGCGAGTTTCCAGTTGATCTTCAGCGCGAGCGGCACCATGACGAGGATCGAAAGCAGCGTCGCCAGGTGCTCGCGGAAGAAGCCGAGCCACAGGCTGAACAGGTTGCTCGTGCCACCGTACATGATGCGCAGCAGCCGCCCGGTGTGATGCTGCCCGTGGAAAGCCAGCGGCAGCGCGATGGCATGCTCGAAATACTGCGAGATCGCGGCGAGCCGGCGCCGGTGCGCCAGCCGATCGGCATGCAGCGAGACCCAGACACTCGCGACGACGCCGCCGAGGCCGACTGCCGCCCACAGGCCAATGTAATGCCACGCGTCGCGATGGCCGGCAACCGCCAGTTCGTCGACGACGCGCCCGAACAGCCACGGCTCGAGGAAATACACGCCGGCCAGCGACAGGTTCGCCAGCGCCAGCATGATCGCCAGCCCTTTTTCCGGAGCGAGCAGGCCGATGACGCGCAGATAGATTCGCAGTAGAGGCATGCAGGAAACAGGAATCAGGTCGTCACAGTCCGAGTGTACCAAGAGCCTCGCGGGACGGCAGAAGTTCTCGCCGGACTGCGCGACCGGCTATCATCGCTTCAGCAAGCGACGATTCCCGTCGCCGGACCACGCCATGCCCCTGCTCGACATCGCCATCGAACGCCAGGTCGCGCGCGTCGCGTTGAACCGCCCCGACGTTCACAACGCGTTCGACGATGCGTTGATCGCGGAGCTGACGACTGCGCTGGCCGCCCTCGATGCCGACCCGGGCGTTCGTGCCGTCGTGCTGACCGGCGCCGGCGCGTCATTCTCGGCCGGCGCCGACCTCAACTGGATGCGCCGCATGGCGCAGGCCGGCGAAGCCGAGAACCGGGCCGATGCCGAACGCCTCGCCGCGCTGATGCGCACGCTGAACTTCCTGTCGAAGCCGACGATTGCGCGCTGCAACGGCGCGGCTTATGGCGGCGGAGTCGGACTCGTGGCCTGCTGCGACATCGCGATCGCCTCCGACGGCGCGAAATTCGGCCTGACCGAAGTCAAGCTCGGCCTCGTGCCGGCCGTGATCTCGCCCTACGTGATCGCTGCAATCGGCGCGCGCCACGCGCGGCGCCTGTTCGTCAGCGGCGAGATCTTCGATGCGGCCGAAGCGGCGCGCATCGGGCTCGTGCACCGGATCGTCCCGCCGGCCGGACTCGATGCCGCGGTCGACGACGCACTGGGCGCGCTCGGCAAAGGCGGGCCGCTGGCCCAGTCCGAAGCCAAGCAACTCGCGCTGCGCATCGGCGGCATGACGCGGCAAAGTGCAGAACGCATGGATGTGGAAAATGCCGCATTGATCGCGCGGCTGCGCGTCTCGGCCGAGGGCCAGGACGGACTCGGCGCGTTTCTCGACAAGCGCAAGCCGAAGTGGAATTGAAGGAGGTCCCCATGTTCGACCATATCGGTTTTCCCGTATCCAACCTGCCGCACAGCAAACGCTTCTACCAGGCCGCGCTCGAGCCGCTCGGCATCGATATCGTCATGGAGCTGACGGCCGAGCAGACCGGCAGCTCGTCGCAAGCAGGCTTCGGCGAAAACGGCAAGCCGTATTTCTGGATCGGCGACGGCGAAGGCGTCGTCCGCGGACGCCTCCACATCGCGTTCACGGCCAAGACACGCGCCGATGTCGACGCGTTCTACAAAGCCGCGCTGGCAGCCGGCGGCCGCGACAACGGCAAGCCCGGGCTGCGACCACACTACCACGCGCATTACTACGGCGCATTCGTGCTCGATCCCGACGGTCACAATATCGAGGCCGTTTGCCATTCTGCCGAGGGCTGAAAGCTTTTTTGGACGCGGATGACGCGGATATCACGGATGAACGCGGATAAGAGCGTATTGATTGAGGCAGGACTGACGGAGCGTGTTATCGGAATTTTCTATTCCGTACACAACGAGCTGGGGTTCGGGTTTGTCGAGTCGGTCTACGAAAACGCTCTGGCCTTCGCCTTGAGGGAAGCAGGGCTGGATGTCGAGCAACAGAGTCGCTTGCAGGTCAGGTTCCGGGACGTTGTTGTAGGTCAATTCGTTACCGACTTGGTTGTTGAGCAGCGTCTTCTCGTCGAGTTGAAGTCGGTCTCCCACATTGTTCCTGCCCATGAGGCACAATTGACCCACTATTTGAAAG
>DATIEJ010000309.1:0-4330 GCA_035455825.1 Rhodanobacteraceae bacterium | reverse complement strand
CAGCTTTTGCATCTCGCCGTCCTTGGGGCGATAGCTGAGTTCCAGGCCGATCGAGCCGCAGGCGTGATTGGCCGGATTGCCGTCGTCGCAGATCTGGCAGGTGAACGTGCCGCCATCGGCGCCGGTGAACTGGAACAGGAAGCCGCTCTCGCCCATCGGGATCGTCGTCTGTTTCAGCGCCTTGATGTTGGCTGGCTGGCCGCTTGCACCGATGGCGGCGACGCAGCGTTGCTGCAGGGCGGATTGAGTGTTGCCGGCGGCGTGGGCGGTGGTTGTCAGTGAGTGCATCAAGATGAGGGCGAGGAGAAGGCGCATGCGTTGGTCTCCGATGGCTGCGGACGCCGCTGCGTTTGCACGCAAAGTTGCGGCAAGGGTTCGGAGGTTAGGATATACCTGTGGTTGGGTAAGCAGGTGCGAAGGGTTTGCAGTCTCACTGCGCCGAATCACTGCAGCGCAATGCTTTGCGCTTGTCGCGCCTTGGTTTTTCGGACGTTGGTGCGATCCCGGCCCTCACCCCTGCCCCTCTCCCGGAGGGAGAGGGGTTTTAACGCGGGCTTGTGAACGATCACTATGAGGAGACGCATGCATGTTCAGCAAAATCGCAGTCGCGCTGGTGTCTGGCGCTTTTGCCGCCGGTTTCGTGGTCGCGCAAACGACGATGCAGACGGGTCGCGAGCAGCTGTTCGAGAATGCCGGGGTGAAAGTCTGGAAGTCGATCGTGCTGCCGAACAATCCGTTGCCGCTGCACCGGCATGAGCATCCGAGAGTCATCGTTGCGTTGAAGGGCGGGACGATGAAGGTGCTCGAGGAGAAGGGCCCAGGCGAAACCCATGAATGGGAAACCGGCAAGGCTTATTGGCTGCCTGCGAATCCGCCGGGCACGCGGCACCAGGACGTGAACATGGGCGACAAACCGATCGAAGTCGTGGTTGTCGAACTGCAAAAGGCGAACTGAGCGGCGTGAGCCGCAGCCTTTTGGCCTCGGCCTTTCGCTTCACTCTTGCTGGCAAAGCTGCACCGAAACCTCTCTCGTGGACGAGAGAGGCCCGGCGCCGTTTTCGCGTTCCTCAGGCGGCCAGATAGGCCGGCGAATCGCTCGACAAACCGGCTTTGACCTGCCGTGAGATCTCGTCGGCCAGCACTTCTTCCTGGCCAATCGCGATCGCGCGCAGCACCTGCCGCGCCACATCGGCCGGCTGCGATTTCGGCGCCTGTACGCCGGCAACCATGTCGGTATCCATGTAGCCGACATGCACACCCACGACAAGCGTGCCCTGCTCGCGCAACTCCTTTCGCAGCGCGTTCGTCAGCGACCAGGCCGCAGCTTTCGAAGCGCTGTACAGCGCCGTGCCCGGCAAGCTGACCCAACTCAGCACGGACAGGATGTTCACGAGCGCGCCGCCGCCGCTGGCCTTGAGAACCGGGGCGAACGCATTGCTCACGGCCAGCGTGCCGAAGAAATTCGTATCCATCTCGGCGCGCAATTCGTGCACGTCGCCAAACGACGCAATCGGCGCACCGCGCAGGATGCCGGCATTATTGATCACGAGGTCGACGTCGGCGCATATTTTCGCGGCGGCACTGACCTCGTCCGGATTGGTGACGTCGAGCCTGACCGGCACGACCGTGGAGACTGCCGATGCCTGCGCGAGGCCCGTCGACAAATCGATGCTGCCGGGATCGCGCGCGGCTGCGTACACCTTGCTCGCGCCGGCGGCGAGCAACTCCTGCACGAACGCACGTCCGAGTCCACGATTGGCGCCGGTGACCAGCGCGACTTTGCCTTTGATGTTCATTTGCGTTTCTCCTGATGTGATGGAAGGTATATATATGATGTCCATCATATTATTGAGCATGATGGATCACGGCTTGATGCTTGTGCTGGCCGCCAGGGCTGGCACCGGGTCCCGCGCAGCACCGCGGTCCGCGATGCCGTAGGGCTTGTCCAGACGCACCGTCACCGTCGTCGACAGACCCGGTCGCAGCGACAGCAGCGACGGCGACTGACCCGGCTCGAAGCGAATGCGCACCGGCACGCGTTGCACGACCTTCGTGAAGTTGCCCGTGCCCGGTTCGAATGGCAGCAGCGAGAATTGCGAGCCGGAGCCCGGAGCGAAACTCTCGACTTCGCCTTTCAGGGCGACGCCGGGCAGCGCGTCGACTTCGATCGTTGCGGGCTGGCCGGCGGTCATGCGCGCGGTCTGCGTTTCCTTGAAGTTCGCGACGACGTAGAGCGAAGCAACTGGCACGATCGTCAGCAGGCGCGTGCCGGGCTGGACGTAGTCGCCCTGCTCGACCTGACGGTCGCCGACGACGCCATCGATCGGCGCGCGGATCAGCGTGTGCTGCTGATCCTGCTGCGCCAGGTCGAGCGCTGCCTTCGCCGCAGACACGGCTGCTCCGGCTTGCGCGAGATTCGCCTGCAAGGTCGCGCGCCGGGCCCGCGTCACCGCGGCCTGGTCGCGGCTGACGTCGAACTGCGCGCGGCTGCGCTCGGCGTCGGCTTGGGCGCTGATTGCCGCGGCGCGGTATTGGTCGGCGTCATGGCGCGCGACGGCTCCGGTCTTGACCAGGTCGTCAAAACGCTGGCGGTCGGCTTGCGCTTTTTCACTCTGCGCATCGGCCGAGCGGATCGACGTGCGCGATGCGCGGATGTTCGCTGCCGCGAGTTGTTCCTCGGCATCGAGGCTGATCAGCGCAGCGCGCGCGCCCTGCTCCTTCGCCTGGGCGTCCTGCAGCGCCGCCGTGGCCGACGCGACCCGCGCATCGAACTCTTCGGCATCGATGCGCACGAGCGGGTCGCCGCGCTTCACCGGCTGGTTGTGGCGCACGAGCACCTCGGCGATCAGGCCGCGCACTTTCGGCGCGATGATCGAACTGTCGGCCTGGACGTAGGCGTTGTCGGTCGATACCGCGGATTTCGGCGTGGCGATGTAGATCGCGCCGCCGGCGCCCAGCGCAATCGCGACACCGACCGCGACGACGGCCTTGCGCGAAATGGCTGGCTTGGTCTTCTTCGCATCCCCGACCGGCAGAACCGCTATCGGGCCAATTGGCTTGCTTTTGTCACTCATCTCGAAAGTCCTTCGAACACGCTAGCGGAAGTTCCGGCCGTGCAAATCGCGAATCCAGCCCTGTCGTCAATGCTCCAGCTTCAAGCGCCGCTTGAGCGCGCGCCGCGAATCGGCCAGGATCGCGTCGGAACGCTTCGCGTCAGGTTCGGCGCGCGCCAGCGACAGCGCGCCGACGAGTTCGGACATCGCCGAGCTTGCTTCCTGCCGGGCATCGGCGTGACCGAGCTGCTCGAGTTTGTCCGCGAGCGCGGTCCGCAGACGCGCCGCGCCGTTTGCGAATTGTTCAAGCGCGGGCTTCTTCAGCCGCGGCAGGTCGGAGGCCAGCGCGGCGATCGGGCAACCGCTGCGCCGCGCGTCGCGGTGTGCGGCCGACAGATAGAAATCGATGTAGGCGACGAGGGCGTGCGCCGGCGTGCGCTCCTGCGTTTCGTGCAGGAAGCGCGCGCGCGCCTCTTCGAACATCTGCCCGATCGCGGCGGCGACGAGCGCGTCCTTCGAAGCGAAGTGCGCGTAGAAACCGCCGTGGGTCAGGCCGGCGTCCGCCATCACCGCAGCCACGCCGACGCGATGCGGCCCTTCCGCGCGGACAGCCTTGGCCGCAGCCTTCAACAGCTTCGCGTGAGTCTTTTCCTTGTGGTCGGCGTCGTAGCGCATCGCTTGCGTCCTCTTTGTATGATATGTATCATACTATCGAATCAAGCGTATTGCAAGAGGTCGACATGAGCGCAACGATGGTGATGGCCGGCAAGGCGACGGCCGCGCGCACGGCGGCGCCGGCCCTGGCGCCTGTCGACTTGCCGACGGCGCGCAAGTACCTGATCTTCGCGGTCATGGCGTTCGGCCAGTTCATGGCGCTGATCGACATCCAGATCGTCGCAGCGTCGCTGAACGACGTGCAGGCAGGGTTGTCGGCCGGCCCGGAGGAAATCAGCTGGGTGCAGACCGGCTACCTGATGGCCGAACTGGTGATGATCCCGTTTTCGGCGTTTCTCGCCCAGGCGCTGTCGACGCGCTGGCTGTTCGCTCTGTCGGCCGGATTGTTCACGCTGGCCAGCGCGCTGTGCGGAGCAGCGTGGGACATCGACTCGATGATCGCGTTCCGCGTGATCCAGGGGTTCGTCGGCGGCGCAATGATCCCGACCGTTTTCGCCACGGGTTTTGCCCTGTTCTCCGGGCCACAGCGCGCGATGATTCCGGCAATCCTCGGCATGGTGTCGGTGCTGGCCCCTACGCTCGGACCGACCGTCGGCGGCTGG
>DATIEJ010000308.1:0-8474 GCA_035455825.1 Rhodanobacteraceae bacterium | reverse complement strand
CGACGAAGCACGCACCGCGCTCGAGCGCCTCGACCGGCTGAACGCGCCGCGCGAGTCGGACGCCGCGCTCGAATGGCGCCGCCACGGCGTCGGCGCGCAGATACTTGCCGACCTCGGCGTGTGCCGGCTGCGCGTGCTCGGAACGCCGCGGCGGTTCCTGGGACTCAGTGGGTTCGGGCTGGAGATCGTGGGGTATGAGGAGGCGGGGCTGAGGGCTGAGGGCTGAGGCCGTACGTAGGGTGGGCCTCGGCCCACCGCTTCTGTTCCTCGCGGGAAATTGTATTCGGTGGGCCGAGGCCCACCCTACGAAACAGCGGACACGATCCACAGTTCGTGTGCGACTTCGTGTATCCCTGCGATAGCTTGTAGACTGCCACCTCTCAGCCCTCAGCCCTCAGCCCCATGCCCGAATTCACCGGCGAACTGCGCGTCCACGCAAACGCGCGCTTTGCCATCGTCGCCAGCCGCTGGAACCCGCGCATCGTCGACGCGTTGATCGATGGCGCGCGGCGTGCGTTTGTCACGCATGGCGTCAACGACGCCGCGGTCGACCTCGTGCGCGTTCCGGGCGCCTGGGAGTTGCCGGTCGCCGCGGCGAAGCTGGCGTTGAGCGACCGCTATGCCGCGATCGTTGCACTGGGTTGCGTCGTGCGCGGCGAGACGCGCCATTACGAGCACGTCGCCGATGGCTGTGCGAACGGCCTGCAGCGCGTGGCGGTCGATCACGGCGTGCCGGTGCTCAACGGCGTGCTCGCGGTCGAACGTCACGAAGACGCGCAGGCCCGTGCGGGTGGCGCGCACGGCAACAAGGGCGAAGAGGTCGCGCTGGCGGCGCTGGAAATTGTGGACTTGTGGACAAAATTGTAGATTGACGATGCCCATGCAACTTGCGATCGCCAAATTCCGGGTCCATGCGGACTCGACAGCGCACCGGCATCAGCGAATGCTGCCGGCGTGCGCGAACCTTGCGTGGTTCGCACCAGGAGCACAATCATGACCCAGCACCGCCGCCCCGACGGCATCGACCTTACCGCGCGCTCGCGCGCCCGCCGCCGCGCCACGCAGGCACTGTATGCCTGGCAGGTCGGCGGCAACCCGATGAAGGACGTCATCGAGGAGTTCCGCCACGAGCAGGACATGGAAATCGCCGACCTCGATTATTTCGAGGACCTGCTGCGCGGCGTCGAGAAACATTGCGAAGAACTCGATGCCGCGCTCGTGCCATATCTCGATCGCGAGGCGGTGCAGGTCGATCCGATCGAGCGTGCCGTTCTGCGCCTGGCGGCCTATGAACTGCAGCATCGCCCGGACGTGCCGTATCGCGTCGTTATCAACGAGGCGATCGAGGTCACCAAGCGCTTCGGCGCCGAGCACGGTCACACCTACGTCAACGGCGTGCTCGACAAGGCGGCGCGGGCGTGGCGAACAGCCGAACTGCGTCCGGGCGGCCGCGAGCCGTGATCGAACGCGTTCGCGCGCCTTGAGTCCGCGCTTGCATCGTTGTCCATACCGGCAGGCGCGAGCGTGCACGAATTCGAACTGATCGCCCGAATCCGCGACCGCTGCGCCGTCGCGCGCGAGGACGTGCGCCTGGGCATAGGCGATGACGCGGCATTGCTCGCCGTGCCTGCCGGACACATTCTTGCGGTCAGCATGGATACGCTCGTCGCGGGCGTGCACTTTCCGCGAAGCACGCGAGCTTTCGATGTCGGCTGGAAGGCGCTGGCGGTCAATCTGTCCGACCTCGCGGCGATGGGAGCGACGCCGGCATGGGCGACCCTCGCCCTGACTCTGCCTGACGGCGACGCGCAATGGGTTGGGCAATTCGCCGACGGCTTCGCGGCGCTGGCCGGCGAATTCAAGCTCGCCTTGGTCGGCGGCGACACGACGCAAGGACCGCTGAGCATCACCGTCACCGTGCACGGTTTCGTCCCGGACGGCGCAGCCTTGCTGCGCGGCGGCGCGCGCGCCGGAGACGGCGTGTATGTGACCGGAACGCTCGGCGACGCGGCGGCCGGGTTGCGCTGTCTGAAGCAACGCGAAGACGTCGCTGCCAGCCCTGCGCTGGCATCGACCGCGCCGTGCGCGACATTGATCGAACGTCTCGACCGCCCGACGCCGCGCGTCGCCCAGGGGCTTGCGTTGCGCGGGCGGGCGAGCGCATGCATCGACATTTCCGATGGTCTCGTCGCCGATCTCGGCCACGTCTGCGCGGCAAGCGGCGTTGGCACCGAGATCGACGTCGAATCGCTGCCGGCTTCGTCAGCCCTGCTCGGCTTCTGCGATGCGCCGACGCGTCATGCGCTCCAGCTCGGGGGTGGCGACGACTATGAGTTGTGTTTCACGGCAGCGGATGCGCAGGCGGCTTCGCTGCTCGGCGACCTTGCGCGCAGCGGCTGTGGCGCGACGCGCATTGGCCGCATCGTCGCCGGTCGCGGTGTCAGCGTTCGCGACGGCAGCGGAAATCCGCTGGTCGCGGCGCAAGCGGGCTGGGAGCATTTCAGGTGACCGCGGAGAGCGTCAGCATCCGCGCCGCGCGCGCGCGCGCTACGGGCGCGCAGTCAATGTTCTACAGATTGCGGCAGGGTCGGACCCAAGCGCATGGCCGGGCAGCGACAAGATGGCAATGACGCCCGCGCAACGGCGCGTCGCGCTCGGCCACCCGGCGGGCTGGATTGCCACGGGCTTCGGATCGGGACTTAGTCCGAAGGCTCCCGGCACTGCCGGGTCGCTCGCCGCGCTGTTGCCGTGGCTTGCATTGAGCAAGCTGGCTTACCCGTACTACGCGCTCGCGCTGGTGATCGCGTTCGCAGTGGGAGTATGGGCTTGCGCCTGGATCGTTCGCGAATTGCGCATCGCCGATCCCGGATTCGCCGTCTGGGACGAATTCGTCGGCCTGTGGATTGCCTTGGCGCCGTTGGTCGGCGCGCCGCATTCGTGGGTCTGGATCGCTGCCGGATTTATACTTTTCCGCATTTTCGACATCTGGAAACCGTGGCCGGTGTCCTGGGCGGACCGCAATGTCGAGGGCGGACTGGGCGTGATGCTGGACGATGTCGCTGCGGGACTTTATGCCGCGATCGTACTTAGCCTAATGATGCGTTGGTGAGCAAAGTGGGCAACAAGGGCGCTCTGGGAAGTCGGAGCAAGCAGTCTTGATGATTGCCGGTTATCTTGCGCGAACCAGATTCACAAAAACGTCGTCATTCCCGCGGAAGCGGGAATCCATGTTGCTCTGCCTTGGAGAGTTGTGAAGGTGACAAGATCAAGATGGATTCCCGCTTCCGCGGGAATGACGGACGTTCCAGTTTCGTCAGCCCTCTAATCCTTGTACTCGAACACCTCGACCACCTTCTGCACGCCACCGACCTCGCGCGCGATGCCGATCACGGCCTCCGCCTCCTCATGCGTGACCAGGCCCATGACGTAGACGACATGGTGCGACGTGGTCACGTTGACGCGCGACGGATTGAAATCGGGCAGGCTGGTGATGTCGAGCAGTGCGGTCTTCACGCGCGCGGTCGTCGTGTCGTCCTCGCGCCGGCGCCAGAAACCTTCGGGCTCGTCCGTCACCTCGAGATCGTTGACCAGCCGCTTGATGCCTTCGATGACCTCGACATGCGCCTGCGCGCGGCGCTTGAGTTCCTCGCTGCGGACTTGCCCGCACAGCAGCATGACGCCGTCGTAGACTACTACCTTCACGTTGTTGTCATCGTAAACCAGATCCTTGTCGCGATTGATCGCGTCGGACGCCGTAAGCTGGATGTTGCGGTCGCGGAGCACGTACCCTGCCGGACGCTGTTCGTGGCAGCCTTGCAGGAGCAGCACGAGGCTGGCGAGAAGTATCGATGTGTAGAAGTGTAGATTGCGGCTTGGCATTGTCTTGAGGGCTGAGGGCTGAGATAAGGTGTCGGGGAAAGATGTCGAGAAAGGTTGAAGGGTTTGGGCCAATGGCAGGAGCGCTTCCATCGTGGCGAGCCTGTCTTTTCGGGTTCTCAGCCCTCAGCCCTCGACCTCGAACGCCGAGCGCGTCCATTCGAAAACCGGACTCGCCGGCGTGCCGCTGCAGCCGATGACGTCGAACCGGCACGTCATCGCGGCGAGTACGGGATTGCGTTGCAGATAGACCGACGCCGCGCGGACGAGTTTCGCCTGCTTGCCGGCACCAACCGATACGGTGCCGCCGCCGTGCGTGTCGTCGCCACGATAGCGCACTTCGATGAATGCGATCTGATCGCGGTCGCGCATGATCAGGTCGATCTCGCCGTAGCGGCAGGTGAAATTGCGCGCGATCAGCGCAAGGCCTGCGCGCTGCAGATGGGCAAGCACGGCGTCTTCCCAGCGCGAGCCGATGTCGCGCGTGGTCGCGTTGGCGCGGCGCGCATGCATCCGGTCAGCGGCCTAGGGCACCGATGAACTCATCTGCAGGCCGCCGTTGATCGGCCGCGCGATGCCACCTTCGAAACGCGCCCAGGTCAACAGGCGCTGGATGCGCTCGAGTTCGTCCTCGGACAATTGGCCGGTCGCGCCGGGCAGGTAGCTGTCGTGGTGCTGGCTCAGCCAATCCATGTACGGCAGCAGCGAATACGCGTCCAGCCCCATCGCAAACAGGCGCGCGCCGGCGCCGCGCACCGAATCGAGCACACGCGTGATTTCGCTGTAGCGCGGCAGGCCGAGCACGGCATCGAACAGCCATGGCGCGTCGCAGAACTCGACGCCGTCGAGGTCGCGATCCTGGCCCGGATCGACATTGGCCGCATAGATATGCGAGGTCCCGAACACCGGGATGCCGGTGAACCCGGCGAGCCGGATCTGCGGCAGCAGCAGGCGCGCCTGTTGCGGCCGCATGCTGATGAAGATGCCGAGCGCCGGCGGCTCGGGCACAGGCTGCGATGCACCGGGCGTCGATGGCGGAACGGGAATCGGAGCGGCGCCGGGCAGCGACGGCGCCATCCCGGTGGCCGGCACGGCGCTCATCGCCTGGCGGATCGTGGCGGCGTAGTTGATTTCATTATCCCGGATGCGCGCATCGCCGACGATTTCGCCCATATGGTTTTCGAACTGGGCGCGAAATGCCAGTGCGGCGCGCTCGGCCCAGTCGTCGGTGGCCGTAATGATCACGGCGCGCCGGATGCCGCGTTCGAGCATGTGCTCGGCCGCTTGCGCAGCTTCGGCGTCCGGGGTCAGGCCGAATGCGGCGCTGCCCTGCGGTGGAATCTCGCCGCGCTCCGGCTGGTTCAGCGCCAGCACCGGAACCGGCAGCCGGCCCTGTGCGAAAACCGCCGACACGCCGTCGCGGCGCAACGGTCCGACGACGCGATCGGCGCCGTCGGCAACGGCGTGTTGATACGCTTCGACGGCCTGCTGCGGCGAGTCGCCTGAGTCGTAGGTGCGAATCTGTGGCCGTCCCGGATTCGAGTCGCTGAAATAGGCCGCAAGAAAACCATCGCGGATCGGTTGCGCCACGGCCTTGAGCGAGCCGCCGGTCGGCAGCAGCAGCGCTACGAAGTGCGTTTCGCGATAGCCTTCATGCATCATCGCGTGATCCTGGCCCGGCACCATCGTGCCGACCGCCTGGTTCGGACGCAGGACGATTTGCGGCAAGGCCTGGCCGGTGCTGCGCAGCGCCTGGTTCAGCCACGGCCGCAACGCGTCGTTCGGCGGCAATACGGAAGCCTGCTGCTTGAGCGCATCGGGCCCGAGTTTCTGCAAGGTAGCGACGATCTGTGCTTCGTTCTGAACGCGATCGGTGCCGCCGAGCAGGCGGTCGAGCGCGGCCCGCGTGCGCGCGCTGGCCAGGGCGTCGCCGCTGGCCGACTGCGCGCGCGCGCGCAATTCGAGCGTGCGCAAGCGCAATGGCGGCGGCAGGTTTTCGTCGGGGTAACCGAGCAGCTGCAGGGCGCGGGCCGCGTCACGCTGTGCGAGCGCGATTTCGGCGTTGAGCAGTGCCAGGCGAATGCTTTCGTCCGGCGACAGCCGGCGTGCCTTGACGCCGGCCAGCACCTGGCCTGCCGCTTCGAGATTGCCTTCCTCGCGGTACGCTTCGGCGGCACGCAGCCGATAGTGATCGCGTTCATCCGAGTGCTCGGCCGCGAGATTCTCGAAAGCCCGAGCGGCACCGTCGAGGTCGCCCTGCTGGTAGAGCTTCTCGGCGTCGATGGCCGCGGCGGGAGGCCGCTCTTCGCGCGGCACCATCTCGACGCAGCCGGACAGCAGCACACCGGCGAGAACGGGGCAGAGCAGCAGCAAGCGCGGCAAGCGTAGCGTCATGACGCATCCCAAAGCACGATCTGCTCATGATAGCGGATCATGCGGCCGGCTTCGCGCTAAGCTAGCCATTCGAGCAACCGGGCGCAGGCATTGACGGAGAAGGCATGACGCAACAGGCGCCCGGGAAGCTCTGGATCGTCGCCACGCCGATCGGCAACCTCGACGATCTTTCCGCGCGCGCCCAGACGATCCTGCGCCAGGTGGACCTGGTCGCCGCCGAAGACACGCGCCACAGCGCGGCGTTGTTGCAGCACTATGGCATTGCCACGCGGCGCGTCGCGCTGCACGAGCACAACGAGCGCGAAGTGAGCGCCGACCTGGTGCGGCAAATGCGCGACGGCATGCAGATCGCCCTGGTCAGCGACGCCGGCACGCCGCTGATCAGCGATCCGGGCTTCCGCCTCGTGCGCGCCGCGCGCGAAGCGGGAATCGCCGTCAGCCCGGTGCCGGGCGCGTGCGCGGCGATTGCGGCGCTTTCGGTCGCCGGCCTGCCGTCCGATCGTTTCGTGTTCGAAGGCTTCCTGCCGGCCAAGCCGACGGCACGCCGCGCCCATCTCCAGGCACTGGCAACCGAAACGCGCACGCTGATCTTCTACGAATCGAGCCATCGCATCGTCGAGGCTCTCGACGACCTGTCTGGTGTTTTTGGCGGCGATCGCCACGCCGTGGTAGCGCGCGAGCTGACCAAGCTGTTCGAGACCGTGCTCGACGATTCTCTCGCCGGGCTCGCCGCACGAGTCACGGCCGATGCGAACCAGCAGCGCGGCGAATTCGTCATTCTCGTCGCCGGCGCAGGCGATGATGCTGCCGCTGCGCGCCTGGCCGAGGGCCGCCGCGTGTTCGAACTGCTGCGCAAGGATTTGCCGCCCGGACGCGCGGCGAAGCTCGCGGCGGAAATCACCGGGGCGCCGCGCAATGCGTTGTACGTTGTAGAGCAGGGCTGAGGGCTGGAGCGCCCGCCACCACAGTACGACCTTACTCATTCTACGCACGGCACTTCCGGAGTGAGGGGCAAGAACGCGCGACGCTCTGCAAACTCTCATCCCTCATCCCTCAGCCCTCACGCCTTACAATAAGCGCGCACCCACGCCGCTTTGACTCCGCAAAGAATCATCACCATGAACAACCTTCTCCAGGACGTTGCGGCACGCGCCGACGCCTACTTGAACGGATTGCAAGAGCGCAAGGTCGCGCCGGATCCAGCGGCCGTCGCGGCTCTCGACGCGCTCGACGGTGCACTGCCCGATGCGCCGTGCGATCCGCGCGAAGTCATCGAACTGCTCGACCGTTACGGCTCGCCGGCGACGATGGCGATGGGCGGAGCGCGCTTCTTCGGCTTCGTGATCGGCGGCGCCTTGCCGGCGGCGATGGCCGCCAACTGGCTGGCGACGGCATGGGACCAGAACTCGGCGATGCACAACGTGACGCCGGCGACCGCGCGGCTGGAACAGACCGCATTGCGCTGGCTGATCGAGCTTTTCGGTCTGCCGGCCGGGACCGGTGGCGCGTTCGTCACCGGCGCAACCGTCGCGAATTTCGCCGCGCTGGCCGCAGCCCGTCACAACGTGCTGGCGCGCGCCGGCTGGAACGTCGAAGCCGAAGGATTGTTCGGCGCTCCGCCGATCACGGTCGTGGTCGGCGACGAAGTGCATCCGAGCGCGGTCAAGTCGCTGGGCATGCTCGGGCTCGGGCGCAACCGGGTCGTGCGCGTTCCGGCCGACACGCAGGGGCGCATGCGCATCGAGGCGCTGCCGCGCATTTCCGGGCCGACGATAATTTGTACACAAATAGGCAATGTGAACACCGGCGCCAGCGATGCGGTCGCCGCGGTGCGCGACCATGCCGGCGCCGACGCCTGGATCCACGTCGACGGTGCGTTCGGTCTGTGGGCGCGTGTCGCGCCGTCGCGCGCGCCCCTGGTCGAAGGCATCGAAACGGCGGACTCGTGGGCGACCGATGCGCACAAGTGGCTGAACGTGCCGTACGACTGCGGGCTGGCCTTCGTGCGCGATGCCGATGCGCTCAGCTCGGCGATGGCGATCACGGCCGAATACCTGCCGACACGCACCGACGGGCGCAATCCAGCCGACTACACGCCGGAATTGTCGCGCCGCGCGCGCGGCGTCGATGTCTGGGCGGCGATGCGCAGCCTCGGCCGCAGCGGCCTTGCGGAATTGATCGAGCGCAATTGCCGGCAGGCACGG
>DATIEJ010000307.1:0-2085 GCA_035455825.1 Rhodanobacteraceae bacterium | reverse complement strand
GCCGCGCTATCGCCGCAGCAGAGCAGCGTGACGCTCAAGGCCGACCTCAACGACGGCGGCAACCTCGACGGCCATGTCACGCTCGGACCCAATGGCGCGAATGGCATGCCGCTGGCCGGCGAGATCAACGCGCATCTGGCCGACCTGCGCTTCGTCGATCTGCTGACGACCAGCCTGTCGGCGACGCAGGGGAAGGTCGACGGCCGTTTCACACTCGCCGGAACGACATCGTCACCGAACGTTTCCGGCCAGGTCACATTGAACGAGTTCGCCGCCGAAGTGCCGGCCGCCGGCATCAAGCTGCGCGACGGCACGATCAATGTGCACTCGCGCGACGGCCGCGCGTTCGACATCGACGGCTCGATTGCGTCGGGCGATGGCAAGCTCAAGCTCTCGGGCAGCGTCGGCTCCGGCGCCGGCGCCCCTCTGTCGCTCAAGATCGACGGCGAGAATTTTCTGGCCGCCGACATTCCCGGCGCGCAGGTGCGTATTTCTCCGGCGTTGACGCTGCACCGCGACGACAAGCGCTTCGCGCTGGAAGGCACCGTCACGATCCCGCGCGCGGACATCGACCTCGGCAAACTGCCGGGCGGAGGCTCGACCAAGGCATCGCCGGATGTCGTGGTCACCGACGAGCAAGCCGCGCCCGCGCCGAGCACGCTGCCGCTCGACGCCGTCGTGACCGTCAAGTTCGGCACCGGCGATAAAGCGTCGGTGGACCTTCGGCAGGGGCGAGAAGTACACCTGGTCGGCTTCGGCATGAACGGCTACCTCGGCGGACAGATCACGGTCCAGGATCAGCCCGGAAAAGCGACGTCGGCGCGCGGGCAGATCGAAGTCAACGGCACGTACAAGGCCTACGGCCAGGACCTGACGATCGACCAGGGGCGGCTGCTGTTTGCCAGCACGCCGGTCGAGAATCCGGGCCTCGACATCCGCGCGACACGCGCGTTCCCGGACCAGAACGTGACCGTCGGCCTGCAGGTGCGCGGCACGGCGGCAGCGCCGGTTCTGAGCGTGTTTTCGACGCCCGCGATGGAACAATCCGACGCGCTGTCGTATCTGGTCGCCGGCAAACCGATGTCGCAACTGCAAGGCGGTGAAGGCAACGCTGTCAGCAGCGCCGCCCGCGCCCTCGGCACGGCCGGTGGCGATCTGCTGGCCAAGAGCATCGGCGCGAAGATGGGCATCGACGAGGTCGGCGTCGCCGACAACTCGGCCGTCGGCGGCGCAGCGCTGACCGTGGGCAAGTATCTTTCTCCACGTTTATACATCGGCTACGGCGTGGGCCTGTTCACGCCCGGCGAAGTCGTCACGGTGCGCTACCGCCTCACGCAGCATTTCGATGCCGAGGTGCAAAACGGTTCGATCTCGAGCCGGGCTGGCGTCAATTACAAGATCGAGAAATAGCCGCAGGCGGCAGGCACAGCGCATGCGCACCCCCATTCACTCGTTGCTCCGAGGCCGCAGGCGGAACTCGCCTCTTTTCTCTCGCTTTCAAAGTGCAAGGCTTCCACTCGCCTGCGGCGAGCGGGTTACTTTCTTTGCTTGTGCAAAGAAAGTAACCAAAGAAACACACCCCCGGTGACGCGGTCTTCGGGCATCCTGCCCTCCGACTCCGCGAGGCTGCTCCGGGGTCCGTTGAGCGCACATCCATGTGCGCGCAACGTACTGGCGCGCATCCTGCGCGCCACCCTTCGGGCTTTTCCTGCGCACCCTCGCCGCGCCACAGGGGGCCCCGTTTGGGCGGCATCCTGCCGCAGAAGCAGAAGCAAGAGCTCGCGCTCCTTTTCTTCTCGCTAGGTTTCTCAAGAGGCGAACGATTTCTCAACGCAGTGCAGGGATGCACGGATTCGTGGAAGAACCGGCGCCGTTCGCGGTGCCGAGCATCGCAGGGTGCGGCGGAAAATGCCCGAAGGGGCGCGCGCAGGAAGCGCGCGCGTCGGCTGTGAGCACAGGGACGTGCTCTCAGACGACCCCGCCGTACCCGAGAAGCGCAGGGCAGTCCGATTCGCACGATGCGAATCGGACCACCGCGTCCGGTGCCTAGCCTTTTTGGTTACTTTTTGGGCAATGCCAAAAAGT
>DATIEJ010000306.1:0-26667 GCA_035455825.1 Rhodanobacteraceae bacterium | reverse complement strand
AGTACCCGTTGCGCCGCGTCGGCCCGTCCGACCGGCGCGGAACGACCATACGCTTCCTGCCGAGCCGCACGATCTTCACCCAGACCGAATTCCATTACGACATCCTGGCCAAGCGCCTGCGCGAACTGTCGTTCCTGAACTCCGGGGTCAAGATCGAGCTGATCGAGGAGAGCGCCGAGCGCCACGATGTGTTCCAGTACACCGGCGGCATCCGCTCGTTCGTCGAACACTTGGCGCAGCTGAAAACCCCGCTGCATCAAAAGGTTATAACGTTCACGGCCGCGCACGAAGAGGGCGTCGTCGTCGACGTCGCAATGCAGTGGACCGACGCCTATCAGGAAACCTGCTTCTGCTTCACGAACAACATCCCGCAGAAGGATGGCGGCACGCATCTGGCCGGTTTCCGCGCGGCGCTGACGCGCACGCTCGGCAACTACATCGAATCGACCAACCTGCTCAAGTCGGCCAAGCTGTCGCTCGCCGGCGACGACATGCGCGAGGGTCTGATCGCCGTGTTGTCGGTCAAGGTGCCGGATCCGAAGTTCTCGTCGCAAACCAAAGACAAGCTGGTTTCGTCCGAGGTCAAGGGCGTGGTCGAATCGATCGTCGGCCAGAAGCTCGAGGAATTCCTGCTGGAAAACCCGACCGAGGCGCGCGCGATCGCCGCCAAGGTCGCCGAGGCCGCGCGAGCGCGCGAAGCCGCGCGCAAGGCGCGCGAGATGACCCGGCGCAAGGGTGCGCTCGACATCGCCGGCCTGCCCGGCAAGCTCGCCGACTGCCAGGAAAAGGATCCGGCGTTGTCGGAACTGTTCATCGTCGAGGGCGACTCGGCCGGCGGCTCGGCCAAGCAGGGCCGCAACCGGCGCACCCAGGCGGTGCTGCCGCTCAAGGGTAAAATTTTAAATGTGGAAAAAGCGCGCTTTGATAAAATGTTGGCATCGGCCGAAGTCGGCACGCTGATCACCGCGCTCGGCTGCGGCATCGGCAAGGACGAATTCAACATCGACAAGCTGCGCTACCACCGCATCATCATCATGACCGACGCCGACGTCGACGGCTCGCACATCCGCACCTTGCTGCTGACGTTCTTCTACCGGCAGATGCCGCTGCTGATCGAGCGCGGCTACGTCTACATCGGCCTGCCGCCGCTGTACAAGCTCAAGCAGGGCAAGCAGGAGTTGTACCTCAAGGACGACGCGGCATTGAACGAATACCTGATTGCGAACGCAGTCGAGAACGCCGAGTTCCGCTACAGCCCCGACGCGCCGCCGCTGCAGGGCGCCGCGCTCGAGCGCCTGCTCCACGACTACGCGGCAGCGCGCGAGCAGATCGACAAGCTCAGCCATCGCGCCGATTCGCAGTTGCTGACGACCCTGCTCGACATGGCGCCGCCGGGCGCCGACCTCTGGCAGGACCCGGTCATCGCGTCGCGCTGGATCGAGGCGATCGCGGCGCGCATCAATGCCAACAGCCTCGGCCGGCCGAACTACACGTTCCGCGTGCGCGCGGCCGACGCCGACCATGCTGCCGCGCTGCTGATCGAGCGCAAGCACCATGGCATCAGCGCCACGCAGGTCCTGCCGGCCACGTTTTTCGCCGGCGCGGAATTCAAGCCGATCCGCGATGTTGCCGAACAGCTCGCCGGCCTGATCCAGCCCGGCGCGGAGATTCGCCGCGGCGCGAATGTCAGCGCCGTGACACGCTTCGCGCAGGTGCGCGAATGGCTGCTCGACGAAGCCAAGAAGGGCCGCACGATCCAGCGCTTCAAGGGCCTCGGCGAAATGAACCCCGAACAGCTGTGGGAGACCACGGTCAACCCGGAAACGCGCCGGCTGCTGCAGGTCAGCATCGAAGATGCGGTTGCTGCCGACCAGATCTTCTCGACCCTGATGGGCGACGTGGTCGATCCGCGGCGCGAATTCATCGAACAGAACGCGTTGCGGGTCAGCAACCTCGACGTCTGAGGCGCACCCTGCCGAGGCCATGGATGGCGCGGAACAAGGCGCTTTTTGTGCGGTAGCAACTTGAGCTGCCGGAAAGCCGGGGTTAACCTTCGCACCCCTATCATGCGGTCGTCGCGACAACGGCGACGACCGAAATCGCCATCCACCCAGGAAATCTCAAGATGCGCAATCTCCCGCGGATGATCGTATGCATCGTCGTCGCGCTCGCGTTGAGCGCCGGCGCCGCGTTTGCTGCGAAGAAGGACGAAAAAAACGAGTATCCGAATGCCACGCGCGCGGAACCGAAACTGGACATGGCGTCCGGCACGCAGAAGGACTTGAACAAGGCGCTGGACCTGGTCAACAGCAACAAGTTCGACGAGGCCGAGCCGATCCTGCAGAAGGTGCTGGCCGACGGCAAGGCGAGCAAATACGCGCACGCGCTCGCACTCGAAGCCGAAGGACAGATTGCCAGCGGCAAGCAGGATGACGCCACCGCGATCAAGAATTTCAAGGAGGCCTACGCGCTCGACGCGCTGCCGAACAACCAGCAGTTCCAGGTGCTCTACAACACCGCGATCATGCAGATCCAGTCGGAGAAATACGACGACGCGCTGGCCACGCTCAACGAATGGTTCAAGGTGACCGGCGCGCAGAAAGCCGAAGCGTATGCGCTGCAGGGCAACGCCTATTACCGCCTGGAAAAATACCAGCCGGCCGTCGACGCGATCAAGAAAGCGCTGTCGATGAGCGACAAGCCGAGCGAGTCCTGGTACCAGATCCTGATGGCGTCGTATGCCGAACTCGAGCAGTACGACGAAGCGGCCAAGGTGCTCGAACAGCAACTCGCCAAGACGCCGAACGACGTCAAGCTGATCACGCAGCTGGCGACGATCTACGTCAAGGGCAAGCAGGACCAGAAGGCTGTCGATCTGCTCGCCGGCGCCAAGCAGAAGGGACTGCTGACCAGCGAAAGCGACTACAAGCTGATGGCGCAGCTGTATGACCAGCTCGAAAAACCGAAGGAAGGCGCAGCCGTCCTGAGCGAAGGCTTCTCCAAGGGCATCATCAAGCCGTCCTACGAGATGTACAAGCTGCTCGGCGATTCGTATGCGCTGGCCGAAGACGACTCGCACGCGATCGAGGCGTACGGCAAGGCTGCCGGAATGAGCAAGGATGGCAACGTCGACTACGTGCGCGGCAGCCTGCTGCTCAACAACGATCGCGGCAAGGAAGCGGTCGAGGCGTTGCGCCAGGCGGTCGCCAAGGGCGGCCTGAAACAGCCGGGCGAAGCCTACATCCTGCTCGGCGACGCCGAGAACAACGAGAACAACAGTGCGGCCGCCACCGCCGCGTGGGAGAAGGCGAAGGGCTATCCGAGCACCAAGACGATGGCGGAGCAGCGGCTCAAGAGCGGCAAGAGCGGCAAGGCACCCGTCACCAAGCACAGCAAACCGAAATAATTTGGACGAAGCGAAGCCTTCGCGGCCAGTCCACGAAGGCCCTGCCGTGCGCTTGCTCTTGTGTCAGCGCGGCAAGGTAGTGTAATTTGGTCTGCTTCGTTCGCCGTTCGAGTGGTTTCGCAGTTGATGGCCGCGCCGGGCACCCTTGCCCGGGCGGTGGGGAAATAACGGATTCGTAACTGGTTCAAGCTGATGGCGTCAGACGCATACCAAGATCAAACCGAGCGGTTCAACTGGCGGCGCACGCTGGGCCTGGCTGCAGCTTTTGCGCTGCACGCATTCGCCTTCATGATGCTGCTCGCGCCGATGGCGCCGCCGCAGGCGAAGGAAAAGCTCAAGGACAATATCGTGACGGTCGAGTTCATCGAGCCGCCGCCGCCGCCGCCGCCACCACCGCCGCCGCCGCCGGAGCCGCCGAAGAAGCCGCCGCCAAAGATCGTCGAAAAGATCAAGCCGCCGCCGCTGCCGCCGCCGGCACCGCCGCCGCCCGTGGTCACGGAGCAGGCGACGCCGATGTCGACGCCAGCACCGCCGCCGGCGCCGCCAGCGCCGCCAGCGCCGCCGGTCGACATCGCGCCGAGCGAAAACATCAGTTACCGCCGGATGCGTCCGCCGAAGTATCCGCCCCAGGCGGTACGCGAGCATCACACCGGCAAGGTCGTGCTGAAGGTGCTGATCGGCACCGACGGTTCGCCGAAGGAAGTGACGGTGGAGAAATCCAGCGGCTACCGCGAGCTCGATCAGTCGGCGGTCGCGGCAGCGAAAACCTGGATGTTCAATCCGGGCAGAAGGGACGGACAGCCGTATGAGGGTTATGCCCTGATACCGGTGGATTTCAACTTGACCGATCTTTAGATCTCTGAGTGGAAGAGGTAGCGGTTTGCCTCGTCCGGTGACACTATAGGGCCTCAAACAAAGGGTAGGGTTATGCAACAAGATCCAGCTTCCGCACAGCCAGCTGCACCGGGCAGCGTTCCAGATGTAAGTGCGACCACTCCGGTAGGCAGCCACGGCGATGCCGCGGCCCTGCAGCAGATGGGCTTCGATCACTTGCTCCACAATTTCGACGTACTCGGACTTGTGGTGTTCGTGGTCCTCGTCCTGATGTCGGTGATGTCGTGGTACTACATCGTCATCAACATGTGGCGAGTCCTGTCGATCCGCTCGCGCACCGACAAGGTGCGGCACACGTTCTGGGAGACGACGTCGACCCAGGAAGCGGTGCGCTTCATGGAGGACCAGCCCAAGTGGGAGCCATTCTCGAAGATCGCACTCGACTGCGCTTCGGCAGCGGCCCACCACCAGCGTCATGAGGGCAGCCGCCTGGTCGAAGCGTTGAACCGCTCCGAGTTCATCGATCGCTCGCTGCGCCAGGGTGTCGCCCGCGAAAGCGGACGCCTTGAAGGTGGCCTGACGGTGCTCGCGACCGTGGGTTCGACCGCGCCATTCGTCGGCCTGCTTGGAACCGTCTGGGGCATCTACCACGCGCTGATCCGCATCGGTGCATCCGGCAACGCCGGCATCGAGACGGTTGCAGGTCCGGTCGGCGAGGCGCTGATCATGACCGCGATCGGTCTGGGCGTCGCCATTCCGGCCGTGCTCGCCTACAACTTCTTTGTCCGCGCCAATCGCGTGACGAACGCCCAGTTCGATGAATTCGCGCATGACCTGCACGATTTCTTCGCCACCGGCGCGCGCGTCGAAGCGGGAGTCGGCGGCGTGGGTCCGCGTCCCGGCGCGCCTGCTGCGGCACCGGCACCGAGAAAGTAAGTCATGGCCTTCAGTTCTGGCGGTGGCGGTGGCGTGATGGCGGAAATCAACGTCACGCCGCTCGTCGACGTGATGTTGGTGCTGCTGATCATCTTCATGATCACGGCGCCATTGGCCGCGCACAAGATCAAGGTCGAGTTGCCGATCGCGACGTTGGCCAAGCCGCCCGACGACGTGCCGAATCAGCCGATCACGCTGTCGGTCAAGGACACCGGCGAGTTGTACTGGAACGACGAGCCGATCACCGAAGCGGCGTTGCAGGCGCAGCTGCGCGTTGCCGCCCAGCGCACGCCGCAGCCGGAACTGCAGATCCGTGCCGACAAGGAGACCGAGTATCAGATCGTCGCCTCGGTCATGACGGACGCGAAGAATGCCGGCATGGTCAAGGTCGGCTTCATCACCCAGGCGTCGAGCGTGCAGCAGTAGTCCGGCACGAAGTAGTCCAGCCCGAAGTAATCGAGCACGACGTAATCGAGCACGAAGCAATCCAGCAGGGCCGCCGCGCGGACCCTGCAGTTTCAGGAACGAGGTAGCAAGTCATGGCATTCAGTTCAGGCGGCGGCAGTGGTCCGATGGCCGATATCAACGTCACGCCGCTCGTCGACGTGATGCTGGTTCTGCTGATCATTTTCATGATCACCGTGCCGATGCTGTCGCACAAGATCAAGATCGACCTGCCGCAGCCCACGCTCAATCCGCCGCCGGACAATCCGCCTGAGCCGATCACGCTTGGCGTCAAGACGTCCGGTCAGCTGTACTGGAACGACGAGCCGATCACCGAAGCCGCGCTGCAGGCGCAGCTGCGCGTCACCTCGCAGAGGAATCCGCAGCCGGAATTGCAGATCCAGGCCGACAAGACCGCGAAGTACCAGCAGGTCGCCACGGTCATGGCCGATGCGAAAAACGCCGGCATGACGAAGATCGGATTCCTGCCGGCGCGCGGCGCGCAATAGCGCAGAATTGACGCCGACACGCCGTTACCAAGACGCCGCGGAAACGCGGCGTTTTGCTTTCCCGTGCAGGGCAACGCCAGGCTGACACTCGCGCCGGTGCCACGAACGGAGTAGCTTGGCATGGCACGCCGCGTCGCGTGCGTTCGAAGGAGAGGCATCATGGCTGCGTATCGCACCGCGATCCGAACCGTCAGCGCCGAGATGAACATCACGCCGCTGGTCGACGTCATGCTGGTCCTGCTCGTCATCTTCATGCTCGCAGTTCCGCTCAAGACGCACCGTCTCGAACTCGAATCGGCGCCGTGCGTGCGGGACTGCCCGGCACCCGCGACGCCGGTGAACGTCTCGATCAAGCGCACCGGCGAGATGTACTGGAACGGCGTTGCGATCAACCACGCAATGCTCGCGGCGAACCTGGCGCAGATCGCGCGCCAGCCCAATCCTCCTGCCGTGCTGGTGCGACCCGAAGCGCGCACGCACTACGTGCTGGTCACCGACCTGCTCGCCGCCGCGCGCAACGCGGACGTGAAGATCGGCCTCGAACCGGCGACCCCGTAACTCCCGCGGGACGGCTAGTCAGCGAGCAGGCGCAGATACGCCTTCACCGTCGCGTCGAGTCCGGCATAAAGCGCCTCGCTGATCAGTGCGTGGCCGATCGAGACTTCGGCCAGAAACGGAATCGCGTTCTTCAGCGCCGCCAGATTCGACTGGCTCAGATCGTGCCCGGCGTTGACGCCGAGCCCGGCGTCGCGCGCGCGCCCGGCGCAGCGCACGCAAGCGTCGAGTTCACGCCCGAAGTCGCCGCGCGCATGCGCCTGCGCGTAAGGCCCGGTATAGATTTCCACTCGGTCCGCGCCGATCTGCGCCGCGCGTTCGAGATCGTCCACATCGGCGTCGACGAAAAGACTGACCCGGCACCCCTGCGCCTTCAACTCGGCGATCAGCGGTGCGAGGCGCGGCGCATCGGCGCGCAGGTCGAAGCCGTGATCCGAAGTCAGCTGCGCGTCGCTGTCCGGCACCAACGTGCACTGTTGCGGCTGCACGGAGCTGACGAGCGCGAGCAATCCGGGATAGTCGCCGCGCGGCGGCGCAAACGCGTTGCCTTCGATGTTGAATTCGACCCGGCCGCCGAGGATTGCCTTGATCGCGGTGACGTCCGCGGGACGGATGTGGCGCTGGTCCGGGCGCGGATGCACGGTGATGCCGTGTGCGCCCGCGGCGATGCATGCCTGCGCCGCCGTGCAGACATCAGGCTGCTCGCCGCCACGCGAATTGCGCAGCACGGCGATCTTGTTGACGTTTACGCTGAGCAAGGTCATGACGCGTCGATCGGCCGGAAACCAAGAGATCAATCAACGCCAGTATGCCGCCACACTCACGGCGCACGCCAGTTTGTGGGCGTCGCCTTGCGCTCGCCGCCGGCCAGGTCGAGCGCGACGGCAACGATGCGGCCGTGCCCGTCGCGCTCGAAATTCAAACCGTTCTGGCCTTCGGCATCGGCGAAGCGGTCGGTCGCGTAAGCGCGCATGGCGGTGCGTGCGGCACCGCTCAATTGCGCGTCGAGTCCCTCGCCGCTCACGCTGACGCGCAGCAGTGTATCGGCGTCAAGCCGATAGTCGCCGGCGTACTGCGCGAGCGTCGCCGCGTTCAGCGCGATCGTTGTCCGCTGCAGACGCGGCGCGCGTGCGCTCAGCCGCTCGCCGGTCACGTAGGTGCCATTCGTACGCAGCACCAGGCCGCTGAACTCGTCGATGTTGCGGATGAAAGACAGGCCGACCGCGCCACCTTGCGTGACGAACGCATCCTCGGCGACGGCATACAGCGGCCACTCCGGCTGGCCGCGCAGCTGCATGCGCAACCTCGCGCCGCTTTCGCTGACGATGACCTCGGTGTGATCCAGCAGGCGGTACAAGCCCGCGTAGCGCGCGAGCCGGGCCGCGTCCGGCACGAATGGCGCGGCCGCTGCCGGCGGCGGCGCCTCGCCCATCAGCCAGGCAGCGCCCAGCGAGGCAAGATCTTCGGCCGAACTTGCCAGCAGCACGAGTGCCTGCTGGCGATCGGTGCGAAAGCCGATGAACGTCGAAAATCCGCCGGTGCGGCTCGCGCGCCAGGCCAGCGGCCAGGTCTGGCGCCCGGCATCGACATCGTGGACGGTCCAGCCAAGCCCGAGGGCACCGGCCCCGTCTTCGCCGCGCGCCTGGCGCGCCAGCAGCAGCGCGCCGCGCAGCGCCGAGTCGTCCGGGTGCAGATTGTGTCCGAGGAAAACCAGCAGATCCTGCAAGGTCGAGCGCAACCCGGCCGCTCCGGCCATCGCCTTCCTGAAGTGCCAGTGGTGTGCCTCGCGCCCATAGGCGTGACCTTGCTGCAGTTCCGCCGGATCGCCGAATCCGGTCTTCGGCAACCCGAGCGGATCGAGCACCTTGCTGATCAACAGCGTCGAGCAGCCGTTCTCGTACAGCTTGCCGAGCAGCACGCAGAGCAACGCGCCATTGAGCGGCGAGTAGGCGTACTGGCGCTTCCACGCGCCGGGCCGATAGTTCGCGAGGAACGCGAGCAGGTCGTTGTCGGTGTAGTCGGCATAGGCATCGTCCGGATCGACAGCGAACAGATTCGCCGGCGTCGCCGGCAAGCCGCTGGTTTGCGTCGCCAGCGCGACGACCGGGGTCGCTGCGAACTCCGGATCGGCCCACGGGAATGTCGCGGGCAACAGGCTGCCGATCGGATCGGTGAGGCGCAGTTTGCCGTCGAGTACCGCCTGCGCGAGCAGGATGCCGGTGAAGACGTCGGTCACGGCCCCGATCTCGAAGGCGCTGCGCTCGTTTGGCGCGGCGCCATGCTTGCCGAAAAACCAGGTCTTCCGGTCTTTGCCGTCGATCAGCCCGACCGCGACGCCCGCATAGGCGCCGCTGGCAACGCCGTCTTCGAGCACGCGGCGATAGCGGTCAGACGCGTTCCACGCAGCGGCCTTCGGCGCGGCGGCCGCTGCCGTAGCGGCGAGGGCCAGGCCAAAAACGCCGGCCAGCGTGCGCCGCCATGCGCCGCGCCAGTGCAGATGAACGCTCGAAATCACGCTGGCAGGATAACGCATGCCAAGCGCTGCGAAACAGAAAAGCCACGTCCTTGTGGCTGGGTTCCCTGTGGAGGGAGGAGACAAGCGTTTGAGACCTTCGCGACTCCGACAAAGTTCCGTTGCCGGGATCAAGGACAGGCTTCAGGCACCTCTTTCCATACGACCGGATCCCAATATCCGCCGTTGTTGAGCTGCGTGGTCTTGCCCATGTGCAGCTCGGCCGCGAGCATGGCCGTCGTGTTCGGCTTGACGTTGACGGTAAGCGGCTTGCTCGTATGCCGGCGGAAGGTTGCGAACTCACCGGCACCCAGTTGCGTCGTCGGAATATTTTCCGCGACCAGCAGCTCGTGCGTTCCGGCACTGACGCGGAACGCCGGCGTCCCGAACGGCCCGGGCGTATTGCCGTCGATGAGCAGGATGCGCACGCCGTACAGGTGCTCGCCGCGCGGAGAGACGTCGAACATGCTGATGCGGCCGCAACCCCCGGCGGCGGGAATGTCGGCTGGCGCGGCCGACGCAAGCGGTTCGGCCGGGTGCACATCGGCGCTCGCCACCGCGCCACCGAGCTCCACGTGCATGGCCGGAAGATAGACCGGTTCCAGCGGTCCACTGAGCGTCACCGGCGCGCCGCCGCGCACGACCGCGACCTGCAAGGTCGCGTCATCGGGCAATCCATCGACCACGGTCTTGAGCGTCGATGCCGCGAGCGCGCGGCCGTGCTGGTCGGCGCCGAGGTCGCGCAGTGACGTGCCGTTGACCGCGACGATGACGTCGCCGGGGCGAAGGCCGAGCCGGTCGGCGTTGCTGCCTGGCGTCGCACCGAGAACGTGCAGGCCATCGCGCGCGCTCTGCGCACTGGTCGAATCGACCAGCGCGCCCAGGCTCGCGACGCGCCGCGCCGGTTCGTCGAGGCTCACGGCGACCTTGTCGGGATGCTGCCCGAGAGCGCCCGATGAACCCAGGTTCGACAGCGTTGCCTGCATGTCCTGGCGCACGCGCTGTTCGGCTTGCGGCGAAGCGCTGCCCGGCGCAGCAGCGGCGCTCTGCGCGCCGGCGCCGGCGGCGGCCGCGGTCAAACCCAGTGCGAGCAGCCAGGTCATGGCCTGGAGTCGCCGACAGTTGGTTTCGTGCATGACTGGCATCGTCAGATCCGGCTGATTTCGACATGGTGCTGGCGCACGCTGATCAGCGCACCCAGCAGTTCGCTGCGTCGCTTCCACAGCACCTCCAACTGATCCCTTTCCGCGCCCGTGTCATAAGCCGTCTGCAAGGCATCGTCGACACGGGCGATCTCCGATTGCGCTTCGACCGCGCCGGCATCGTCGTGTGCGCCGGTGCCGTCGCGCAGCGCGCGCAACTGCAGTTCCAGCGCTTGCGCGCGCGCCTGCCAGTCGACACCGCGCTCGGTTGCCGCAGGCGCCAGCCATTTCGGCACGACGAGGACGGCAATCAGAACGAGGGCAGCGAGGCTCGAGCCGGCGATGCCGCGGCGCATGCGCGCCCGGCGCACGCGGCCTGCGTGCGTATCGGCAATGCGCTGCCACAGGTCGGGCGAGGGCTCGCCGACCGGCAATTCACGCAGGCGCAGGCGCTGGGTCAAATGCTGGAAACTCAATTCCGGCTGGGACATGGCATCGACTCGTCGCTGCTGACCACCAGTTCGCCGAGGCGCTTGAGCGCGCGGGCGAGGATCGATTTTGAATAGCTCTCACTCTGGCCGAACAGCGCCGCGAGCTCGGCGTGCGTGTAACCTTCGAATTCGTGCAGCACCAGCACCGCCCGCGCGCGCGCCGGCAGGCGCTGCAGCAGCGACCATGCGTCGACGACGGCGGCCGGGTTGGTCGAATCGGTCGCCGCTTCGGCCAGCTGCAGCGACTCGCTGTCGGTCTCCGCGGCGTGGCGCTGGCCACGCAACTGATCGATGACGGCATTGACCGCCATGCGCTTGAGCCAGCTGCCAAACGGCGCTTCGCCGCGGTAACTGCGGATCGTGCCGATCGTCTTCAAGAATATCTCCTGCACCAGATCCTCCGCCTGTGCCCGGTTGCCGAGGATTCGCAACGCCAGGTTGAAACACGGCCGCCCAAACATCGAGTACAGCGCGGCAAATGCCTGCATGTCGCCGGCCTGCGCCCGCGCCAGCGTCATCGCATCGACGCGTTGTGCGAATCCGGCAGCCGGCTCGCCGGTATCGTTCATTGCCATATGGACGATCCAGGGCGGCCGCTCGTTGCAAACTTTCGGATCAGCCGCCGGTTGCGGCCGGGTTCTGGTGCGGCAGGCGGATTTCGACGATCACGGAGCGCTGCACCTGCAATTCGGCGCTGCCGCCCGGCTTGTTGACGCGCAAGGCGATCGTCGTGCCGTCAGGGCCGATGCCGATAACGCGACCTTCGACCTTCTTGCCACCGGCGGTCAGCACGCGCACGAAACGGCCGGCATAGTTGTTTATCGCGCCAGCGTCGATGACGTCGTAGTCGCGCGCCGGTGGTGGAGCTTCAGGCAGCCGGTCCACTGTCGGTTTCCACACCAGGGCCAGAGTCGACCCTTCCGGGGGAGCCGGTGTGCTCGGCAAGCCTGCGCTATCGCCGGATTTTGCCGGCGGCGTTGCCGCAGCCGCCGTGGTTGCAGCCGCCGAGGTCGTTGCGGTCGTGGCGCCCGGCTTTGGCGGAGGCGTCGCGACAATCGCGCCTGCGGTCGTCGCGACATGCGCAGGCGCCGGTGCGCTCGCGACCGGAGGCTTCGCGACGATCGGCGCGGGCGGTGGCGGTGGGGAAGCCGTGACGACTGCCGCCGGCTTCGTCGCCGGTGCGACAGGCGGCGGCGCCGGCGCTGCCGTGACATGCGCAGTGGCGACGCTGGTCGCGGACGGTGCAGGCGCCGCCGCCGCTGCTGCCACCGTGGCGTCGTCGGCAGCTTCAGGCGTCTTGAATGCGAGCCGCAGCATGACCGGCGGCGCATCGTTGTGCCGCGTCGTCAGGTTGAGCTGGCGCACGAGCGCGTCCGGTGCCTCGGACCACAGCGCCTCGAGCTTGAAACCCGGATTCGGCAGGCTCTGCACGCTCATGCGGCCGCCGTTCGTGACGAGATTGCGATAGATCGTTTCGACGCCGACGGTCGTCTGCACGCCGAGGCCATCGAGATAGGTCTTGATCGCATCGAGATGCTGATCGATGAATGCCGGCGGGTTCGCCCCGGCCTGCTGCGCGCAAAAATGGTTGCGTTTGACCAGGTAGCCGGTATCGGCATATTCCGCACTCAGCACCGCGACGTGCAGTTTCGGCCAGCCTTGCGGCGTGATCGACCGGGCGTCGAAGTCCTGCAACTCGCCGCTCAGCGAGATCGCCGAAAACGGCGGCGTCGACAATTCGCCCGTGAACGTCAACGCATTCGCCGCAGCATCGTAGCGGTACTCCAGGTGCTGCTGGGCAGCCCCCGGGTTCAGTCCCATGCGCTGGTAATCGGCGATGCTGAGCCGTGACACCACGCCGCAGCCGAACGTTTCAAATGGCACGAGACTCAGGGGACTCAGCCAGCGCCAGTCGAACGGCGAGGCGCCGGCGGGCGGCTGCAGGCCCTTGACGGTCAAGCCCAGATGCGCGGGAAAGCTCTCGTCGCCCATCAGCGTGCGCCGCAGCAGCCAGAACGCACCCGAGGTCTCGATATCGACCTGCGATGCGCGCCAGGCGGAACGTGCCGGACCTTTGCCGAATACGACATTGACGCCGCCGACGCCGATCGTGCCGTCGAGATTGACGCCGAGGCTGTCGTACTGCACCTGGGCAAACGGCGCCCATGCGCTGACCAGCCGCGCGGCGCTCTGCCGCACCTCGTACCACAGCACGAGCTTGAGCACGCCGGCGAGCAGTATCGCGACGAGTAGCAGGTTACGCAGCAGCTTCCACATGCGATGGCATCATGGCGTGTTGATTCCGAAACTTAGCCCGAATGTGCCGGCACAGCAACCGCCGCGCGGCGGAAAATCGCTACGTCCAATCCGGCGCCGCGGCGAAAGCGCGCACGCGCCGCGCCGGACCGCGCCATGCCAGCGCTCCAACATGGGCGCTGGTTGGTGCCAGACGCACAACATGCCAGTCTTCGACCGCGCCCGCTGAGGCATGGATCACGCTCAGTTCAACCGGATCGCCGGACGCGTCGATGCCGAACTGCATCCGCGCCAGACCGAAACCGATGCCGATCCCGAGTGCCTTGACGATCGCCTCCTTGCAACTCCACAGGCGCAGGAACGCTGTTTGCTGTTGCGGCTCGTCGAAGCTGGCCAGCGCCGCGGCCTCGTCGGCGGCAAAGAAACGCCGCGCCAGCTCCAGTACCGGGCGCCGCCGGCGCTGTGTTTCGATGTCGACGCCGAGCTCCTGGCCGCGTGCGATCGCGACGAGCAGCGCGCCGCCACTATGCGAAACGTTGAAGTCGAACGCGCGCGCGCCAGCCAGAAAGCGTCCGTCCAGGAATGGTTTGCCGTGTTCGCCTATGGCCACGTCCACTGCGTCCGGCGCGCAGCCCAGGTACGCGGCCAGCAGTCCACGCACGTGCGGACCGTCTCCGCGCAGCGCATCCGGGCCGCTGTCGGCTGCCAGAAGCCACAGGTGAATTTCGTCGTCGCCCAACGCGACCGGAAAGCGGGTGGGCGTGAAATCGCTGGCGGACAGCAGGCGCATGCGGGCATGCTTGGGTCTGATCCGGTCCGGGTCAAGGGGTTCATGTCGCGTTGCAAGGCGAAACCGTTCGAGCCGCGCACTAGAATCCTTCCGGCCGGGATCGTTCCCACTGGAACGTTCCGGCTCGAACATGGTTGCGGAGTCATGCGCCAGGATTGCGCCGACAGGAGGCGGAAGGCTTGATCGCAGGCTGGTTGTTGCTGCTCGTATCGCTCGGCTATGTCGCCGCGTTGTTTGCGCTCGCCTATTACGGCGACCGGCGACCGCTGTATCCGAGCCGCACCTGGTTGCGCCCGCTCGTCTACAGCCTCGCGCTCGCGGTCTACTGTTCGTCGTGGACGTTCTACGGCGCAGTCGGCAGCGCGGCAGGATCGAGCCTGTCGTATCTGCCGATCTATCTGGGACCGATCCTGCTGTTCGCGTTCGGCAGCACCCTGTTCCACCGCCTGACGGTCGTCGCCAAGCAGCGCAATATCACCTCGATCGCCGATTTCATCGCCTCGCGCTTCGGCAAATCGCATGGCCTCGCGGCGCTGGTGACGATCATTGCGGTCACCGCCGCGATTCCGTACATCGCGCTGCAGTTCAAGGCCGTGGCGATGAGCATCGGCGTGCTCAGCGGCAGCGCGCCGCATGCCGCGCCGCTGCTGCGCGACAGCGCCCTGTACATCGCCGCGCTGCTGGCAATGTTCGCGATCCTGTTCGGCACGCGCCGCATCGATGCGACCGAGCACCATCACGGCATGATGCTCGCGATCGCGGTCGAATCGCTGGTCAAGCTGGTCGCGTTCGTCGCGATCGGCATCTACGCGCTGAGCGCCGGCGGCTTCGCCGGCGCGATCGCCGCGCCGGTGCGCGAATTCACCGAGCATGGCCTGCCGTCGGGCTTCGTTGCGCAAACGCTGCTCGCGTTCGTGGCCATGTTCTGCCTGCCGCGCCAGTTCCAGGTCGGCGTGATCGAATGCGAGGACCCCGCCGACGTGCGCCAGGCGCGCCGCCTGTTTCCGGCCTATCTGCTGCTGATCATCGTGTTCGTGCTGCCGATCGTCGCCGCCGGCGCGCCGGTCGCGCTGGCGCGCGGCATCGATCCGGATGCGTACGTGCTCGGCCTGCCGCTGGCCGGCGGCCATAACCTGCTCGCGCTGTTCGCCTACATCGGCGGATTTTCGGCCGCGACCGGCATGGTCATCGTCGAGTGCGTGGCCTTGTCGACGATGATCAGCAACGACTTGGTCGTGCCGGCGCTGCTGCGCATCCGGCGCCTCGGCCTCGAGCGGCGCACGGATATTTCCGGAATCGTGCTTACCGTGCGCCGCATCGCGATCGTCGTGCTCGCGGCGCTGGCCTACGCTTACTACCGCGCAACGGCGCGCAACGTACAACTCGCTTCGATCGGACTGCTCGCGTTCGTCGCGCTCGCGCAATTCGCCCCGGCGATCGTCAGCGGATTGTACTGGCGCGGCGTGAGCCGCATCGGCGTCACCGCCGGATTGGTCGCCGGCTTCGCCGTCTGGTTGTATACATTGCTGCTGCCCGGCATGGCCGAAAACGGCTGGCTGCCGTCGGCCTGGGTGCAGACCGGCGCGTTCGGCATCGCCGCGCTGCGGCCGCATGCGCTGTTGCATACGACCGGCTGGGACGCGGTGACGCACGGCACGTTCTGGTCGCTGCTCGCGAACGTCGGCTGCGTCGTCGTTCTTTCGCTGCGCTACCGTCCGGGCGTCGACGAGCGCCTGCGCGCGGCGGCGTTCCTCGATCTGGATGCCGATCGGGTCAGCGCGGCCGGCGACTGGCGCGGGCGCGTCCCGATCGCCGACCTGCGCGCGCTGGCCGAGCGCATCGTCGGCGAGCGCAACGCGCAGCGCGCGTTTGCCGACTATTCCCAGGCGGCGAACCAGGCGCTGCTGCCGAACGCTGCCGCCGACCGCGCGCTCGTGCAGTTCACCGAGCGCCTGCTCGCCGGCGCGATCGGTGCCGCATCGGCGCGGCGCATGCTGACGAGCGCGCTGCGCGGCACCGGTCTGGACCTGTCCGAAGCCGTGACGATGCTCGACGAAGCCTCGCAGGAATTGCGCTTCAGCCGCGAGTTGATCGGCGTGACGTTCCAGAACATGACGCAGGGCGTCAGCGTCGTCGACAGCGAACTGCGCATCGTCGCCTGGAACCGGCGCTATTCGGACCTGTTCGACTATCCGGAGGGCTTCGTCTACGTCGGCCGGCCGGTCGTGGATCTGATCCGCTACAACGCGCAACGCGGACTGCTCGGACCGGGCGACATCGAGGAACTCGTGCGCCGGCGCCTGGATTTCCTCGGCCGCGGCACGCAGCATGTGTTCGTGCGCGAGCGCCCCGATGGCCGCGTGATCGAAACTCGCGGCGAACCGCTGCCGGGCGGCGGCTATCTGACGACCTTCAGCGACATCACCGATTACAAGCGCGCCGAGAACGCGCTGCGCGAGGCGAACGAGACGCTCGAACAGCGCGTCGCGCAACGCACGCAGGAATTGCGCGAGGCGCTGTCCTCGCAGGAGCAGGCCAAGCGCCAGGCCGAAGCGGCGAATGCGAGCAAGACGCGCTTTCTCGCCGCCGCGTCGCACGACCTGCTGCAGCCGCTGAATGCCGCGCGCCTGTTCACCTCGGCGTTGCGCCATCAGCCGCACCTCGACGCCGACTCGGCGCAACTGGCCGAGCGCATCGACGCATCGTTCAAGGCGGCCGAGGATCTGCTCGATGCCCTGCTCGAAGCCTCGCGCCTCGACGCCGGCCGCCACCGGCCGGAAATCTCCGTGTTCCCGCTCGGCGACATCTTCGAGTCGATCCAGCACCAGTTCTCGGTGCTGGCCGCCACGCGCGGCCTGCGCCTGCACGTCGTGCCGACACGCGTGTGCGTGCGCAGCGATCCGCACCTGCTGCGCCGCATCGTGCAGAATTTCCTGTCGAACGCGCTGCGCTATACGCGCAAGGGCGGCGTGCTGCTCGGCGTGCGCCGCCATGGCGGCATGGTCAGCATCGAAGTGCGCGACACCGGGCCTGGAATCGCAAGCGAGCATCTGCGCCTGATCTTCGACGAGTTTCGCCGCCTGGAACACCCGTCGCCGTGGGGCGAGAAAGGTCTCGGCCTGGGCCTGGCAATCTGCGACCGCATCGCGCGCATGCTCGGCCATGAGCTCAAGGCCGACTCACGCCCCGGGCACGGCAGCTGGTTCTCGATTCGCGTGCCGCGCGCCGCGGCGGCCGCGGCAAGCCCGACGCGCATCCTGCGCCGGGCCTCGCCGGTCGGTTTGCCGAGCTCGCTGCACGTCCTTTGCCTGGACAACGACAGCGCGATCCTCGAAGGCATGCTGGCGTTGCTCACGCGCTGGGGCGTCAGCTGCGACATAGCGCGCAATGTGGAAGAAGCGCAAAATGCCGCATCCATGCGCCGCCCGGACCTGATCCTGGCCGACTACCATCTGGACGATCCGATCGATGGCCTGGCCGCGCTCGACCACTTGCGCGCGGCATTCGATCCGCCGCCGCCCGGCGCACTGATCACCGCCGATGCCAGCCTCGAACTGAAAGCCAGCGCGCGCGAACGTGGCTACGCGCTGTTGCGCAAGCCGGTCAAGCCGGCCGCGTTGCGCGCGCTGATCGCGCAGCTCGGCCGCAATAGCGCGACCGATGCGCGGCCGGTGGCCTCTGCCTAGGCGAACTTGCTCGTTGTTGGAGCCTGCAATTTGGCGCGGATGAACGCGGATGATCACGGAATGCCGCGGATAGAGCGAAATCGCGGCGAAGGGCGAGATTGCTTTTCCAGAAAATGCTTTATCCGCGGACATCCGTGTGTATCCGCGTTCATCCGCGTTAAAAAACAAGCGTTCGACCAGCCTGTCGCTTCTGGTTGGCGCGGATAAACGCGGATGATCACGGAATGCCGCGGATAGAGCGAAATCACAGCGAAGAGCAAAATTGCAACTCCAAAAAGTGCTCTATCCGCGAATATCCGCGTGAAACCGCGACATCCGCGTCCAAAAGTTTTCGCTGCAAGCGTTCGACTAGCCAGTTGACTCGACGGCGTCGGGTGGCAACGCGGCCTGCTCCAGTGCGAGATGATTCGCGCACAGGGCGACCTGCGTGCGATTGGAAACGTGCAGCTTGCGCATGATCGCGGTCATGTGCGCCTTGATCGTCGCCTCGGACACGTTCAGCTCGAACGCAATCTGCTTGTTCAACAGGCCCGCGGCGATCATGCCGAGCACGCGGAACTGCTGTGGCGTCAGTTCGGCAATGCGCGACGCGGCGCTGGCTTCGTCGTCGTCGAGCGAGCCGCTCGATTCGGACACGTGCGGCGGCAGCCACACGTCGCCGTCGAGGATGCGGCGCACGGCGGTCACGATCGTGTCGACCGATGCCGATTTCGGAATGTAGCCGGAAGCACCGTGCGCGATCGCGCGGCGGATCACGGCCGGATCCTCTTGGGCCGAAACGACGACGACCGGCAGCCCGGGATGCTGTCCGCGCAGATAGGCCAGCGTCGAGAAACCGTTCGCACCGGGCATGTGCAGGTCGAGCAGCAGCAACTCGGCATCGGCGTGCGCCTCGACCAGGATCTGCAATGCCGGCACGCCGTCGGCTTCGAACAGCAAAGCTTCCGGCACGGCCTGTGCGAGCGCGCGCTTGAGCGCATCGCGAAACAGCGGATGGTCGTCGGCGATCAGGATTTCGCGCATGGCTTTTGGAGCAGGGCAGAGGGCTGAGGGCCGAGGGCCGAAAAGCGGAGCGCCAAAGCCGGCTTTTGGTCTTCAGCCCTCAGCCCTCGGCCCTCAGCCCTCGCTCTCATCTCACCAACCGCTCACCGACCAGGTTCTGCACGACCGACGGATCGGCCAATGTCGAGATGTCGCCGAGCTGGTCCGGCAGGTTTTCGGCGATCTTGCGCAGGATGCGGCGCATGATCTTTCCGGAGCGCGTCTTCGGCAGGCCCGGCGCCCACTGCAGGTAATCGGGCGTGGCGATCGGACCGATCTCCTTGCGCACGTGCGCGATCAGTTCCTTGCGCAACGCGTCGCTGGGCTCCTCGCCCGACTTCAGCGTGACGTAGGCGTAGATGCCCTGGCCCTTGATGTCGTGCGGACAGCCGACGACGGCGGCCTCGGCGACTTTCGCATGCGCAACGAGCGCGCTTTCGACTTCGGCCGTGCCGAGCCGGTGCCCGGATACGTTGATGACGTCGTCGACGCGGCCGGTGATCCAGTAGTAGCCGTCGGCGTCTCGGCGCGCGCCGTCGCCGGTGAAGTACGTGCCCGGATAGGTCTTGAAGTACGTGTCGATGAAGCGCTGGTGATCGCCGTAGACCGTGCGCATCATGCCGGGCCAGGCATCGGTCAGGACGAGGTTGCCTTCGGTCTCGCCCTCGAGCACCGTGCCGGTCGCGTCGACGATCGCCGGCTGCACGCCGAAGAACGGCTTCGTCGCCGAGCCCGGCTTCTGGTCGATCGCGCCGGGCAGCGGCGTGATCAATATCCCGCCGGTTTCGGTCTGCCACCAGGTGTCGACGATCGGGCAGCGTTCGTCGCCGACGACGCGCCAGTACCATTCCCAGGCTTCCGGGTTGATCGGTTCGCCGACCGTGCCGAGCAGTCGCAGGCTCGAGCGCTTCCACTTCTTCACCGGCGCTTCGCCTTCGCGCATCAGCGCGCGGATCGCCGTCGGCGCGGTATAGAACAGCGTTACCCGGTGCTTGTCGATGACCTGCCAGAAGCGGCCGGAATCCGGATAGTTCGGCACGCCCTCGAACATGACGGAGGTCGCGCCGTTGGCCAGGGGGCCGTAGACGATGTAGCTGTGCCCGGTGACCCAGCCGACATCGGCGGTGCACCAGTAGACGTCGTCCTCGCGCAGGTCGAACACGCACTCGTGCGTGAAGCTGGCGAACACGCCGTAGCCGCCGGTCGTGTGCAGCACGCCCTTGGGCTTGCCGGTCGAGCCGGAAGTATACAAAATGAAAAGTGGATCCTCGGCGTCGACCGGCTCGGGTTCGCAGTCGGCGCTCTGCGCCTTCATCAGCGCGTCCCACCAGCGGTCGCGCGGCGCCTGCATGTGCACCGGCGAGCCGGTGCGCTTGACCACGAGCACGGTCTCGACGCTGGTCGTGCCGGGCCGGGTCAGCGCTTCGTCGACATTGACCTTGAGCGCGACCTTCTTGCCGCCGCGCAGCCCCTCGTCGGCGGTGATGACGACTTTCGACGCGCAGTCGGCGATGCGCCCGGCCAGCGAGTCCGGCGAGAAGCCGCCGAACACGACCGAGTGGATCGCGCCGATGCGCGCGCAGGCGAGCATCGAAATCGCCGCCTCCGGAATCATCGGCAGGTAGATCGTGACGCGGTCGCCCTTCTGCACGCCGAGGTTCTTGAGCAGGTTCGCCGCGCGGCAGACCTGGGCGTGCAGCTCGCGGTAGCTGATCGCACGCGATTCGTTCGGGTCGTCGCCTTCCCAGAGGATCGCGGTCTTGTCGCCGCGCGTCTTCAGATGGCGGTCCAGGCAATTGGCCGACAGGTTCAGCTTGCCGTCGTAAAACCAGCGGATGTGCAGGTCGTCCGCGGCGAACGAAACATCCTTGACCTTGCTGAACGGCGCGATCCAGTCCAGGCGCCCGCCAACCCGTCGCCAGAATCCTTCCGGATCGCGCACGGATTCGGCATACATTTTCGCGTAATCGTCAGCGCGGATGCGGGCTTTGGCGGCGAACTCGGCCGCGACCGGATGCAGCTTGGACATGGAACTCTCCTCGAACACGGCCCCCCAGGACCGCTACCGTCACAGTAGCGGGTGGCAACCAAGGACCAATACGACCTTAGTCGACGTTTTGCAAGGCTTCGACCAAAGGCGAATGGCCATGGCGGCGGGCACGGGGCAGTCTGTCATGCCGGCGTCTTGTACGCGCGCGTAAATATTTGGTGCGCATGCCAGCCGGACGTTGGCGTTGGGGACGCGAACTCGTCACGCGGGAGCACTCGGTGTTTCGCGGCAAGCACTCACTCTGAGGGGACCATCATGGCAACACAAACCCAAACTCTGCACGATCCAGGAGCCTCGCTGACCAAGGGCCACGTGCGAGTCATCGCGGCATCGAGTATCGGCACGATGTTCGAGTGGTACGACTTCTATCTGTACGGCTCGCTCGCGGCGATCATCGCCAAGCAGTTCTTCTCGGCCCTCAATCCGACCAGCGGCTACATCGTCGCCCTGATGGCATTTGCCGCCGGCTTTTTCGTGCGCCCATTCGGCGCATTGTTGTTCGGACGCCTCGGCGACCTGATCGGGCGCAAGTACACGTTCCTGATCACGATCATCATCATGGGCTCGTCGACATTCCTGGTCGGCCTGATCCCCAGCTACGCCTCGATTGGCGCTGCCGCGCCGATCATCCTGATCGCGCTGCGCCTGTTGCAGGGCCTGGCACTCGGCGGCGAGTACGGCGGCGCCGCGACCTACGTTGCCGAACACGCACCGCCGGGCAAGCGCGGGTTCTACACCAGCTTCATCCAGATCACGGCCACGTTCGGCCTGTTCCTGTCGCTGATCGTGATCCTGATCTGCCGGACCACGCTCGGCGCGGACTTCGACACCTGGGGCTGGCGCATTCCGTTCTGGCTGTCGTTTTTCCTGCTGCTGATCTCGGTGTACATCCGCCTGCAGTTGCAGGAATCGCCGATGTTCCAGCAGATGAAGGCCGAGGGCAAAGGCTCGAAGGCGCCGCTTACCGACTCGTTCGTGCGCTGGGACAACCTCAAGATCGTGCTGCTTGCGCTGTTCGGCGCAACCGCCGGCGAAGCCGTCGTGTGGTACGGCGGCCAGTTCTACGCGCTGTTCTTCCTCGGCCAGACGCTGAAAGTCGACCCGGTCACGGCGAACCTGCTGATCGCCGGCGCGCTGCTGATCGGCACCCCGTTCTTCGTGTTCTTCGGCTGGCTGTCGGACCGCATCGGCCGCAAGCCGATCATCATGGCCGGCTGCCTGCTCGCCGCGCTGACCTATTTCCCGATCTTCCAGGGCCTCACGCATTACGCCAATCCGGCGATCGAAACGGCGAGCCAGACCAATCCTGTCGTCGTGTCGGCCGATCCGGCGACCTGCAGCTTCCAGTTCGATCCGGTCGGCAAGAAGGTGTTCACGAACTCGTGCGACATCATCAAGAGCGCGCTGGTCAAGAGCGGCGTGCCTTACTCCAATGAAGCCGCTCCGGCCGGAACCGTCGCTTCGGTCAAGGTCGGCGGCACGGCGGTGCCTTCGTTCGAGGGCGCAGGGCTCGATGCGGCGACGTTCAAGACCCAGTCCGAGGCGTTCGGCAAGCAACTGGGCGAAGCCTTGAAGGGCGGCGGCTATCCGGCCAAGGCCGATCCGGCCGCGGTGAACTGGCCCATGCTGCTGGTGCTGCTGACGATCCTCGTGCTCTACGTGACGATGGTGTACGGACCGATCGCAGCGTGGCTCGTCGAACTGTTCCCGACGCGCATCCGCTACACCTCGCTGAGTCTGCCGTACCACATCGGCAATGGCTGGTTCGGCGGCTTCCTGCCGACGATATCGTTCGCCCTGGTCGCATTGAAGGGCGATATCTACTACGGCCTGTGGTACACGGTGATCGTCGCGCTGATGACGGTCGTGATCGGTACGCTGTTCCTGCGCGAAACCAAGGACGTGGATATTTCCAAGTAATCCAGCGGCACAGATCGCGACCCTGCGAAGGGGGCTGGCAACGCGAGTTGCCGGCCCTCTTTTTTTGCGCCACCGATACGCGGCCGCCGCGGGTCAGTGCAAACCGATTGGCTTCGTCAACCTGCGCGCGGCCGAATCCGCCGGCCCGGATGCTTACCCGTTCGGCTTTGCCGCGTTGCCGGAAGCGTCCGTGGCGCGTTTCTCGCGCGCTTCGCGCACGCTCTTGCGCAGCGCATTGATCTCGGCATCGCCGAGCAGGCTGGCGTCGGGCCGAGCGCGTTCGGCGATGCGCGCGGAGATCATCATGAAAAACCCGGCGAACAGCGCGATGAAGCCCACGAGCAGGCCAACCCCGATGAGCCCCGGCGTCGGCGCGAAGATCGCGCCGGCAAAAGCGACCAGGGAAATCAGCAACACAATCCAGTGCATCCGCAAACCCTCCGGCCAGTAGCCAAATGCTGCCACAGGCCGACGTCGCGCGCGAGCGCACGGTTCCCGGTTCGGCGCAGGCGCCTGGCCCGCCCGCGTCCATCTTCTGGCACATAGCGCCGGTCCCGCAAACGGCTATGCTCGGCGATTACCTTACCTGACCCAAGCAAGCGAGAACCTCATGTTCAATCGCATCCTGTCGGTGCTGTTCGCCGCCGTCGTATTGTCCGCCGCCCCGGTCGCGCTGTTCGGCGCCGAAGAAGGCGCCAAGCCATCCGCGAAGGACGGCGCGGAAGGCAAGGGCGGCGACGAACTGAAGCTGCCGCCGTTTCCGGCCGACAAGACCGCCCACCAGACCGCGCAGATCGACGGCAAGCCCGTGAGCTACGACGCGACGGTCGGCTCGCTGCCGGTGCTCGACGACAAAGGCAAGACGATTGCCGACGTGATGTTCGTCGCCTACACGATGCCGGGCGCGAATCGTCCGGTCACGTTCGCGTTGAACGGCGGCCCGGGCGCCTCGTCGGTCTATCTGAACCTCGGCGCGATCGGACCCAAGCGCGTGCAGTTCGGCGCCGAGGGCAACAGTCCGTCCGATCCGGCCACGCCGATCGACAACGCCGGATCGTGGCTCGACTTCACCGATCTCGTCTTCATCGATCCGGTCGGCACCGGATTTTCGCGCGCGCGCGTCGGCGAGGACGAAGCGAAGAAAAAATTCTATGCGACCGGGCCGGACATCGAATACCTGTCGCGCATCATTTACGACTGGCTGGTCAAGAACAACCGGTTGATGTCGCGCAAGTATCTGGTCGGCGAGAGCTACGGTGGTTTCCGCGGTCCGCGCATCACGCACTACCTGCAGACGCGACTCGGCGTGGCGATGAACGGCATGGTGCTCGTCTCGCCGTACCTCGAGCCGACGTCGAACAACGGCGGCGACTTGTCGCCATTGCCGTGGATGATGACCTTGCCGAGCATTTCGGCGGCGAATCTCGAGCGCCAGGGCAAGCTCAGCGACGCGACGATGAACGAGATCATCACTTATACGCGCGGCGACTATGTCACCGATCTGCTCAAGGGCCGCTCCGATCCGCAGGCGCTCGAGCGCATCGTCAAGCGCGTCACCGAATTGTCCGGCCTGGATCCGACCTTCGTGCGCCGCTCCGGCGGCCGGCTCGAAACGCAGGCCTACCTGCGCGAGGTCTATCGCAGCGAAGGCAAGCTTGGCAGCCGCTACGACTCGAACGTCACCCAGTGGGATCCATTTCCGTTCGCGCCGCAACAGCGCACGAACGATCCGCTGCTCGACTCGATCATTGCACCGACGACGACGGCGATGGTCGACTTCATCACGCACACGGTCGGCTGGAAGTACGACGGCCGCTACAACGCGCTGAGCTACGAGGTCAACAAGCTGTGGAGCGGCGAGGAGGAGACGAACAAGGGTTCGGTCACGCAACTGCGCCAGTCGGTCGCGATCGATCCGAAGATGCAGGTGCTGATCGTGCACGGCTGGGACGATCTGTCGTGCCCGTTCATGGCCTCGGTGCTGATCGTCGACCAGATGCCGGTCATGGGCGACGCGAGCCGCGTCCAGGTCAAGAACTATCCGGGCGGCCACATGTTCTACAGCCGCGGCTCGAGCCAGGCCGCCCTGCGCAAGGACGTCATGCGCGTGTACGCGGCGCACTGATCGCCGAGGCGTTGAACGCCTATTTTTAACGCGGATGAACGCGGATGATCACGGAATGCCGCGGATAGAGCGAAATGCATCAATTCGGGCGGCAGCCGGAGCGGCTGTGCCCCAAGAATGTGATGCGCGTGTACGCGACGCACCTGATGGCGGAGTGGAAGCGCCTAGCGCTTCTTTTTTGAGTACGGATTACGCGGATAAAGAGCAAGAAGATAATTAGGCGAGAACAGCCGCTCCCGCAGTCGCTCCGATTGATAGAACTCTTCTTTTCGCTCTATCCGCGGCATTCCGTGATCATCCGCGTACATCCGCGCCAAAATGGAATTCTGCAACCGCGCGGTAGAATCGGACACTGCGAAAGGAAAACCACGCCGCATGAATCGCGGCACATGAGATTCCGCGCGCGCATACTTTCGCGCCCATGACCCGCATTCTTCCCGACTCGCCCGAATCGACCGATCAGCCGCAGGCGATCAAGGGCCGCGGCGCTGCCTCGAAGCGGGAGGGACGCTTCGAGTCGACTCGCGCCGAAGGCGTCGACGACGGCTGGGAGCACGACGAGGAAGCGGTGCCGCGCCCGACGACGACAGTCACCGAGGAGCGCGCGCGCAGCATCATCAGCCGCAACGATTCCCCCGACGTCGCGTTCGACCAGAGCATCAACCCGTATCGCGGCTGCGAGCACGGCTGCATCTACTGTTATGCGCGGCCGTCGCATTCGTACCTGAACCTGTCGCCGGGCCTGGACTTCGAGACCAAACTGTTCGCCAAGACGAACGCGGTCGAACTGCTGCGCGCCGAACTGGCCAAGGCAAGCTACAAGGTCAGTCCGATCAACCTCGGCGCAAACACCGATCCGTACCAGCCGATCGAACGGCGCTACCGGATCACGCGCCAGGTCATCGAAGTGCTGGCCGAGCACAAGCACCCGCTGACGATCGTGACGAAGAACGCGCTGGTCGAACGCGATCTCGACCTGCTCGTGCCGCTGGCCGCGCAGAATCTCGTCCACGTCTTCCTTTCGGTCACGTCGCTCGACAACCATCTGGCGGCGAAGCTCGAACCGCGCGCGAGTGCTCCGCACCGTCGCATCGAAGCGATCGGCGCGCTCAACGCCGCCGGTGTGCCGTGCGGCGTTCTCGTCGCGCCGATCATCCCGATGCTGACCGACCGCTGGCTCGAGCAGATCCTCGAACGCGCCCACGCGGCCGGCGCGCGCGCCGCCGGCTACACCGTGCTGCGCCTGCCGTGGGAGCTGAAGGATCTCGTGCGCGAATGGCTCGAACTGCATTTTCCTGAGCGCGCCGAACATGTGTTGAGCCTGGTCCGGCAGATGCGCGGCGGACGCGACAACGATCCGCGTTTCGGCTCGCGCATGCGCGGCGAGGGCCAGTTCGCCGAATTGATCCGGCAGCGCTTCGCGGTGGCCTGCCGGCGCTTCGGCTATGCGCGTTCGCGTAACGTCACGCTGGACACGACGCAATTCGCGCCGCCGCGCGCGCACGGGCCGCAGGCGGACCTGTTCGCGCGCTGAAGCCTACTTCATCGCATGCACCGCCTCGCCACGCTGGAACAGCACCCAGGACGTCGCGATGTACTTGTGGGCGCCGCGCGGCATGTTGCCGCGATGCGTGTGCGTGAAGCCGGCCGGCGCGAGCAGCAGCGAGCCGGCGCGCGGCCTGATCTTGCGCCGCTGGTGCAGGAACTCGGTCTCGCCTGCGTCGAACCCGTCGTTGAGGTACAGCGTCCAGAGCAGGGTGCGATGCAGCGTCTCGCACGCCGGGTCGTTGATCGGCGGGTACAGCTCGCAATGCCAGCGCGGATAGCCGCCCTCGTCGGCCAGGTACTTCTGCAGGTTGATGCTGCCCGGGCGAAACGCGCGGATCGCCAGCGCGCCGAGGTGCTCCTCGGGCAGTTGCGCGAGATCGTCCGGCCCGAGCATCGCCATCTCGCCGCTCACCGGGTCGCGC
>DATIEJ010000305.1:0-2617 GCA_035455825.1 Rhodanobacteraceae bacterium | reverse complement strand
TCGCCGCCAAGGCTGACGTCGAGGGCTACAACGATGTCGCCGCGGTATTCCGTTCCACGGCCGAAGGCGAAACCGGCCACGCACATGGCCATCTGGAGCACCTGGAAGCCAGCGGCGACCCTGCCACCGGCCTGCCGATCGGCAGCACGTCGAACAACCTGAAGGCGGCGATCGCCGGCGAAACGCACGAATACACCGACATGTATCCGGGCATGGCCAAGGCCGCGCGCGACGAAGGTTTCGGCGAAATCGCCGACTGGTTCGAGACGCTGGCCAAGGCCGAGCGTTCGCATGCGAACCGGTTTACCAAGGCGCTGACAGAGATCGGGTAAGCCAGCCGCTTCTCCCGACAGGAGAAGGGCGCGAAAGGCCGGATGATGAGGGTCCGGTATATTCGCGACGTTGCAAGTTCCCCGACCCTCACCCCTGCCCCTCTCCCGATGGGAGAGGGGTTCAGAGCGCAGGCGACCCGCAGATGTCGAGCGTCCCACCGAGCACCACTCCGCGCGAAGGCAGCCTCGATGCGCCGACCCGGCATGCGCTGGACTGGAAGAATCCGCAGTTCTACGACCAGGACGCGATCGATGCCGAACTCGAGCGCGTCTTCCATATCTGCCACGGTTGCCGGCGCTGCGTCAGTCTTTGCCAGGCATTCCCGACCTTGTTCGACCTCGTCGACGAATCGAGCACGATGGAGATCGATGGCGTCGCGAAGTCCGACTACGCCAAGGTCGTCGACCAGTGCTATCTGTGCGACCTGTGTTACCAGACCAAATGTCCGTACGTGCCGCCGCACGAGTGGAACGTCGATTTCCCGCACCTGATGTTGCGGGCGAAAGCGGCCAGCCACAAGCGCGGGGAGACGCCGCTCAGCGCGAAGGTGCTTTCGTCGACCACGGCGGTCGGCAAGTTGTCGACGATCCCGATCGTTGTCGATGCCGTCAACGCGCTGAACCGCAGCCCGGCCGGACGCAAGCTGCTGGAGAAAACGCTCGGCGTGCACCGCGATGCGCGCGTGCCGGCCTACGCGAGCCCGACGGCGCGCAAGCGCCTGAAGAATCTGGACGGAGTTGGCCCGCCGCAGGCAGCCGGCCGCACGCGCGGCAAGGTCGCCCTGTTCGCGACCTGCTACTGCAATTACTCGACGCCGGAACCGGTCGAGGACCTCGCGGCGATCCTGCGTCACAACGGCATCGGCGTTGCCCTGGTCGCGCGCGAGGTCTGCTGCGGCATGCCGAAGCTCGAGCTCGGCGACCTCGACAGTGTGGCAAAGTATAAAGAGCAAAATATCCCGGTGCTTGCCGCCGCGATCCGCGACGGCCATGACATCACCGCGGCGATTCCATCGTGCGTGCTGATGTTCAAGCAGGAACTGCCGCTGATGTTTCCGGACGACGCCGACGTGCAGCTGGTCAAGCGTCACATCTTCGACCCGTTCGAGTATCTGTGGCTGCGGCACCAGGCCGGCTCGCTCAAGACCGATTTCAAGCAGGCACTCGGCAGGATTGCCTATCACGCGCCATGCCATCAGCGCGTGCAGAACATCGGCCCGAAGACGCGCGACGTGCTGGCGCTCGTGCCGGACACCGAGATCCAGATGATCGAACGCTGCTCCGGCCATGACGGCACGTACGGCGTCAAGACCAGGACATATGCGCTGTCGCGCAAGATCGCCAAGCCGGTCGAGGCGCGCGTGCAGCAGATCGCGGCCGCGCACTTCGCCAGCGATTGCCCGATGGCGGGCAGTCACATCGCGCACGGCCTCGGCGACAATCCGCGCGCCGAGAGTCCGATCTCTCTGCTGCGTCAGGCTTATGGAATCTGAGACGCAAAGACTTGGACGCGGATGACGCGGATTTACGCGGATAAACGCGGATGAGAGCAAAAAATGCATACCGGTGATCGCGCACTCCCGTGATGTCGGACCGGGCCTGTAACGTCTCTACAACGAAGATCAGTTGTCCTTCTGCTCTATCCGATTTTATCCGCGTAAATCCGCGCCATCCGCGTCAAAAAATGCCCTTGCCGGAGACCCATGAACAAACTCACGCCAGCCGACCTCTACACGCTTGAAGCTTATTCGCGCGAGCGACCGGCGTTTCGCGCCCGCGTGCTCGAGCACAAGCAACCGCGCAAGGTGTCGATCGGCGCGCATGTGACGCTGCTGTTCGAGGACCGGCTCACGATCCAGTACCAGATCCAGGAGATGTTGCGGGTCGAACGCATCTTCGAGGCCGCCGGCATCCAGGACGAACTCGACGCGTACAATCCACTGATCCCCGACGGCAGCAATCTCAAGGCGACGATGCTGATCGAGTACCCCGACCCGGAAGAGCGCGCGCGGCGCCTGCTGGAACTGCACGGCATCGAGCACCGCATTGCGCTGCACATCGAGGACCTGCCCCCGGTGCTCGCGATCGCCGACGAAGACATGGATCGCAGCACCGAGCAGAAAACCTCGGCCGTGCATTTCCTGCGCTTCGATCTCGATGGCGCGCAGGTCGGCGCATTCAAGCGCGGCGCGGCCGTCGAGCTGCGCGTGAATCATCCGCACTATTCCGAGCGAAGCGTACTGAACCAGGCGTCACGGTCGGCACTGGCCGCCGATTTCGATTGA
>DATIEJ010000304.1:0-5219 GCA_035455825.1 Rhodanobacteraceae bacterium | reverse complement strand
CGCGTTCGGAGCCACCGCAAGCACGACGCAGGACACGCTGGTCGTCGTGTTCCTGCGCGGGGCAATGGATGCGCTGAGCCTGCTGTCGCCGGGCCAGGGCCATCCCGACCGCGGCAACTACGAAGCCAATCGCGACAACACGCGCGTGCCGTACACCGGCACCGGCGCCGGTCTGCCGCTGGGCGGCACGAACTGGCAGTTGCATCCACGCGCCGCCGCACTGAAGTCGCTGTACACGCAGGGCCATCTCGCGCTCGTCGTCGGAGCCGGACAGATGGCGCCGAATCCTGTCGTGCGCAGCCACTTCGAAGCACAGGCCAACCTCGAAACCGGCGTCGGCGGTGGCACCGGCAGCGGCATCGGCTGGCTGACGCGCCACCTTGTCAGCGCGAACCTGCCTGCCAACGTGCCGGTGCCTGCCGTCAGCATGGGCAGCATCACGGCGTCGAGCCTGCTCGGCAGCACGGAAGCGATCACGATGAACAGCGGACAGGATTTTCGCCTCGACCTGGGCAACTGGCCGTGGAATGCCGCCGACAATTCGGGCATCGCGGGCCTTAAGGGAGTAGTCGAGGTCCTGCCGTCGCTGTGGCAATCGAGCACGCTGCCGCTCGCTCCGGCGGGCCTGGCGGCGCTCGACTCGCTGAGTCTCTTCCGCGCGATCAACTTCAGCACCTATTCGGCGAGCAACACCGGCGGCTACCAGCCATCCGGCGGCGCGAACTACGGCGGCGGCGGCTTCGGCCTGCAGCTGCAGAACATCGCGCAGCTGGTGAAGCACAACGTCGGCCTGCGCATCGCAACGGTCGACCTAGGTGGCTGGGACACGCACAACGGCCAGGGCAGCCCGGCCGACAGCTACGATTATTTCGGCAACCAGGTGCAGGTATTGAACGACGGACTCAACGCCTTCTATACCGACCTTTCGACCGACGCCGCTGGCAACTACATGAAGAATGTCAGCGTCGTGACCGTCAGCGAATTCGGGCGGCGCGTGCAGGAGAACGCGTCGGGCGGCACCGATCACGGCTACGGCACGGTGATGCTCGCCATGGGCGCATCGGTCAATGGCGGCCAGATCTACGGCACATTCCCGGGCCTGGCCAGCGATCAGTTGTTCGAAGGTGCCGACGTCGCCGTGACCACCGACTATCGAAGAGTGCTCGCCGAAGCGCTGGTCGCGCGCCTCGGCAATGCGAATGTCGGCTACGTATTTCCCGACTATAGCGGCTACGCGCCGCTCGGCATTTTCCAGACGTCAGCAGTGGCGGACACGGTGTTCAAGTCGGGGTTTGAGTGAGGCAGGGGCGAGGGACGAGGGACGAGGGACGAGTAAAAGCAGGTCGCTCTCGATCATGCCTCTTGCCACTTGCCTCTCTTGCCTGTTACATCTGACCTCTGACCTCTCGCCGCTCGCCCCTCGCCCCTTACCGACCGTCTCTCGTCGCTCGCGCCGGTCTCGGCGCGTGCCGCTGCAGCACATGACGCACTTCGCCGCCGCATGGCGTTGATTGTTATCGACCGTTGCCCGCACGCACGCCAGTCGGCGCGAACACGGGTTGTTGCGATCGACGAGGCACGAATGAAGTCAGAATGCGTCTACACCACAGTGCGTCACCTCGTCAGGCATGCCTGCGCGGTACTGATGGTTTTCGCCGTGTGCGCATGCTTCGGCAGTTGCGCTGCGCTGGCGGCCATATTTACCGTCAACAGCACGGCCGACGTCCACGATGCCAATGCCGGCAACGGCGTCTGCGAAACGGCTGCCGGCAATCACATCTGCACATTGCGCGCAGCGATCGAAGAGGCCAACAAGCTTGCCGGCGCCGACACGATCGTGCTCCAGGCCAACGCGACGTACCTGTTGAGCCTGACCAGCACCCAGGACAGCATCACGGCCGACCTCATCGTCAGCGACAGCGTCACGATCACCGGCGCAGGCCCGAACAGCACGATCATCGACGGCAATGGTACCGGCCAGCGCGTCTTCGTGGTGTTCCGGTGCGTCGGCAACGTCGTCAACCAGCAGAACCAGTCCTGCACGAATGGCGACGTTTCCGTCAGCATGTCCGGCCTCAGGATCAAGAACGGTTTCTCGGCAAATGTCGCTGGCGGAATCTACAACGTCGGAATCCTGACGCTGGACAACGTCGCGGTTACCGACAACACCGCGAACGGGCTCAACGACTGGGGCGGCGGCATCTACAATGCCGGACCGCTGACGATGACGAACTGCCTGCTCGCCAACAACAAGACTGGCGCGCACAACGCCTACGGCGGCGGCATGTACAGCCAAGGCACGCTGACGATTACCGACAGCACGATCAGCGGCAACAGCACCTACAGCGGCACGTCGTCTCCAGGGTACGGCGGCGGATTATTCCTGATCGGTTACGCGGTCACGATCCGCAACAGCACGATCAGCGGCAATCGCGCCGCGGTCGGCGGCGGCATATACCATGGCGGCTATCCGCTGGCTCTGATCAACGATACGATTTCCGGAAATTTCAGCGACGGCAATGGCGGCGGCTTGCACAATAACTCCGGTACGACCGGGTTGTACAACGTTACCGTGACCCAGAACCGCGCGAACGACGATGAGTCGGGTTTCAACGTCGGCGGCGGTATTTCGAATGCGGCGGCCGGCACGCTGACCGTCGTCGACAGCATCGTCGCCGGCAATGAAATCGTTATCCCGACTGTGCCCCCGACCCTGGACGTCGACGACTGCGTCGGAACCATCACCTCGCAGGGCTACAACGTCCTGGAGTTCGTCGATGCCAGCCATTGCTCCGTCGCTGGCTCGTACAGTTCGGACAACCCGCTGCTCGGACCACTGCAGTTCAACGGCGGCCCGACCCAGACGCATGCGATTTCGCCCGGCGGCTCGGCCATCGACAAGGGCAACCCGTCCGGCTGCACCGACGACCTTGGCTCACCGGTCACGACGGATCAACGCGGCGTGCACCGCCCTTCCGGTTCTGCTTGCGACATCGGCGCGTTCGAGTACGTCGAACTCATTTTCAAGAACGGCTTCGAGCCTCCCTGATCCGACTGCCGTCGGCAGCGCGACCGACCAGACGTCTCGGCGCCTCAGGACTCACCACACTGGAAGTACAGCAGGTGGTCCGGATTCAGGGCGATCGTCTGGCCCAGGCTGATGATGCCGCCGCGGCGCAGATGCACTTCGTCGCGATGCAGACGCAGTTCGTCGTCGTCGCCGAACTGGATGTAGGTGCCGTTCGTCGAACGGTCGCTGAGGACGAAGAAGCCGCGTTTGTATTCGATCAGGGCATGGTAACGCGACACCCACTCGGCTTCGACCATCAGGCTGCTGGTCGCGTCGCGGCCGAGCGTGAACGGCGGCGACAGCTCGTCCAGCTCGAGCGCCTGGCCGCGATAGCGCAAGCGCAGGTGGATGCGCGTCTGCGGGCTCGCATCGAGGCGGATCGCGCGCTGCACCATCGTCACGTTCGACGTGTCTTCCTGCCAGGTCACGTCGACGATATCGATCGGCAGCTGCTTGCCGGCCACGCGCGCCGTGCCGACCGAGCGCGTGCGCAGCATGCCGGCATTCGTCAGCAGGCGCACCGTGCTCGCCGTCGTGATGATCTGCTCGCGCTTGGCCAGGGACGCCATGCGCGCGGCCGTGTTGACCGCGTCGCCGTAGACGTCGTTGTCCTCGACGAGCGTGTCGCCGTGATGCAGGCCGACGCGGATCGCCAGGCTGAGCTGGGCGAACAGCACGTCCTGGGCGATGCGCTTCTGCATGTCGATCGCGCCGAGCAGGCCCTGCATCGGCCCCGGGAACGTGCACATGATTTCGTCGCCGATCGTCTTGATGACGCGGCCGCCATGCCTGCCGGTGACTTCAGCCAGCGCGTTGAGCATGGCCGAGACGAGGCGCCGCGCCTCGACGTCGCCGCGCGTCTCGAACAGCTTGGTGCTGCCGCTGACGTCGGCGAACAGGATAGTGAGTGACTGGCTCTGGGACATTACGGGTGAATCATAGGCGATTCACCCATCGGTTCTCCAGCCGTCGCTCATCCGGAGTCGCCGGCCCTGAGCGTGGCAACCCCGGCATCGGCGAGACGGCGCACGGCCGGAGCGCCCAGCATCCGGGCCAGTTCCGGCGTCACGCGAGCCATGTGCAAGCCCGGGTCGCCCAGCGCCACCGCGGCGGCAAGATCGGCATCGACCGCGCTACGGTCGCCGGCGATCGCTTCGAGGCTGGCGCTTTCGAAACCCGCGCCGAAGCGCTCGCGCGTCCTCGCCGCGGCAAGATGCATCGCCATGCGATAGGCCCGATCGGGTCCCGCGCTGGAAAATTCCTGCATGCTGCGCGCGTCGAGCCATTCCGGCGCGTGGCGTTGCAGCGCCTCCCAGGCCTGGTCGGGATGCCCGAGCTCCGCCAATGCCCGTTCCTCGCACGTCTGCGCCGACGCATCGCGAGCCGACATTTGCAGTGCCGCGCGGCATTGGCGCAACGCATCGTCGTAGCGGCCGGTGCGGAAATAGAACCAGCCCAGATCCGAATGCAGGTCCACGCTCAGCGGCGCCACCGCCAGCGCGGCATTCATCGCTTCGAGCGCCGCGTCGATCCGATCGTCGGCCAGCGCAAACCACGCATAGGATCGCAACACTTCGGCATCCTGCGGCGCGGCGCGCCGGGCCAGCGCAAACCAGTCGGCGGCTTCCTTAGAATTCCATTCGCCCCAGAACAGCTGTCCGGCGACATCGGCGGCGATGCCTGCAGAGCGCGGGTCGGCGTGGACGGCGCGGCGCAATGCGTCGCGTGCGAGCAGACGGCGTTCGCGCGCATCGGCGGCGTTGCGTCCCAGGACCGCGTGCAGGCGCTGAGCGCGCGCGTACGTGCGCAACGCGCCGGCGTGGTCTGGCGCTGCGCTCAGGGCACTCTCGAGCAGTCCGAGCACGCGCTCGGCCGAGCCGGTATCGGTCACGCCGAGAATCAGCGTGCCGGCCTCCGCGAACGCCCGCTGCGCGGCAGCCGGCAACGTCGTCTCGGTGCGCGCAACGGCTGCAGCGGGCATTCGCAGCGCGACCACGACAAGCAGCCGTTCGCGGCCGAAGGCCGTGTCGCCGAGCGCGATGTGCTCCTTGCCGCCGCGACCGCTGACTTCCGCGCCCAGGGGTTCACCGTTGCGCACACTCAGCGCAACGTGAACAGGTTCTCCGGGATCATCGCCAGTCACGGCATT
>DATIEJ010000303.1:0-37983 GCA_035455825.1 Rhodanobacteraceae bacterium | reverse complement strand
CGGCATGAGCTTCGCAACCTGGCGCCAGAACGTTCGCCTCGTCGACGCACTGTCGCGCTTGGCGACCGGCCACTCGGTCACGTCGACCGCGCTCGATGTCGGCTACAGCAGCCCGAGCGCATTCACCGCGATGTTCCGGCGCACGTTCGGCGTGCCGCCGACACACTATCTGGTCGACGAGCCGCCGCAGGCGCTGACGGCCGCGCAGTAGCTGCCGGCGGGCTGTCCCCTCGCCTGTTCTCTCTTGTTCGTCATTCCGGCGGAAGCCGGAATTCAGTTCTCTCTCTTGACGTCATACCCTCGGAAGCGGGAATCCAGCTCTCTCTTGACGTCATTCCCGCGGAAGCGGGAATCCATTTTGATCTTGGTTTCTCGTTCGGAAGCAGAGCTTCCACTCGCCCTGCGGGCGAGCGGGTAACTTTTCTTTGCTTGTGCAAAGAAAAGTCACCAAAAGAAACACACCCCTAGTAGCGCGCCTTCCGGGCATCCTGCCCTCCAGGTTCGCGAGCGGGTTCCGGGGGTCGCTGAGCGCACATCCATGTGCGCGCAGCGCCCTCGCGCGCATCCTGCGCGCGACCCTGCGGGCTTTTCCTCCACCCGCTCGCCGCGCCACAGGGGCCCCGTTTTGGCGGCATCCTGCCGCAGAAGCACAAGCAACAACTCGACTTCGATTTCTCTCAATACCAACGAATCACGCAGTGCCCGGTCACCCAACCATCACCGACGTCATCGACAGCGAACTCGTGACCACGTCATTGAAAATGCGGATGCCGTCGCCTTCGCGGCGCGCGCCCAGAACGTATAACAGCGGCAAATAATGTTCAGGCGTCGGAATGCCGAGTGCCACGTCGGGGCCGAGCTTGCGCCAGTCGGCCAATGCGCCGGTGTCGCCGGCTTCGATACGCTCGCGCAGCAGCGTGTTGGCGCGGGCGGCCCAATCGGCTGCTGGCGCCGGATCGCGGAAGTTGAACAGGCGCAGGTTGTGGACGACGTTGCCGCTGCCGACAATCAACACGCCTTCGTCGCGCAGCGGTGCAAGCTCGCGGCCGAGGGTGAGGTGGAAGGCTCCGGGCTGGCTGGTATCGAGGCTGAGCTGCACGACCGGGACATCGGCATGCGGATACATGATGCGCAGCACGCTCCATGCGCCGTGATCGAGGCCCCATTCCGGCGTTACCTGCACCGACACGCTCTTGACCATCGCCGCGACGCGATGTGCCAGGGCGGGGTCGCCGGGTGCAGGGTAGCGCACGTCGAACAGCGCCTGCGGAAATCCACCGAAATCGTGGATCGTCTCCGGTTGCGTGGCCGAGCACACGCCGACACCGCGCGTTTCCCAGTGCGCCGAAACGCACAGGATCGCCTTCGGCTTTGCGATTGCCCGCGCCACGGCCTGCCAGCCGCGCGTGAATGCGTTGTCTTCGATCGCATTCATCGGCGAGCCGTGGCCGACGAACAACGCCGGCATGGGTGTGGATACCGTTGGATTGTTCATCGGCCAATCATGTGGGCGATTCCGGATTTCGCAACGGTGGCCACGCTTGCCGGTTGCGCGCAAATCGGCACTGAGAGCAGACTGCCGGCAACGATCCGTCTCGGGGAGCGAGCGGTGGTTGGCATTCTCGCGAAGGATCCTGGCTCATGTCCGGTAATGTGGGGGAAAGCGGCGACAAGTCGACTGTCGATACCAGCGCAGCCGGTGCGGCGCATGCCGATGCGCGTCGCGTCGTCGTCATCGGCGGCGGCCCGGCCGGACTGATGGCAGCCGAGGTCGCGCGCGCGGCCGGCGCCGAGGTACAGCTCTACGATCGCCTCGCGTCGGCCGGACGGAAATTCCTCATTGCCGGCAAGGGCGGCTTGAATCTCACGCATTCCGAAAGTGCGGACGCTTTCGCGGCGCGTTACGGCGCGCGCCAGGATGAAGTCGGAAGGTGGCTGGCGCAGTTCGGCGCGAACGAGATACGCGAGTGGGCGCGCGGACTGGGTGTCGAAACCTTCGTCGGCACGTCCGGCCGCGTTTTCCCGACGGACCTGAAGGCCGCGCCGTTGCTGCGCACCTGGGTGCGGCGCTTGCGCGCCGGTGGCGTCGGCTTCCACATGCAGCATCGCTGGCTGGGCTGGTGCGACGATGGCGACCTGCGCTTCGTGCATCCCGATGGCGAGCGTCACGTATTCGCCGATACGGTCGTGCTCGCGCTCGGCGGCGGCAGCTGGCCGGTGCTCGGATCGGACGCCTCCTGGGTCCCGTTGCTGGACGAACGCGGCGTCGCGATTGCGCCGCTGCAGCCGGCGAATTGCGGATTCGACATCGGCTGGAGCGAGCACTTTGCCGCGCGCCATGCCGGCCATCCGCTGAAGCCGGTCGTCGTCGAATGGACCGATAGCGACGGACAGGTAGTGCGCCAGCAAGGCGAATTCGTCATCACTGCAACCGGAGTCGAAGGCAGCCTGATCTACGCTTTGAGCGCACGGCTGCGCGATGCGATCGCTGCGCGCGGCGCGACCGAAATCCGCCTCGATCTGGCGCCGGGCCGCGACATGCGGCGGCTGGTTCTGGACCTGGCCAAGCCGCGCGGCAGCCGGACGTTGAGCGAACATTGGCGGCGCCATGCCGGAATCGAGGGCGTGAAGGCCGGCCTGCTGTATGAAGTGTTGCCGAAAGACCAGTTGCCGGATCCGGAGCGAGTCGCCGCGACGCTGAAGGCGTTGCCGTTGACACTCACGCGTCCGCGTCCGCTCGACGAGGCGATCAGCAGCGCCGGTGGCGTGCGCATGGAAGCGCTCGACGACAACCTGATGATCAAATGCCTGCCCGGCGTCTTCTGCGCCGGCGAGATGCTCGACTGGGAAGCACCGACCGGCGGTTATCTGCTGACCGCGTGTCTGGCCAGCGGGCGCATCGCCGGCGCCGCCGCGGCGCAGGCGCCGATCACGCAAGCCACGCGGAACTGATCCGGAGCGACGCGCCGGCCAGCCCGCAGCCGATCACGGTTGCCGCCAGCACGTCGCTCGGATAGTGCAGGCCGAGCACGACGCGCGACGCGCCGATCAGCAGCGTGAACGGCACGAGCAGCGGCGCGAGCAACGGGAAATAGGCGAGCGCGATCACGCTGAAACTCACCGCATGCAGCGTGTGGCCGGACGGAAAGCTGAATTCGTCGAGCGGCGCGATGTGCGCGACGATCTCGTGGTGTGCGTGAAACGGCCGCGGACGGCGCGTCCAGCGCTTGAGTTGCCGGTAGAGCAGGGCGGCCGCGAGGCCAGTGAGGGCCAGATGCAGCGCGGCGACACGGCCGTGACTGCCGCCAAACAATGCGAGCGTCGCGATCAGCGCGTACCAGAAAGCGCCGTCGCCGAGGCGGCTGACGATGCCGAAGAAGCGCACGAGTGCGCGTTGCGCGGCCCAGCGGTTCCAGCGCAGGCACCAGCGCCATTCGCCACTGCGCCGGTCGAGCGTCTGCCATACCTGCAGCACGGTCACGGCACGCTCCCGGCCGAGCCCGGGCGATCGACGAGGTCCGCGCCGGCTGCCCGCGTGCGGGCGGTGTCAGCCGAAGCCCTGCGCCCGGTCCCGATCGAACTTGTTGTGCTGGCTTTGCCGACTCGCATGCAGATGCACTCCTGGTGCCTGCACGCTAACCGGCGGATTTGAAAAGTGGATTACGGGAAAATGTCGCAAATGTGACGGTACCCGGTCGGGCGCGTTGCGCCGGCCCGGATCGCGGCCGCCACCGAGCCGCGCTCGTGCTTCACCATTCGGCCTTCAGCTCGTGGAACGGCCGCTCGAGAGCAATGCCATCGGCGCTGAAGTCGGATCGCGATTTGCCATCGACGGTGACGTTCTTTGGTCGCTGCCGCGTCGGCCACCAGACCTGAACCGGCGTGCCGTCACGCAGGCCCGGTTCGAGCGTCACGCGCAGCGTCGCATCCTGCTGGCGCGCGCTCATCGACAGCGCTCCGTAAGCGGTCGGCAAGCCGCCGACGCGCAGTCCGCCGCCGGCGACCCAGGACGGCGGCGCGCCCGGCAGCAGTTGCAGGCGCGCATCGTCCTCGCGCATCAGCATGCCGAAAATCGTGCGCGCGTATTCCGATCCGATCCAGGTGTGCGGCATGTCGCCGAGGTATCCCGGATGGCGCAGGCGCGAGTGCACGACTTCGGCGAGCACTTGCCACTCGGCCGGACGCCGTCCCGACAGCAGGTCGCGCAGCAGTTCGTCGGCATCCTGCGGCCGATTCAGGTGCACATACGTCAGTATGTTGCGCAGTTCGTACGGCGTGTAGGCGAAAAGCGCATCCGGCGCCTCGCGCTTGCGCACGTCGTCGAGATAGCGCGTGAACGTGCGCTCGAGCGCATCGGCCGGCATCAGGTCCTGTTGTCCGCAAGGATCGACGCCGATCGACACGCCAGCCGGATCGCCGTCGCCGAGGTCGGCCGCGGCCGGGATGTAGTCGGCGCCTTTCCACGCCATCGTGGCGCGGATCGATGCGGCAACCGAATCGCGCAATGCGGTGTACCGTTCGTGCGCGAACTTGGCCAGTTCGCGGTCGCCCCACTGTTCGGCCAGCCAGGCGCCGTCGTGCCAGCCCTTCAATGCCCAGTAGTCGTCCCAGTAGCTGTGCGTCGGGGTCGAGTAGCCTTCATGGCTGATCGAAGGGGCGATGATCCCGTGGAACCGTTCCGGCGCCGGTCGATCGGCCATGTAGCCCGGCGCGAGCGTGCGCTCGCGCAGTTGCTTGAGGAACTGCAGCGCGAGCCGCACCTTCGGCAGATAGTCGTGAACGCTGGCGGCGCCGCCGTCGAGCCGCGCGATCTCCGCGACCAGCCAGATGAACTCGCCCTGGCTGTCGTATTCGACGTCCGAACCGAAGCCGGTGTTGACGCTGCCGTCGTTGTTGAGGATCGGCGACACGAGACCGTTTTCGTGAACCGCGTGATCGGCGTACCAGTGCAGATAGTCGCGCGCGGTTTTTGCCATGCCCATGCGTGCGAGGATCGCCGCCGTCGCCGAGCCGTCGCGGATGAACGAGCGGTTGTAGTTGCGTGGACCGGCCTGCATCGACGGACCGGACTGGTTGATCAGCATGTACGCGGCCTGCGCGCGCAGCATGTCGACGAGCGAGCGGTCCGGCAGCGACAAGTCGATGTGCCCCAGACGTTGCTGCCAGCCCGCTGCAACCTCGCCGGCACGCGCATCGAAACCGGCGCCCGGTTCCAGCGTTCCGATCAGCTGGCCTCGATCGACCGCCGGAGCATCCGGCAACGTAGCCGCGGTCGCATCGATGCGCTCCTTGCCGAGCGGAAACGCGATCACGACGTCGCGCTGCGCGCCCGGTTCTACTTCGATGCGATAGCTCAGCAACGCCGCAGCAAGGCCGTCGTCGTCGCTGGCCCTGGTCGAATCGGGCGTCGTGCCGGATGCGACATGGCGCGTGATTTCATCTTCGCCGTGCGCGCCGAACGCCGAAGCGCCAAGCGCATCGGCGCTCGTCAGGGAGACGAGCAAGACGCGCCCGTTGACGCGCACTTCGGGTTGCGTTGCGCCGTCGATGCTGATCGTGCGGATCGGCGACGGCCCGCCGTTCTGCCACGGGGGATTCATCTGCATCGGCCGCACGACAAGTGACAACGATCCCTCGACGCGGCTCCCTCCGGTATTGCGCAGGCGATAGCGCACGAGCGTGACGGGCCCGCCGGTTTCCTCGACCGCGACAGCTTCGGTACGCAGCGACAAGCCCGGCTGCAGCGCCCATTCGACCGAAGGCATCGGCATCCAGCCTTCGCGCAGGCCGTGTTTGACTTGCGTCGCCGGCGCGGCAGCCGCACGGCCGGAAGCATCGCGCCACAGCGGTTGCACTAGTGGGGCGCTCTTGAAAGCCTCGACGTTGCCCCATTCGTCGAATATGGTTTTCTGCTGCGCCGCCGGCACGCCTACCACGGTCCAGTAGACTTGTTGCCCGTGCAGCGACGCCGGAAACAGTTCTCGATTTGCACGCGCGGCCACGATCTCGTAGCGCTTCATCGGCGTCATAACGCGGGCCGGGCTCAGCAGACGCAGGCGCGTGATCGCAGGCGGTGCATCGCGCGCCGGCAGCACGGTCAGCCGCAGAGCGTTCACCGTGTGCGGCTCGCGCGCGGCCAGATACGATGCATCGCCGAGTGATCCGGGGTCGTCGGCCAGCGGCGCCCATTTGCCGTTTGTTCCGCGTGCTTCGAGCTTCGCGCCGTTGCGCGCGGCACCCCACCACACTTCGAGGCCCGCGGTAGGCAGCGCGCGCGGCAGATCGATCAGCAGTTCGTTCGCGCCATGCGTGCGTGCGAGCGCTCGCGCCTGTCCCTGGCACCATAACGTCGCTGGGTTGCCGCCGGAAGCCAATCCGCTGATGCGCGGCGCGTCGCGCATCGACAGCGGCTCGAACTCGAAGACCGACACGCCCCAGTCGGCCGTGCGCGGCACGCTGGCAAGACGCAGGTAGCGCGCCTGCACCGGCGGGAAGAACACGTAATCGATGCCGCCTTGCGCATCGGACGTTTCGTAGGCGGTGAACCAGTCGCGGCCATCGCGCGACCCTTGAATCAGATAGGCAGCCGCGAAGCCGCTGTCCCAGTGGATCAGCGCGCCGGCGACGCTCGCGACGCTGCCCAGATCGACCTGGAGCCAATGTCCGGCGGAAAATGCGCCGCCCCAGCGCGTCGCGTCGTTGCCGTCGATCGCGAACGCCGACGCCATGGCCGGCGTTTCAACCGAAGAACTGCTGGCGCGCCATTGTGTGCGCGGCGGCAAACCCCGGTCTTCGGCGGCCGCCGTGGAATGCGCGAGCAGGCACGCTGCCGTGAGCAACAGGCTGCGCGCCAGTTGCAGCACGGACTTTGAAGAATGCATCCGGCGGGAGGTGAAGCGACGCTAGCGGCCGAACAACGACTTGCGCAGCCGCGCCAACAGTCCCACGTTTACCGGCTCGGTATAGCGCGATTCGCGCTTTTCAGTCTCGAGCGCGTGAATCGCCTCGTAGGCATTGATGACGTCGAACACCTCGCTCATCGGCGCACCGCTGACGGCGGCAATTTCATTGAGCTTGGCCATGTCGCGCATGACGTTGCCGATGCGCGCATGGCTGGGCTGGTCCGCCTCGATCTGCACGCCATCCTTGAGCTTGTAGCGGCCGCCCGGATCGAGGTGCGAAGCAAGGCGTCCGCCGGAACGCACCAGCGTTGCGAGCCAGATCAGGCGCGAATACGGTTGTGCCGGCTGGTCGCTGCGCACGCGCGCGAGTTCGGTCGTCGTCAGCACATGCCAGTCGCGCGCCGGCAGGGCCTGCTTGCAATACGGCATCAGCGCGCCGAGGGCATTGGCCGGACTGTGGTAGACGCGCCCTTTCGGATCGAGTGTGAGCGGCGGCGAGCCGATCAGGGTGATCGTCGCGGGACCGCCGAGCAGGTTGCCACGCAGGTAGTCGCGCAGGGAATTCGGGGAGTGCGCCGGCGCCGCTTCGAGCACCGCCGGCGTGGACAGATTGATTTCGCCCGTACGGTCGGGCTTGCGCAGGCCCGCGGCCGAGTCGGCCACGCGCCTTTCGCGCCGCGCCGTGACCCGGTTGCTGGCTTCGATCGTCGTGTCTTCCTTCAACTCGAGTTGCGCCGAGACCGGCTTGGCTGCATCGGTGTCCGTCTTGATAAGGTCGTCGAGGCCTTGTGCCGGTTTGGCTTCGCGCTGCTCGCCACTCTCCAGGTGCAGTTCGACCTCCTCGATCTCCTCGGCACTGGGCACCAGGTCGTTGAACTCGTAGAAGCCCTCCCTGGCCGGGACGAACGAAGCGCTGGCTTCGATCTCCGTGGCGGTGGCGACTTCGTTGAACAGTTCCGCGACGACTTCCAGCTTCATCGGCGGCGCCAGGCGCAGTTCGCCTTCCTGCAACGACTCCGTGGCACTGTAGACGGCGCAGCGCCGGCCGCTTCCGTGCGCGCGGCTGCGTGCCATCTGGCCGGCAAACGTGGAAGGATCGACGACGATCAGATCGGCCTTGTCTTCGCTGCCCCAGTGCCAGCGGTGGGCGAGGTGGTCAAGCGCGGCGCGACGCATCAGCAGACGCAGATGGGCTTCATCCTCGTCGCTGAGGCCGTGGACAACCAGGTACTTGTCACTGGTCACGGAGGGCTATCCTTACGCGTTCGCCAGGGCATTGCCGTTAGCGCTTGATGTTACTGCAAAAACAACGCGGAAGGGATGCTGACGGCTGCCTGACGGGAACGAAGTGCTCCCATGAGCCGTCCCGGGAGGACCATGCTCAGCCCGGAATGACCTCCGCGAGCGGCGCATGCATCGCCCGCTCGGCCGACGCCGCGTCGACCGGTCCCGCGGGCGTTTCATCCTGGCGCGACTGTTGCTGCATTTCCCATAGCGCTGCGTAGCGGCCCGCCTGCTCCAGCAGCCCGCGGTGCGTACCGCGTTCGACGATGCTGCCGTGGTCGAGGACGATGATCTCGTCGGCGTCGATGACCGTGGACAGCCGGTGCGCGATGATCAGCGTGGTGCGGTCGCGCGCGATTTCCGACAGCTCGGCCTGGATCGTCTTTTCTGTGCGCGTGTCCAGGGCGCTCGTCGCCTCGTCGAAGACGAGGATCGCCGGGCGCTTGAGCAGCGTGCGGGCGATCGCGACGCGCTGTTTCTCGCCGCCGGACAGCTTCAGGCCACGCTCGCCGACACCGGTCTCGTAACCATTCGGCAGGCTTTCGATAAACGAGTGGATGTGCGCGGCCTTCGCCGCCGCGACGATCTCCTCGCGAGTTGCCGCCGGCCGGCCATAGGCGATGTTGTAGTAGATCGTGTCGTTGAACAGCACGGTGTCCTGCGGAACGATGCCGATCGCCGCGCGCAGCGAGTCCTGCGTCACCTCGCGGATGTCCTGGCCGTCGATGCGGATGCTGCCTGCCGTGACATCGTAGAAACGGTAGAGCAGGCGCGCGAGCGTCGACTTGCCCGCGCCGGTCGTGCCGACCACGGCCACGGTCTTGCCCGGGGGGATGGAAAAATCCACGTCGTGCAGGATGGCGCGTTCCGGATCGTAGTTGAACGACACGTGCTCGAAGCGCACCTCGCCGCCGCGCGCGACGAGCGGCTGGGCATCCGCTGCGTCGCGGATTTCCTGCGGCTGGTCGAGCAACGCGAACATGCGCTCGATGTTGGTCAGGCCCTGCTTGACCTCGCGGTAGACCACGCCGAGGTAGTTCAGCGGAATCGACAGCTGGATCAGGAACGCGTTGACCAGCACCAGGTCGCCGAGAGTCAGCGTGCCGGCCACGACACCAGCCGCGGCGCGCCAGAGCAGCAGGGTCAGGCCGAGCGCGACGATGCACGACTGGCCGATGTTCAGCACGGCAAGCGTCTTGAGACTCTTGACGGTCGCTTCCTCGTACTGCTTGAGCGCGAAGTCGAAACGGCCCAGTTCGTGGCGTTCGTTGCCGAAATACTTGACCGTTTCGTAGTTCAGCAGCGAGTCGACCGAACGCGCGTTCGCTTCGGTGTCGGCCTCGTTCTTCGCGCGGTAATAGCGCAGGCGCCATTCGGTGATCGAAAACGTGAATACGATGTAGGCAATCAGCGTCGCGATCGTGATCAGCGCGAACCACACGTCGTAGTGGACGATCAGGATCGTCGAGACGATGGCGATTTCGAACAGGGTCGGCAGGATCGTGTAGATCGTCCAGTCGAGCAGATCGGCGATCGATACCATGCCGCGTTCGACGTCGCGCGCCACCCCGCCGGTGCGCCGATCGAGGTGGAACCGCAGCGACAGCGCATGCAGGTGCGAGAACACGCTCAGCGTGACTTCGCGCGAGGTGCGCGCCAGCACGCGCGCGAACACGACCTGGCGCAATTCCTGGAACAGCGAGGTCGACAGGCGCAATGCGCCGTAAGCGATCAGAAGCAGTGCCGGGATGGCGAGCGGCGTCAGCTTGATGTCGAGCCGGTCGACCATCTGCTTCAGGATTATCGGCACGCCGATGTTCGCGAGCTTCGCCGAAACGAGCAGGATGATCGCCAGAAGCACGCGGTAGCGGTAATTCCACACGTATGGCGCCAGTCGCCGCAGCGTGGTGTAGACAGTCGCGTGGGGGGTCTGCTTGGGCGGCTCGCTATTCACGGGATTTCAGATGGGGGCAGGCTGGGCGGTCACAAGCCGACCGTCATCGATTGAGGGTATTATCGGTGGATCGCCAACGAAGGGAGAAGAGCCATGCGTACCATTGCCTTGTTGACCCTCGCGACCCTCTTCGCCGCAAGCGTCGCGTCCGCGCAGGATGGCGCGAAAGCCGCAGCGCCGGCGCGTGCCAAGGCGCCGCCACACGCGACGGTCACGATCCTCGAGCCGAAGAACGGCGCACACGTGGGTCAGGACGTGCTGGTGAAGTTCGGCGCCAAGAATATTTCCGTCGCCCCGGCGACCGAAACGGCTCCGGGCACCGGCCATCACCACCTGCTGATCGATGTGAAGGAATTGCCGCCGCTCGACGCGCCGATTCCGAACGACGCGACGCACAAGCACTACGGCAAGGGCCAGACCCAGGACACGATCCACCTCGAGCCGGGCGACCACACGCTGCAACTCGACTTCGCCGACGCCGCGCACATGCAATTCAACCCGCCGATCGTGTCAAAGAAGATCAAGATTCACGTCAAATAGCACGAACTCTGCGCTTGGTTTTGCGCGCTTGAGCCCTCCCCTTCAAGGGGAGTGTTGGGTGGGGATGGTGTCGCTCGAGCTCGTCTTTGTTTTGCTGGAAAGGAAAACCTAGCGCGAAAGATCGAGCGAATAGACCGCCGTGCCGTCCGCGTTCTCGTGCGAGAGGCTGATGTTGTCGATGCCGGCGGCGTGCGCCAGGTCGAGCTTGCCCGCAGCCGACGTGAAGACGACCGGCCCGGCAGTCCTGACCGGCGCGAAGCGCCAGTTGCGTTCGCTGCCGAATTGCGCGCGCGTGATTTCACGCGCCGCGCGGATGTAGGCCATGAGGACATCGCGATTCGTGTCGGGCGCCGAGATCACGGTGTTGCTGCCGTCGAGGCCGGGGAAATTCCCGCCGCCGCTCGCCCGATAGTTGTTCGTCACGACAATGAAAGGCTGCGTGCCGCTGACGGGCTGGTCGTGGTAGCGCAGGTTGCCGATGCGCTGTCCAATCGGCTGCGTGAGGTCGATCTGATAGGTCAGGCCGCCCTCGATCACGTCGAAGTTGTAGGTCGGGACTTTCAGGTTGACGAGCTGCTGCGGCTCGGATTTTGCCGGATCGATGCGGTTGAACGCGCCCGCGGATTTCTCGAGCCAGGCCTTGATCCCGGCGCCGTCGGTCTTCACGGCCGCGATCGTGTTCGGATACAGGTACAAATCGGCGGCGTTCGCGATCGAGAGCGGTCCGGCTTTGACGTCGGTATAGTCGCGCGGGCCGCCAAATCCGGCCTTGAACGGCGATGCGGCCGCCACGACCGGAATACCGGCGAGCTGCGGCAGGTTGGACTTTATATACGTTTCCACATATTCACGTTCGGCGGCCGTGACGATCCGCAGCGCCGAAGTGTCGCCGGCGACGACGAAATACGTGTTGAGCTCGAAGTCGCTCTGGCCGAGCGGCGTCTTTACGTAGGCGATCGTGCCTTCGTGCTCGGCCGCGACCAGCGGCGCGATCGCGTCATCCGGCTCGACGTGGCTGCCGTCGGCGTTCTTCACCGAGCGTACTTCGGCGTGCGAGGCGGCGCGGTCGACCTGCCAGCGGCCGTCCTGCCAGACCAGCGCCAGATCGATGAGGCCGATGTTCTTGCCATAGTAATTGCCCATCACCGCCGGCACGCCGCGGACGAAGCCTCGCGCGTTGTCGACTTCCGGCAGGTTTGCGTAGCGCGCTTTCGCGTCGGCCGGATTCGGGAAGATCTGGTGCGAATGGCCAAGCAAGACCGCGTCGATGCCGGGGACGCCGGCCACGTGCCAGCCGCCGTTCTCGGTCTTCGATGAATAAGGCGACGTGTCGATGCCGCCGTGCACCAGCGCAACCACGATGTCCGCTCCGGCCGCCCTGAGTTCGGGCACGTACTTCTGTGCGGCTTCGACCATGCCGATGACCGTGACCTTGCCGTCGAGATTGCGCTTGTCGAACTCCATGATCTGCGACGGCGTGACGCCGAACACGCCGATGCGCAAGGTGACGTCGCGCGCGCTGCCGTCCGGCGCGTGCGCGTGGATCCTGCGCTCGAGAATTCGCCACGGCGCGTACAGCGCTTTGCCGTCCTTCGCGCTGAAGACATTGCCGAGGACGAGTGGAAAATGTGGACCTTTGCACTTTTCGACCGGCACGCCCTCGACGTTGAACGGCGTTCCGGTCGCCCGGCTCAGGAACGCCAGCCCGTAGTTGAACTCGTGGTTGCCGATCGTGCCGGCGTCGTAGCCGAGTTCGTCCATGGCCTTGTAGACCGCCAGTTCGCGGTCGCAGGGCAGGGGTTTCACCTGAGCCTGCCAGTCGGCCAGTGACGTGCCCTGGATCGTATCGCCGGCGTCGAACGTCAGGCTGTTTTCGAACTCCTTGCGCGCGGCGCGGATCAGCGTGGCGGCGCGTTCGAAACCGATGTCCTGGTCTTCGGAAAGCCTGAAATAGTCGTAGCTCAGGACATTCGTATGGATGTCGGTCGTCTCGAGAAGGGCAAGATGCGCGTGCGTGCCGACCGGAGGCGCGCTCTGGCGGGGCGATTGCGTGGCGCACGCGGCGAGCAGGAGAAACAGCGTTGCGACGATCGGCCGCACGACGGCAGGACGTTCCAGCATGTAGCGAATGCTCCTGGGCAGGGCAGGCAGTGTAGCGTGTCGAGGACGCATGACAATGACGGTGCGCGGACGGCAGGCTGTTAAAATTCGTAACCGGCGCGCGGGCGCTGCCGATTCCCGGCGCCGAGCCCGCGAGCCGCCGCATCTGCTAATCTGGCGCACCAATTTTTTCGTTCGTCCCGGCCATGACCGTACGTACCCGATTCGCTCCCAGCCCGACCGGTTTCCTGCATATCGGCGGCGCGCGCACGGCGCTGTTCTGCTGGCTCGAGGCGCGCCGCCGGGGCGGCACGTTCATCCTGCGCGTCGAGGACACCGATCGCGAGCGTTCGACCGAGTTGGCGGTCAGGGCAATCATCGACGGCATGAACTGGCTCGAGCTGAGCCATGACGAAGGTCCGTATTACCAGACCCTGCGTTTGGACCGCTATCGCCAGGTCGCCGAGGAAATGGTCAAGGCCGGCAAGGCGTATTACGCCTACGAGCCCAAGGACGAACTCGAGAAGATGCGCGCCCAGCAGATGGAGCAGGGAGTCAAGCCGCGCTACAACGGCTACTACCGTGAGCGCAACGAACCGCTGCGCGACGATCCGAACCGCGTGATCCGCTTCAAGAACCCGTCGGCCGGCGCGGTCGTGTTCAACGACAAGGTCAAGGGCCGCGTCGAGTGGAGCAACGAGGAACTCGACGACCTCGTCATGTTCCGCTCCGACGGCTTTCCGACTTACAACTTCGCCGTGGTCGTCGACGACATCGACATGGCGATCACCGAGGTGATTCGCGGCGACGACCACGTCAACAACACGCCACGGCAGATCAACATCTACCACGCGCTCGGCGCCACGGTTCCGGAATTCGCGCATCTGCCGATGATCCTGGGGCCGGATGGGCAGAAGCTCAGCAAGCGCCACGGCGCGGTCAGCGTCCTGCAGTACCGCGACGATGGCTACCTGCCGCACGCGCTGCTGAACTATCTGGTCCGGCTCGGCTGGTCGCACGGCGATCAGGAAATCTTTTCGCGCGAGCAGATGATCCGGCTGTTCGACGTGTCCGACGTCAACAAGGCAGCGGCGCGGTTCGATCTGGAAAAGCTCAACTGGCTGAACCAGCAATATCTGAAAAACGACGATCCGCTCGAAGTCGCGCCGCATCTGGAATGGAACCTGCGCATGCAGGGGCTCGATCCGGCGCTCGGCCCGGCGCCGGCCGATGTCGTGGTGGCCTTGCGCGACCGCGCGCACACGCTGCGCGAGATGGCCGAGAAAGCTTCGGTCTGGTACGGGCCGATCACGCAGTGGGACGACGCCGCCATCGCCAAGCACCTGAAATCGCCGACCGCCGTGCCGGCGCTGAAAGCCGCCCATGCGCAGCTGGCGGAACTGGAAGAGTGGAAAGTGGAAAATATCCACAAGGCGATCGAGGCGGCCGCGGCCGCGATCGGCGAGGGCATGGGCAAGATTGCCCAACCGCTGCGCGTGGCGATGACCGGCACGCAGGTTTCGCCGTCGATCGATCACACGGTTTATCTCGCCGGCCGCGACCGGGCGCTCAAGCGAATCGAGGAAGCGCTCGACAAGGCCGGCGCTTAGGCGCGCTGGATGGCCTGCGATTTCGCCACGCTCGCGACCGCCGACACGAGCGATCCCGAGCAGCTGATGCTGCTGATCGACCAATGCACGAAGGTCGTGACCGATCCAAAATTGTGGTTCTGGGCGCTGGTCCTGACGATCGCCTGTGGCGCCGTCGGCGCGTGGATCGGCAAGTACAAGAATGCCGTCGTGCGCGACGCGATTCTCGGCGCGGCGCTCGGTCCGATCGGCTGGATCATCTCGCTGTGCCTGCCGGTGGCCAGGCCGGCACCGCAGTGCAAGGCCTGCAAGAAACCGGTAGACGCAGGCGATGCGCACTGTCGGCATTGCGGCGCGAAGCAACTGTAGGGTGGGCCTCGGCCCACCGCTTTTCTCCGTGATCTCAAGAAGCGACGGCGTTGGCTCGCCGCCATTTGTTTTGATGGCAACAAATCGGTGGACCGAGGCCCAAGCTACGGAATCCGGCTGGCGCTGGCCTTGACGAAAGCTCGATGTGCACCCAAATCGTGGATGTTATGATCCAGTGGAAGCCGATCGGTCGACAATGTCCGCCAAACCCGCACCTGCTGAACAGCATCATCACGCGCACAACGCGAAGGCATTCGTGCGCGAGGTTTCGGCTGCGTGCGAGAAACGCGGCCTGCGCCTGACCGAAATCCGCCTGCAAGTTCTCGAACTGATCGCCGCGGCAGAGAAACCGGTCAAGGCCTACGACCTGCTCGACCAGCTCAAGGACGATCGAAGCAATGCCGCGCCGCCGACGGTCTACCGCGCTCTCGATTTCCTCCTGGAAAATGGATTCATCCACAAACTCGAATCGATCAACGCCTACGTCAGCTGCCATCACCCGAGCGTTGCGCATCACGTGCCGTTCCTGATCTGCGACGTCTGCGAGGGTGCCACCGAGATTTGCGACGAGCGCGTGGCGAAACTGCTCAGCGACCAGGCCAAGGCGCTTGGTTTCAGCTCCAGGGCCCAGACGCTCGAAGTCCACGGGGTCTGCAAGCGCTGCAACGGCGCCTGAGCGGCTGCCGCCGCGTTCCGGGCGCATCGCGCTCGCTGCGCTAAATCCAGTCTATTCAAATAGATATCTGAAAGGCATGGACTTGCGTCCCTAGATGATATGTTATAATATAACGACATGAGTCGCGGTAGCGTTACCGCAGTTCAGGCAGCAGGTGTCCCGATATCGGAACAGCATTGGCCGCATGCCTCGATTCACAACCGTTATGTTATAACTTAACCATGCACACGCAGTCCTTCCCGCACGACCCGCGTTCCGCCGACGAAGACGCCACCCTGGTGCAGGTCGCTGATCGCGTCGGCGCCACGGCGTCGTTCCTGTGCGCGCTGCACTGCGCGGCGCTGCCGTTCGTGCTGGCGCTGCTGCCGGCGCTGGGCCTGAGCTTCCTGGCCGATCACAGCTTCGAGCGCTGGTTCATCGCGTTCGCAACCATGCTGGCGTTGACGATGATGATTCGCGGCTACCGGCGCCACGGCGGTCCGCAGGCGCTTTACCTGTTGCTGCCAGGCCTGGTGCTGCTGTGGCTGGGCGGCTACGTCTTCGACCTGGAATCGTTCGGCCTGTGGCATGCGGCCCTGGTTTCGGTCGGTGGCACGGCGGTCGCGCTCGCACACATCGTCAATCTGCGTCTGACAAACCTGCACCGTTTCTGTTGTGCCAACGGGCACAGCGCAATTGTGTAACGCGGCAGGCGTCGCCTAACATCGATTCCCGTCGATGTCTGGGCGATCCTGATCTTCTCCATGTCCGCAGCCGCGCGCGATCATTCCACGCATCACTCTCATGGCAGCGAAACGCGACTGCTGATTGCCGCCGCGTTGACGGTAGCCACGCTGATCGCGGAGGCGATCGGCGGCTGGATGTCCGGATCGCTTGCGCTGCTCAGTGACGCGGCGCACATGCTGATCGATGCTTTCGCCCTGCTGCTGGCCTGGGCCGGCGCGCATTTCGCCCGGCGGCCAGCCGACGACCTGCGCAGTTTCGGCTACGCGCGGCTGGAAGTGCTGGCCGGCTACAGCAACTCCCTGCTGCAGTTCGTGCTCGTGGTCTGGATCGCGGTCGAAGCGGTATTGCGGCTGATGCAGCCGGAACCAATCCTGTCGGGGATCATGCTGGTCGTCGCGCTGATAGGCCTTGCGGTCAACGTCGTCGTGCTCGCCGCGCTCGGTGGCCATCATCACGACGACCTGAACCTGGCCGGCGCGCGCCTGCACGTGATCGGCGACCTGCTGGGTTCGATCGGCGCTGTCGCCGCCGCGTTGGTCGTGCGTTATCTCGGCTGGCTGCAAGCCGATCCGCTCGTCTCGTTGTTCGTATCGGCCCTGATCCTCGCGAGTGCGTGGCGCCTGCTGCGGCGCTCGGCGCACATCCTGCTCGAAGGCGTTCCCGACGGCGTCGAGACGGCCCTGGTTACCGAGACGGTGAGGCGCGAATCGGGCGTCAGCGACGTGCATCACGTGCACGTCTGGCAGCTTGCCGGGGGGCGGCGCATGGCAACGCTGCACGCGCGCCTCGCCCCTGACATGCAGGCCGAGCCGGCGCTGGCATCGATGAAACGCGTGCTGCGCGAACATTTCCACATTTTCCATGCGACGATCCAGATTGAAGACGGCGCTTGCGCCGAGGGCGACTGCCACGGCGACACGGGCGACGCGCACGCCGGCCACCACCACGGCCATCAACACTAGGGACTCTCGGGCGCGCTGCGCCGGCCGCGAGGCAACCTTGCTGTCCAGCCAAGATTGCGCGCGGTCGCGACCGATGTCGCGCAGCGCCTGCGCATGTCGTGGTCGCATCCATGGGCAGGACGATTTCGCCAGCCCATCCGCGGGCAGATACGGGCATTTCCGCCTCGCAAGTACAAGGAAGCCGTTGAGCGGTCGACATTTTTTGGTTGCGCTCCAGCGCCGCGCTGGTAAGCTACGCGCCGTATTGGTCTTTCCTGATCAACATCTGCACGTTCTGTGCGCACATTGGAATCAAATCGGAGAGTGGGTAATGGGTAGAGGCGACCGCAAGACACGCAAGGGCAAGAGGGCGATCCGCAGTTACGGCAACGTGCGTCCGCATAACGCGATGACGACGCCAACCGGCCCGGTGGTCAAGAAGGCGGCTCCGGCCAAGGCGGCCGTGAAGAAAGCTGCGCCAGCAGCCAGGAAGGCGGCGCCACGCAAGGCGACCTGACCTTGCCGGCAGATTCGTAGCGAAGACCCCGCGAATGCGGGGTTTTTTATGTGCTGTCGGGGCGAAACCCGCAACCTCGTTGCTGCCGACTCGATGCGCTAGGCCACCGCGCCGCGCCAGTGGCCGCCGACGCAGATCCGTTGCGCCAGCGCTCCACCGATCCAGTAGCAAAGTTCGGCGGGATGTTCGATATCCCAGATGACGAAGTCGGCCCGCTTGCCGGCCTCGAGCGTTCCGCGATCGGCAAGCCCGAGCGCTCGCGCGGCGTGGATCGTCGCGCCGCGCAGCGCCTCCTCCGGCGTCAGGCGAAACAGCGTGCAGGCCATGTTCATCGCCTGGCGCAGCGACAGCAGCGGCGACGTGCCGGGATTGACGTCGGTCGCGACCGCGAGCGGCACGCCGTGCGCGCGAAAACGCTCGATCGGCGGCAGCCGCGTTTCGCGCAGAGTATAAAATGCAGCAGGCAGCATCACCGCAACGGTGCCGGCCGCGGCCATCGCCTGCACGCCGGCTTCGTTCGTGTATTCCAGGTGATCGGCCGAAAGTCCGCCGAATTCGGCGGCGAGCGCGGCACCGCCGGAATCCGACAGCTGGTCGGCGTGCAACTTGACCGGCAGTCCGTGCGCGCGCGCCGTCTCGAATACGCGGCGCGTCTCGGACGGCGTGAATGCGATGTTCTCGCAGAATGCATCGACGGCGTCGGCGAGCCCCTCGCCGGCAATGGCCGGCAGCATGTGGATGCACACTTCGTCGACGTAGTCGGACTGGCGCCCGGTAAATTCGGGCGGCACGGCATGCGCACCGAGGAATGTCGTTCGCACCGTGATTCCCAGTTCTTCGCCGATGCGGCGCGCCGTGCGCAGCATCTTGCTCTCGCTCTCGAGGTCGAGGCCATAGCCTGACTTGATCTCGATCGTCGTCGCGCCGTCCGCGACCAGCGCGCGCGCGCGGCGCAGCGATTGCGCAAGCAGGTCCTGGTCGCGTGCCGCGCGCGTCCTGGCCACCGTTGAAACGATGCCGCCGCCGGCGCGCGCGATTTCTTCGTAGCTCGCGCCGTTGAGCCGCATTTCGGATTCTTCGGCGCGATTGCCGGCGAAGACCAGATGCGTGTGGCAGTCGATGAGCCCGGGCGTGATCCAGGCGTTGCCCGCCGACTCCACTTGCGCGGCCAGCGTATCGGGGTCGCCCGGCAATTGCGCCAGCGGCCCGGCGAATTCGATCATTCCATCTTTCCAGCCGAGCGCGGCGTGCTCGATCGCGCCATAAGCCGTACCGGTCTCGCACAGCGTCGCGAGTCGGCAATCGAGCAGAAGTCCATCCCAGCGTGGCGTCGTCATCAGGCGTTCGGGCAGCGAAGGCGGTCAGCGTTGGACGGATTGTGTGCGCAAACGTGCGCGCGCGGCAATGCTCTTGCGCTGCTCCGACCGCCTGGTGCCCGCCGGTGCGGCCGCCGCGCCTCCCCGCGTTCAACCACGCTGCGAAATCGACGCCTTTCGAACAACGATTTTCCCGCAAGCGGCTTCGCGTGACGACGCGTCGCGTGCGCCAGCAGCACAGTGCGGAATCGGCGCGTGCGAATCCGAAGGGTTGCTGGCCAACGGGTTTGACAACGCTGGCTTTCCTGCGCACAGTCGGTCCGCCCATGTTGTTCTTTGGCCGCGCGATGGCGTTTAGCAGCATTGCGTCACGTATGAACCAATGTATCGACGCGACAGGGGGATCCATGGGCTTGTTCAAGCGGAAGGTGTTTATTGCGAACTGGCTCGGCCTGCGACCGGCAGGCTGGGCGAAGCTCGCACGGCAAGAACTCGGCAATAGCTGCGCGCCATCGGCAGCCGGGCGAGAATCGCAACGGATGCAGTTGGGCCGCTATCGCGCGTTATTGATCGCAATGAGTCTTCTTGCGGCCACCAGCGCGTTGGCCCAGGTAGTCTTCGACGTCAACGACACCGGCGACGACATCGACGCCAACGTGCTCGACGGCAAGTGCGAAACGCCGCTGCCGGCAAAGACCTGCACGCTGCGCGCGGCGGTGATGCAGGCGAACCGTATTCCGAACGCGGGTGCAACCATCAATGTGCCGGCCGGCACATACAAACTGACCATCCCGGCTTCGATATCCGACGGCGAGGAAAACGGCGATCTCGATCTGATCATTCCCGTCGGCTACGCCCCGGGGCCCACCACCATTACAGGCGCAGGATCCGGCGTCACGATCGTTGATGGGCAAGGCCAGACGCGCATTCTGCACGTCGGCGCAGGCCGCGCCGCATTTATCTCCGGCATCGCGCTGATCAACGGCAGCGCTTCGGACGCCGGAGGCGGGATCTATAACGACGGCATGCTGCACCTCACGCACAGCCTGCTCATGCACAACGCCGCCAACTATGACGGCGGCGGCATATACTCTCCATCATCGGGCGGCACAGTCGACATCGACTTCAGCGTCTTCAGTCTGAACAGCGCGGAGCAGGGCGGTGCCATCTATGCAGGCGCAGGAACGACGAGTCTTGCGCACAGCACACTGGATAGCAATTCCGCGAGTCAGGGCGGCGGCATATACTCGTTGGCGACCGTGAAGGTGGATCGAAGCACCCTGTCGCGCAACACGGCCGATTATGGAGGAGCCTTGAAGTCCAACGGCTCGCTCGTCGTAACCAACAGCACGATCAGCCAGAACCACGGTAACGTGGCCGGTGGCGGTATTTACAGTGTCGGGCCTACCAGCATCTACAATTCGACCATTGCCTACAATCAGACGTACAGCGACACAGCTGATGAAGAAGTCGGCGGCGCCGGGGTCAATGTTGTTGCCGTCAGCACGTTTGACGCGCACAACAGCATATTGGCCGGGAATTTTCTCGTCATCGACGGCTCATACAACGATTGCAGCGGCTACGTCGGCTTCTATGGCAAGAGCGGGTTCGAGGGCGGCACTCGATGCTTCACCCGCTTCGGCAGTCCAGGGTTTGCCATACCGGTTGACTCCACGAATGAATTGGGAGTCCTGACGAACAATGGCGGGCCTACCGAAACGATTGCGCTGATGCCTTCGAGCGGCATGATCGGCGCCGGTATCGCTTCGGAGTGCGCCGACCCGGGTGGCCACATCAACACCGATCAGCGCGGCAAGCCGCGTCCGCCGGCCGGCCGACCCTGCGACATCGGCGCGTTCGAGTACAACGAAGTCTTCGCGGCCGGCTTCGAGACCCCGCCAGCTCCGTAGCGGAAACCGCCCGTTGCGTCTGCAGTCAGCGCGCCGCGAGGCGCGCGCGCAACTCGGCAGCATATGGCGATCGTGACGGTTCGAGGAGCGGCTCAATTTCCGCGATCTGCACGCTGGCCTCAGCATTTTTCTTCTGCGCGCGCAGCGCATTGACCAACTCGACCCTGATTTCGAGGATGCGCGGATCGTCGGCCGGATGCACCGGGCTGCGCAACGCGAGCGCCTCGCGCAGCAGGACTTCGGCTTCCGCCGCATGCTCGAGCGCCAGGCTTACCCGGGCATGCGCGAACAGCGGCACTGCCAGCAGGTGGCTGTTCGCCAATGCCTTGCGGCCTGCCGTCAACGCTTGCTGTGCGGTTGCATAAGCGGCTGCGGTATCGCCGTTGTCGAGTTGCGCCTGACTGAGGTCCGCGAGGGCCTGTGGACGCCAGGCGTCGCTGTCCGAGAGGCCGACCATGCACGCATCGGCGGTCAAAGCCTGCAGCTGCTCTATCGCTTCCGCAAAGTGGTGCTGCTGCGCGAGCACGGCGCCGATGTCACGGCGCAGTCCGCAGGCGGAGAGCGAAGTCGATGTCGCGCCTTCGAGCTGGATGGCGAGCGCGTCGCGGAACACTGCCTCGGCGTCCGCGTAGCGCCCCTCGAACGCAAGGACGACGCCAAGGTGGCGCATGATCGTCACGGAGGAACGGCTGCGTGCGCCCTGAGCCGCATCGAGCAGTGCGAGCGCCTTGCGCGTCATGGCCTCGGACTCGGCAAAGCGACCGAGTTCGCGGTAGTCGATTGCCACAGCGTCGTAGTGATGCGCCTTGCGTACGGGACTCAGGGCGTCGGACGCCAACGCCAGGTCGAGCAGGGCGAGCCGCTGCGGCAGTGCCTCGGCGACCCGGCCCTGGCCTTCGATGTCGCCGAGCAGGTTCGCGGTCGCCGTGATCGTGCTGATGTTGTCCGGCCCGAGAAGCTTGCGATTGATGCTCGCCACCTCGCGATGCCGCGCTTCGGCACGGTCCAGATCACCCTTCTGGTAGAGCACGTTGGCTTCCTCGTTCAATGCATAGGCGACGCGCCGACTGCCGTCGCCGGCTACCGCCCGCAGCATCGTCGTGCCACGCTCGAGTGCAGCCTCCGCCTGGTCGAAGCGCGCCATGTCGCCGAGCGCGGCGCCGAGCACCACGTACTCGTTGGCCAGCGCCTCGCTGGGCCGACCGCCCATCATCGCCGCATGCACTGGCGTCACTTCCTGGAGCAAGGCAATTGCCGCCTCGGGCTCGCGCCGGCGCACGTGACACAGCGCGATGATGCGATTTCCGATCGCGATTTCCTCCCAGTCTTTTTCGGCAGCCCGTTCGAGCGCCGAAATACCGTCACGTGCGTGCGCGAGCGCGTCGTCGTAGGTGTCCTTGTTCTCGGCCTCGAGAGTAGCGACGCGGACCAGAACGCGACCGCGCACGTCATCGGGAGTCGCATCGTTGACGCCAGCCAGAGCCGCCTTGAGCAGCGCTTCGGCACGCCTGGTTTCACCCAGATCGCTGTACAAACCGCCGAGCATGGCGGTCACGTCGGTCTGCAAGGCGGGCTGCGCGCCGTTCATGCGCGCCAGCTGCTCCTCGCCTTTTTCCAGAAGCTGTTGCGCGCTGATCGGCTGACCTTTGTTTTCGTCGGGATTGGCCTGCGCGAAGACACCGGACATGAACTGCTGGACGGCGGCGGCATGGCGCGCCTGCGCGCGCGCGAGATTCGCCTGGCGCAAGCTGATCGCGGCCGCCAGAACACACACCGCGCAGACGAACACCGCTGCGGCCAGCGCGTAGCGGTTGCGCCGCGCGAACTTGCGGAACCGGTACCAGCGGCTGTCGCGCCGCGCGCTGATCGGCTGGCCATCGAGAAAGCGCTGCACGTCGGTCGACAGTGCCTCGGCCGACGGATAACGATGCCGAGGTTCCGGCGCCAGCGCAGCCAAGGTGATGCGATCGAGATCTCCGCGCAGCGTTCGCCGGTGCGCGCGCCCGGTCGTACGATCGCAGGCCGCGCTCGGCGGGGGCGGCCCGACGGTGTCCTTGGTATTGCCGGTGGGCGTCGATCGTGGCGGGCGCGCATCGGCCAGCAATTCGTACAGCACGACGCCGAGTGCGTAGACATCGGTTGCCGTCGTTATCGCGCCGCCGCTGAATTGCTCGGGCGCCGCGTAGTCCGGCGTGAGCAGGCGTGCGGCGGTCTGCGTCTGTGCCGCCTCGTCGGTCGTTGCCAGCACCTTGGCGATGCCGAAGTCGAGCAGTTTCAGCGAGCCATCGGCGCCGACCATGATGTTCGACGGCTTCAGGTCGCGATGCACGACGAGATTCTGGTGCGCATACTGGACTGCCGCGCAGATGCGCAGGAACAGCTTCAGGCGGGCGCGCAGATCGAGCGCGTGGTCGCGCACGTACTGCGTGATCGGAACGCCGTCGACGTACTCCATGACGAGGTACGGTGCGCCGCCCTCGTCGACGCCACCGTCGATCAGCCGGGCGATGTCCGGGTGTTGCAGGCGCGCCAGGATCTGGCGTTCCTGGCGGAAGCGCTGCAGCAACCCCGGCGTGGGCCAGGCAAGCTGCTTGACTGCCGCCTGCTGCTCGAATTCGGCATCGTTGCGCTCGGCCAGCCAGACTTCGCCCATGCCGCCGGCGCCGATGCGGCGCAGCGCACGCCATGGTCCGAACCGCGGCAGTGCTTCGTTGCCGCGCATCGTCACTTCGATGGCGCTGGATACCAGCGGGGGCGGCCGCTCCATGAACGCCACCGCGCGCGCGTCGGCACGCAGCAAACGTTCCAGCTCGATGCGAAGCGCCGCGTCGCTTCCGCACGCGGCTTCGACCCAGGCGGCGCGTTCGCTCTCCGGCAAGTCCACGGCTTGCTCGAACAGTGCGGCTACGCGCTGGCGATCCATGTCGCGCGTCAACCTTCGGGATACAGCGCCGCGTGCAGGTGTGCCTTCGCCCTGCGCCAGTCGCGATTCAACGTACGCTCGCTGACCGACTGCATCACCGCGATGTCGCTGACGCTCATGCCGGCGAAGAAGCGCTGTTCGACGAGTTCGGCCAGACGCGGTTCTTCGCTCGCCAGTTTGTTCAGGGCAACATCCAGGCGCAGCAGCTCGTCGGGACCCAGTTCGCCGTCGACGACGCCTTCCGCCGCATCGAGCGTCACGATCTGCAAGCCGGCGCCGCCGCGCTTGTCCGTCATGCGCGCGCGCGCGTGATCGATGACGATCTGGCGCATCGCCTTGGCCGCGAGCGCGAAGAAGTGCGCGCGGCCATACAGGTCGCGGCCCTCGGGCTGCGCGAGCTTCAGATAAACCTCATGAACGAGGCCGGTCGTGTTCAGGGTATGCCCGGCCGCGGAGGCGAGCTGATGGTGCGCCATCTGCTTCAGCTCGGCGTAAACACGGCCGAACAGGGCCTGCAAGGCCGCTGCGTCGCCGCTGCCTGCCGCCTGGATGAGTGCCGTTACATCGCTGCCCGCCACGACGCGTTCGCCCCTGGAAGAGCATCGAGTATAGGGGACCCGGACGCGAGGGCGCGATATTGGCGCCCGGAGGGCGTCTGGGCGCGCCATCGCGCACTGAAGCTTGACGAGCACAGCCGCCATCGATCCGGTTGTGCGCGTCCGGGCCGCGATCGATAACGAAGGCTCAGAAAGCTGGCTTGGGTACCTGCAACGAGGTCATTGTCGGTTCGCCGCTCCCCTTGCCGTAATGAAAGGCATGCACTCCCACAGATTGAATCGCCGGTACGGCGTCCTGCTTCTCTGCGCTGCGCTTGCAGCAAGTGCGGGAGCGCAGTCGAACGGGCCGTATCGCATGGCGCCAGCCGCCGTCGCCAATGGCGGCGGCACGCTCGGCGGCGGCGCATTCCAACTCAGCGGAACTTTGGGGCAGGCGCAAACGGCGACCTCGGCGGGCACGGGCTTCCGCCTCGCCGGGGGATTCTGGGCGCCGGCTTCTGACGCGATCTTCGTCAACGGCTTCGACAAGTAGGAGAAAGCAATGTGTCGTTTCATCTTCGGTGCGCTGGCACTCGCGCTGGTCTGCGTCGGCACCGGCACATTGCGCGCCGATCCGCTCGGTTCGGGCATCACCTATCAGGGCCAGTTGACCGACGGCTCGCTGCCGGCGAACGGCAATTACGATTTCCAGTTTGATTTGTATACAAGTGCGGACGGCGGCGCGGCAGTCGATACGGTCGCCATCCCCGGACTCGCGGTCAGCGGCGGCCTGGTCAACGCGACGCTGGATTTCACCGATGTGCCATTCTCCGGACAGGCGCTCTGGGTCGAAGTCAGCGTGCGGGCGGGCGGTTCTTCCGACGACTACACGAAGTTGACGCCGCGGCAGTCATTGAGCGCAGCGCCGTATGCGTTGTTTGCGCTGCACGGCAACGCCGGTCCGCCGGGCCCGCCCGGTATCGACGGCGCTCCGGGCACGAACGGGACGGATGGTCTGCCCGGACCTCCGGGTCCGCCGGGATTCGTGACCTTGCCCTATGTCGACAGCGTTGCCGACCCGAACTACGCGTTGTTCATCACCAATTCCGGCGGCGGCGAGGGAATCCGCGGGAAGACCGCCTCGCCGACGTATGCCGGAATCATCGGCATCAATACGAATAGCGGAACCGGTGTCTACGGGATCTCGACCGACGGCGACGGAGTGCTCGCGGAAGCCGACGGCGCGGGCGCGGGCGTGTACGCCGGTTCGCTGAGCGGCTACGGCGTCTATGCGGAAACCCAGGGATCCAGCGCGGGCATATACGGAGTCAGCAGCGCGGGCCCGGGCATCGTCGGCACCAGCAATGGCGACGAGGATGGCGTGCGAGGCACGACGAACTCGGCTCATTCCGGTATCGCTGGCGTGAACAATGGTTCGGGAAACGGCGTATATGGTTTTAGCGCGCATGGCGCCGCTGTCTACGCAATCGGCCCTGGGATTTCGACGCTGATCAGTGTCAACAACGGAGGAGGGAACGCCATCCAGGGCAACACCAGTGGCGGACAGTCGTTCTCGGCGGTCCTCGGTTTGAATGACGGAGCGGGCAATGGCGTCGCTGGTTCCGCCGGCGGAGTGGGCCCGGGCATCCTCGGCACAAACCATGGCACGGGTGTCGGCGTGTACGGCTACGCGAGTGCTGGCGACGGGGTCAGCGGCACGAGCCTCGGCGCCGGCAAGTCCGGCGTGTTCGGCACGCACGATGCCGGCAGTGTCGGCAACGGGATTTACGGGCTGGCGCCCGCGCCTGGCTTTGCCGTCTACGCGCAAGGCGATTTCGGTGGCACCGGCAAGAAATATTTCGTCGAGCCGCATCCGACCGATGCGAGCAAGGAGATCCGTTACGTGTCGCTCGAAGGCGGCGAGGCCGGCACCTACTTTCGCGGCAGCGGTCATCTGGTCAACGGCCGCGCCGAGATTGCCGTGCCCGAAGACTTCCGCATCGTGACGAGCGCGGAGGGACTCACGGTCGTCGCGACACCCATAGGCGAGCTCGCCGTCGTGGCATGCATATCCAAATCCCTCGACCGCGTCGTGATACGCGGATCGGCCGACGTCGATTTCGACTATCTCGTGAGCGGCGTGCGCAAGGCGTTCGCGGATTTTCATCCGGTCCAGCAGAACACGACATTCGTTCCCGCTTCGCTTCAAGGCGGTCACGAATTGAGCGCGGCGCTGCCCGCGGAAAGCGTTCGACGCCTGATCAGCAACGGCACGCTCAACGCCGACGGCAGCATCAACGAGCAGACGGCGCACCGGCTCGGATGGGACGCGAACACCAACTGGAAGACAGAGCCGATGCAGCCGTCGGCGATATCGCGGCTGCCGACGCCGACAACCGCGCCTGTAAATTGAGGAGTTCCACCATCTTTCCCGACATGTTCATTCGACATGCATTGCGCGAGCTCTTGCCGCAGTCTCTGCCGTGCGCCGTGCAAGCGCGCGCGCGGCGCCGGCGCGTTCGAACGACCGGATTCATGTTGGCGATCATGCCGCTGCTCGCAACGACCGCGTTCGCTGAGACGGTCTTCACCGTCGACAGCGATCTCGACGAAGTGGATGCCAATCTCGCCGACGGAAAATGCGAGACGGCCGCGATGCAGTGCACGCTGCGCGCGGCAGTGATGCAGGCGAACCTGATCGATGGCATCGGCGCAACGATCGAGTTGCCCGCGGGAACCTATTTCCTTGGTCCGCCGGTCACCATCGCCCCCGACGTCACCGGAGACCTCAACCTGACTTCGCCGGCCGTGAATGCCGATCCGGTCATCTCGATCGTCGGCGCAGGCTCGGCCACGACGATCATCGACGGCCAAGGCACGGATCGTGTCCTCGCTATTGCGACCAGGCGGCACGTGGTCGTGTCCGGAGTCTGGCTGCGCAACGGCCTTGCAACATTGTCCCAAGGTGGCGCGATCCGCAATCTCGGTTACCTCACCATGAGCGACAGCATCATCAGCGACAGCACCGCATCGGGCAGCGGCGGCGGAATCTACAGCGAAGGCTCCCTGATTCTGACCCGCCTCACGATCAGGTACAACAAATCGAGCGGTTTTGGCGGAGGGATCGAAAGCCCGGGCCCGATATCCCTGAGCCAGAGTCACCTGTATGGCAACATGGCCGCATCTTACGGCGGCGGCCTGTCGGTGAGCGGAGGCGCAATTGCAGCGCCGTCGAGCGTGGACTCCACCGCCATCGAAGGCAACCAGTCCAATCAGGGCGGCGGGATCTATAACGGCATCGGCAGCACGCTTGTTCTGGCGCGCAGTCTGCTGGCCGGGAACACCGGAAAGAACGGCGGCGGGTGCTTCAACGCCGGCACCTTGTTCATGAGCAACAGCACGATCGACCAAAACGCCGCCACGACGAATGGCGGCGGCATCTACAATCAGGCAAGCATCAACGCATACAACCAGACGATCGCGTTCAACGAAGCAGATTCGGACGCCGATTCGGTTGGCGGCGGAGCCGGCATCTACAACGTTGCCGGGGCAACCTTCAACCTGCAGAACAGCGTCGTCGCCGGAAACTATCTCGCCGGACAGCCCGACTACAACGATTGCATCGGGATTGTAGGCATCTACGGCAACAACAAGTTCTGGAACACGGCTGGCTGCAGTGCCGCTCCCGGCAGCCCAGGAACCATGTCTCTTCTCGCCTCCCTCGACGAGCTCGACATCCTCGCAGATAACGGTGGGCCAACCAGGACCAATGCGCTCTTGCCTCCCAGCAGCCTGATCGCCGGCGCCACGGGCTGCACGGACCAGAACGGACTTCAGTTGAAGACGGATCAGAGAGGAAAGCCACGCCCGCCCGGAGCGCGCTGCGATATCGGCGCATTCGAGTACAACGAAATATTTGTCGCCGGGTTTGAAGGGTTATGACCACTCGATCTCCTGGTACCGAAGACTTGAATCGGGCCGCAATCCGCACGACGGCGTGGCGGCCGCAGGCCATCTCGCAGCCCATCCCGATTGCAACGACCGCCGCGGCGGCGTGCGTGTTCGCCGGTTCGGGGTACGCCGCCGACTGGCTGGCCGCCGCCGGCAATGTCGTTTCGTTTTTTGCCAGAGTTTGTGAAGCCGCGTTGCGGCATCGAGGAGACGTCGTGAATCAACGGATGTACGGGGTTGGGCGGGCACGTCGGGTTCGCCTGATCGGGTTCCTGATTGCGGTCAGTCAGTCTGTGATGCCCAGCGCGTGGGCCATACCACCACCGCCGATCGTCTTCACGGTGAACACCAGCTTCGATAGCTGGGACGACAGTCCGGGCGATGGCTCTTGCGACAACGGTCTCGGCTTCTGCACCTTGCGCGCAGCGGTCATGGAGGCGAATCGGTCCGCGAGCAACGTTACCATCGTTCTGCCGGCCGACACCTATACGCTGACAGGGCCTGTCGCCGGAATAGATGAATACACCGGCGACCTCAATCTGACCGCACCGGCTGCCGGCAATCCGGTCATCACGATCACCGGTGCGGGCGCTGCCACGACGATCATCGATGCCAATGGGAAAGACCGCGTGCTCACGGTCAGCGCAGGGCGCACGGCGACAATCGGCGGGGTCACCTTGCGCAATGGTTCACCGGCCGCGGGGGGCGGCGGCGGTATACAAAATCATGGCGTTTTGACGCTCACCAATGTCGTCGTTCGAGACAATCACAACAACGTGTCTGGTGGGGGCGGCATCTATAGCGACAATCAACTAGGCATCTACAGCAGCACGATTACGTTGAATGTGTCCTCGGCGGACGACGGCGGTGGCATAGAGAATGAGAATGTCGGGTCGGGCCTGACGATAGTAAACAGCACGATCGATCGCAATGTCGCGCGTGACGGAGGCGGGTTATACAACGGCAGCACTACCATCGTCATGGTCAATAGCACCGTGAGTGAAAACGCCGCCAGCCGCAATGGCGGCGGCATCTACAGCGGCGGGGGCCTGGCGGATACGATCAATATCTACAACTCGACCATCGTGGGCAACGAGGCGGACTCGGACGTCGATGATGTGGGCATTGGCGCGGGCATCTACAACGAGGCCGGCGCCACCTTGAATCTTCGCAATAGCGTAGTTGCAGGAAATTATCTTTCCGGGGCTCAAAGCTACGATGACTGCACCGGGGTCATCGGCATGTACGGCAACAACAAGTTCTCGCCTGCGGTGGCCTGCACTGTTGGCCCGGGCAGTTCGGGGACTGCCACAACTCTCGACTCGGTCTATGAACTGGGAATCCTGCAGGATAACGGCGGTGCGACGCGCACCCATGCGATCGTGCCGCCGAGCAGTCTGATCCACGGTGGAATGGCGTGCGTCGATCAAATCAGTGCCCATCTCGCAACCGACCAGCGCGGCAGGGCACGTCCGCCTTCGCCGCCCAACCCGTTGAGCAGTACCTGCGACATCGGCGCGTTTGAGTACAACGAAATTTTTGCCAGCGGGTTCGAGTAATGCGCCGACAAATGCCGGCGACATCGGCATTCTCGTTTGGTTTGTGTGCTCCGTTATCGGAGGGGTGATGATGCCTCGTTGCGGAATTCAGGAGAAAGTGGTGAATCCACGCATGTTCCTGCAGGGCTGGGCTGGCCTCGCCCGCGTAATCGGATATTCGATTGCGGGCAGTCTGCTGCTGGCGACCGGCGCATGGGCGCAGGTCACTTTTACCGTGAACAGCACGGACGATGACGTCGACGCAAATGTCCTGGATGGCAAGTGCGAGATCCCCGCGCCTGCGCCTCCCGGCACCTGCACCCTGCGCGCAGCGGTCATGCAGGCGAACCGCATGCCCAACGGCGGCGCCATCATTCAGCTACCCGCAGGACTCTACAAGCTGAGTATCCCGGCCTCGATAGCCGATGGCGAGGAAAACGGCGATCTCAATCTGACCGTTCCTTCGGGCTACGCTCCCGGACCAACGATCATTACCGGCGCCGGCGCCGCTACCACGATCATCGACGGGAACGGGATTGATCGCGTGCTCCACATTGATGGGGGGGCGCGAAGCGCGACGATTTCCGGAGTCTCGATCGTCAACGGGCTCAGGGGATCGTCTGGCGGCGGCATTTACAACGAGAGCAGCCTGATCTTGCGTGATTGCATCGTCAGCCACAACACAGTCTCTTATGGTAACGGCGGCGGCATCTTTACCACAGGTTATCTGGACGCTAGCGGCGTCACGCTCGACGACAATACCGCGCAATCCTATGGGGGCGGCATTTACAACTTAGACCGTCTCGAACTGAGCAAGAGTTTCGTGCGTGCCAACAAAGCCAGTAGCGGTGCCGGCATCTACAATGCGGGCATCTACTTCCCCTATTCAAACGTCGATTCCACCGAGATTACCGGCAACATAGCGACGGGTTTTGGCGGGGGTATCGCCAACGTCTATTCCGGCACCGCGCTCAACATCACGCGCAGCACGGTATCGAACAACACGACAGGCACTTATGGCGGCGGTGTGGAGAACGATGGCGTCCTGTACGCAAGCAACAGCACGATCAGCGGGAACTCCGCCAAGACGTACGGCGGCGGCTTCTACAACAGGGTCTCCGGCAACAGTAACATCTACAACTCGACCATTGCTTACAATCAGGCGGACTCCGACGCGGACTCGGTCGGAGCCGGGGCAGGCATCTACAACTACCCAGGTGGGACGTTCAATATACGAAACAGTGTCGTCGCAGGAAATTATCTCGCCGGTCAGCCCAACTATGACGATTGCGACGGCGCGCTCGGTATCTATGGCAAGAACCGGCTAGGTGAAGCCAGTGCGTGCACCTACCCCGGCGGCAACGGTACCGTTTCCGTGCTCCAGTCGCTCGATGAACTGGGTGTGCTGCGCGACAACGGCGGACCCACGCGCACCATCGCGCTGATCCCGCCCAGCGACATGATCGACGTCGCCAGTGCGTGCCTCGACCAGAACGGCAACGGTCTTGCCACCGATCAACGCGGCCGGGCGCGCATCGTCGGCACGAGCTGTGATATCGGCGCCTATGAATATGATCCAGGCGACATCTTTGCAAGCGGCTTTGAGTGATGATCGAGCGACGCGAGCCGCATTCACCTGGCCAAGGCGGAACACAAGCACGGCAGTGAACGTGCAGATGATCCCGGGCGATTTTTGACCAGCAGGACGTGACGCGCGCAACGATCGGGCGGCGAGAGCTTCCGGGGCGCAAGGCTGGCATACTTCGCGCCAGTGCTGGATGGATTGGACTCGATGAAATCGTATTTTTCCGACGCCGTGTGGTTGCCGCATGGCTGGGCATCGAATGTGCGCATCGCGGTCGACGGGCGTGGCGTCCTGTCTTCCGTGGACGACGACGGCGAACGCGGCGACGCGGAATTCCTTGGCCGCTACGTGCTGCCGGGCATGCCGAACCTGCACTCGCACGCATTCCAGCGCGCGATGGCGGGACTGGCAGAACGCCGTTCCGGCACGCTGGCGCACGATAGCGAAAAGCGCGCCACGCAGGGAGAAGACAGCTTCTGGACCTGGCGCGAAACGATGTATGCTTTTGCCGGCCGCGTCGATCCGGATGGGATGCGCGCGATTGCCGCGCAGCTCTACGTCGAGATGCTCAAGGCCGGGTACACGCAGGTTTGCGAATTCCACTACCTGCACCATCAGCCCGACGGCAAGCCGTACGCCGAACCCGCGGCGATGTCACTCGCGCTGATCGAGGCGGCGCGCGAAGCGGGCATCGGGCTGACCCTGCTGCCGGCGCTGTACATGACCGGCGGCTTCGACAAACGGCCGCTGTCCGAGCGCCAGCGCCGCTTTCATCACGACGTCGACGGCTACCTGCGCCTCGTCGAACAACTGCGCAAAATGGAAGATTCCACATTGCGTATAGGTGTCGCACTGCACAGCCTGCGCGCCGTGCCGGAGGATGCGATGCGCGCCGTGCTCGATTCCGGCCTGGTCGACGCCGCGCCGATCCACATGCACGTCGCCGAGCAGATCGGCGAGGTGCAGGATTGCCTGGCGCTGCGCAACGCACGGCCAGTCGAATGGCTGCTCGATCACGCGCCGGTCGACCCGCGCTGGTGCCTCGTGCATGCCACGCACATGACCGCCGACGAGACTCGCCGCGTTGCCGAGTCCGGCGCCGTCGCGGGCCTTTGTCCGACGACCGAGGCGAATCTCGGCGATGGCCTGTTTCCGCTGAAAGCGTATATCGACGCCGGCGGCGCGCTGGGCATCGGTTCCGACAGCCACATCTCGGTCTCGCCGGTCGAGGAACTTCGCTGGCTCGAATACGGGCAGCGGCTCAGCACGAGGCATCGCAATATCGCGGTGTCCGAGTCGAGCGACAGCGTCGGTGAGACGCTGTGGGGAGATGCGTTGTTCGGAGGCGCGCAGGCTTCCGGAGTGCCAGTTGGAGAAATCGAGGGCAGCGATCCGGCTTCGCCGCAGATCAGTCTGCGCGCCGACCTGCTGGTGCTCGATCAGGATTCTCCAACGCTGGCCGGCCGCGGCGCCGAAAGTGCGCTCGACACATTCCTGTTCGCCGGCAACGCGAATCTCGTGCGCCACGTCATGGTCGGCGGCAAATGGATCGTGCGCGATTTCCAGCACCGCGATGAGGAACGCATCGCCGCGCGTTACAGCGAAACGGCGAAGCGCTTGGCCGACTCGCTGTAGGGCGGCTCGCCCACCGTTCTTTGCTCTTGGACCAAAAAGAAGCGGTGGGCCAAGGCCCACCCTACAGGCGCAATCAGAACTTTACTGTCACGCGCGCCCAGTAAAAGCGCCCGATCGTGTCGAACGTATTCGGATCGACATTGCCGTTGCGCGTGTTGTTGTTGTAGATCAGCGCCGGCGGCTTGTCGCCGAGATTGTCGATGCCGATATCGATGCGCGTATTCAACGTCTCGATCGCATATCCGGCCGTGACGTTGTGGTAAACGCTAGCGCCGTACTTGAGTTCACACCCGGGTGGCGAGTTCGACGCGCAAGCCGACGCGTCGTAGTCGAGCCGGGCATAGCCGACCGTGTACTTGCCGACGTACCTAAGCGTCCAGCCCGCGCTCCACGCGCCGAGGTTCCAGCTCAGCGTCGACAACGCTTTCCAGCGCGAGTAGTTCACGCCGCTGATCGCCGACGCGCCGTTCGTGTAGTGACCGGCGTATTCCTGCGTGATGTCGCCCGGCAAACCTGGTGTCGGATCGTCGGCGAACCGGTCGAGATACGAGGCCTGGAAATTCAGCGCGAAATTGCCGAGCCGGGTTTGCGACAGGCGATAGCGCGCCGACACATCCGCACCCTTGGCGTCGACGCGACCGAGATTGCCGGCCGGCTGGACGACGAATTGGATCTGGCCTTGGGACGAACCCGCGGGATAGCGGTGAATCAAATGGCAGTAAGGTCCGCCATTGGCCAGGTAGCATTGGTCCAGCACGCTCTGCGCCCCGACCTGGCCAATGTCATTGATCAGATAGATGCGCCACAAGTCGACGCTGATCGACAAGCCGGGCAGCCAGTGCGGATCGTAGACGAAACCCCAGTCGAACGATTTGCCGTGCTCGGGGCCGATCGGTGAGCCGGCAGTGATTGCGCCAGCGGTGTTCGCGTTGACGAAGTTGCCTCTACCCTGATCTTCATCCTTCTGCAGGCTGCCATCGCCCGGAACTCCGACACAGGCCGCGTTGGTCCCGACCAGCCCGAAACACGGATCAGTCGCCGCCGCGCCGCCGGTCTGCAAGTTACCCTGGTACAGATCCGTGATCGTCGGCGCGCGGAATACTTCCGACACCGTGCCGCGCAACAGCAGGTCTTCAATCGGCCGATACTCGATCGCGAACTTCGTGTTGTTCGTATTGCCGAAGTTGCTGTATTTCGAATAGCGGTCGCCGATAGTCAGATTGAGCGCCGAGGCGAGCGGCAGATCCTTGAGTATCGGGATCAGCAACTCGGCATAGGCTTCCTTGACATCGAAACCGCCGCGGATCGGCGCTACGCAACCGGTGCCGATATCGCAGATGCCGGCGTCGTCTGGAACCTGGAACGCATCCGGAATCGTCTGGCCGAACTGCTTGCGATAGCTGACGCCCAGAGCGAGCTGAGTCGTGCCCGCGGGCAAATCCAGCAGGCCGCCATTGGCTTCGGCAACCACGGAGTGCTCGGTATACACGACATTGGTAAACGAATTGCCCGAAAAATTGTTCAGTTGCGCGACCGTGACCGGATCGGTGATGTCGAACAGGTCGTACGGCGTGCACCCCCCGATTGGACCGGTGCCGCCGGTCGCCGGATCGGTGCCGCAGACGACGTGGCCGGACGCGTCCTTGTAAGACGGACCGAGTCCCGGACTGAGTTTCGATACGTCGATGTAGCCGCTGGTGTGATTGAGTTGTGCAAGATGGCTGTAGTTGAAGTAGGCGTTCCATTGCCAGCTCGTGTCGGCGACCGAACCCCTGAAGCCGGCGGTCGCCTGATCGTTCTGCGTGCTGTAGTTGCCGATCCGGTTGCCGTTGCCGACGGCGCGCGTTCTGAAGTCGCGGCTGTCGTTGCTGAAGTCGACGCCGAACGGGTTGTAGTAGCTCTGCGCCGAGATCGCCAGCCGACTGCCTCCCGTGTCGATCGGCAACGGTGCGACCTGGGACGCTGACTGCGTCTTGTTGTGAAAATATTCGAGGTAGGCCTCGACGTGGTCGCCCAGCTTGTAGTTGCCCACAATGAAAGCCGTGCTGCGTTCCTGCGGCGTGAGCTCGAGGTTGCCGTGGCCCTGGTAGTTGTAGCTGTCGGTTGCGTCGACGTAGCAGCGGAAGTCGTCCAGCCTGGGCGGATTGCTGATCTGGCCGAGTGTCTTCAGTGTGACGTATCTGCAGCCGAACTGACTGCGAAGAGCTGGCGGCAGGTCGACGCGTCCGGTCGGCGTACGCGACGAACCCGCGGCAAGGTGCGCGGTGCCGTAGTAGTAGTAGATCGCGTTCTTTGAAAATTCGCGATTCGATGCCAGCACGGGCTCGAACCTGTTGTAGTCGACGCCGGCGAGGATGCTGCCCTTATCCGTTGTCTGGCCGAAGATGAAGTGGTAACCCATGCGCTCGCCGTCGTCCCGGTCGGAAATGCCGTAGTCTGCGGAAAACTCGGCGCCCTGGTAGTTGCTGCGCAGGATGAAGTTCACCACGCCGGCTTCGGCGTCCGACCCGTACACCGACGATGCGCCGTCGGTCAGCACCTCGATGCGCTCGACCGCAGCGGCCGGAATCGCATTGACGTCGCCATACAGGTAGCGGTGGCCGTTGACCAGGATCAGCGTGCGCTGCGAACCAAGCCCGCGCAGCGAAACCGTCGATGCGCCGGTGCCGCCGCCGTTGTTGACGCGCGGATTCGTGTAGGGCCCGGTAACGACCGGCAGGTCCTGCACGATGTCGCCGAGCGTGAGCTTGCCGGACTGCTGGATCGCGGCCCGGTCGATCGTGATGACGGGATTCGCCGTCTCGGTGTCGACGCGGCGGACGTTGGAACCGGTCACGACGATCGTCTCGAGTAACTCGCCTGACGAGTCGCCAGTGCCGGCCGCGGTTTCGGCCGGAACGGTTGCCGCGCCAGCATCCAGGCCGACGAGGCCGAGCGACAGGGCCAGCCGAACGGCAGACGAAAGCTCGCAAGCTCTGAGTGTCACGACTCCCCCCGTGCCATGCTCATGACAGATATTCCTCGATCACGGCGTCGATCGCAATTCGGCGCCCGGATCGAGCGTGACCGCGCGCACCAGCAGTCCCGAAAATGATGCAATTGCCAGGACCGCCGCTGCACGCCCGATTGCCCGGCACGATTGGCGTCGGTCCATTGGACTGCCAGTGGACTCCGCACGCTCAATGAGTGGCGCTCCCGATTTGCGTCGGCGCCTCGACGCTGATGGCCAGGACGTACGGAGCAAGCCGAGCCACGAGCGACAGGGTCGCGAGCTCGCGAGCGGGCTCCGGGTTCTCTGCGCGCACCAGGTATATCGGCACCGGGGGCGTGATTAGCGACGGGCCGAGGCGCCGATCGCCGAGCCAGGCGATGCGCGCGCCGCGCCAGCTCTCCGCTTCGCCGAGCGGGTCGGCATCCACGGGGAACGGATACGGCATGGATCCTCGCACGCCGAGTTCGACGCGGCGTTCTCCGCCGTCGCGGTAATGGAAGATGACGTCGAGGTGGGGTTGTATCGTCGATTCTCCCGAGTACTCACCGAACAGCACGTCGAGCGCATCGGCATGGGCCGGCAACGGGATGCCGTCGACATGGTCGGCGAACGTCTGCATTTGCGGCGGCCTGATGCTGCCGGCGAGCTGGATCATGCCGCGGATGTCGAAGTCGACGCCGAGAAGGCGCTGGCGGCCGATCGGCACGCTGCGCAGCTGAAAGGCGCGACGTTCGTTTTCATTGTCTTCCAGAGGCGTGTAGAAGTGTCCGAGGTCGAGCTGCGCGGTGCCGGTGTCGGCCGCGCGCGGGAGGACGGTAGCGCCCGGATTGAACGGCGTTTCCTCGAGCGCCTGGAGCGGGGCACCCGGGTCGCGCGCACGCAGCGTCGCGCGCACCTCCGGCGCCAACGCCGGAGCCGATTTGATCCAGCCGGCGTCGGAGCGGGGAGCATAGAGTGCCGCGTCACCCTCGATCTCGGCCAGCCGGCGCATGTCCGGCGAGATGTCCCAGCGCAACAGGCGTCCATACGCGGAGCGTGACAGCACGCGCCGGCCGGACGGATCGAACGCAAGCATCGCGGAGCGGTCATTGCCGAGCAAAGTGGAGGCGAGGGGCGGGGACAGGGCCGTGCCGGTCGCGGCATCGATCAGCAGCACGCCCAGGTCCATGGCCTCGGCGAGCATGCTTGCGCTCTGGTCGTAGGCGAGTCCCGGCGCAGTTTCGGCAAGGCGCGGGAACGGCAGCCAGTCCAGCGTGCCGCCTATCGTGCGCCGCTGCACCTGCAGCGTCGCGACGCCTTGGCTGCCAGCGCTCGCGAACGCCCCGGTCGGCGCGGTTGCGAAGCGATGTGCCATCCCCGCGAGTTGAAGTTGCTCGCGCAACGCGCCGGTGCGCGCGTCCCAGCGCCAGTAGTACGCCGCATAGTTGATGTTGCGGCGGCGCGTGGTGGCCTGCAGTTCGTCGGCGCTGCCCATGCGCGCCTCGACGACGTCGACCGGACCGGCCGCATCCTTGTGCTGCACGCTGAGCGAAGGCCCGGCGAGCGTCGCGCCGTCGCGCAGCCAGACCTCGCTGCCGCGCCATCCGATCAAGTGCGAGCCGTCGGGTGCGAAGCGCGCGCCCTCCAGCGGACCGGCGACGTCGGTCTCCGCAGCCAGCGTTCCGTCGGTGGTGCGCCACAACTGCAAGTGCTCGCGGCAGCGCCCGTCTCGATACTCGGCCACGCTGGTCAGCACCGCCGCGCCATCAGGTGTCGGTATCACGCGCCATGGAGTGTCGGCCAGCACGAGCGGTGCGAAGCGCAGCGCGCCAGTGCGCCCGTTCCAGACGCGCAGCGTGCGCCCGCTGGCGGTGAGCACGCCGTCGTCGGGCAGCGTCTCGGCAAGCCAGACCGGGTCGGGGTGTGCCAATGCAGGACCGAGCGCGTGGCCGTCGCCGGCATCGACCACGAACGCGTCGGAGACACGCACGGTCACCAGGCGCTCGCCGTCGAACGAAAG
>DATIEJ010000302.1:0-3275 GCA_035455825.1 Rhodanobacteraceae bacterium | reverse complement strand
GCGACATCGGCGCCGCGGCGACCGCGCTCGCCGGCGCGGCGACGCTGAAGAATACAAAGGTGGACAAGTGAACGTCACCGATCCGCGCCATTTCGGCCGCGTTGCCGTCGTGATGGGCGGCAATTCCGCCGAGCGCGAAGTTTCGCTCGACTCCGGACGCAACGTGCTCGAAGCGCTGAAAGCGCGCGGCGTCGACGCGCACGGCATCGACGGCATCCCGGCGCTGCTCGACGCGTTGCGTGCCGGCCACTTCGCGCGCGTGTTCAACATCCTGCACGGCCGCGGCGGCGAGGACGGCGTGTTGCAGGGCGCACTTGCGTCTCTCGGCGTACCGTTTACCGGTTCGGGCGTGCTCGGCTCGGCGCTGTCGATGGACAAGATCCGCACCAAGCAGGTGTGGCAATCGCTCGGCCTGCCGACGCCGCGCTATGTGCGCCACCGCGTCGGCGACGACATCGGCACGGCAATCGAAGGACTCGGTCTGCCGGTGGTCGTGAAGCCGTCGCACGAAGGCTCGAGCGTCGGCATCACGCGCGTTCGCTCGCTGGCCGATCTGCAAGCCGCGGTCGAACTGGCCGCGCGCTACGACGGCGAACTCGTCGTCGAGCAGATGATCGTCGGCGAGGAATACACCGTCGGCGTGCTCCAGGGCCAGGCACTGCCGTCGATCCGCATCGTGCCGGCCGGCGAGTTCTACGACTATCACGCCAAGTACGTCGCCGAAGACACGAAATACATTTGTCCCGGCCTCGACGAACTCGGCGGCCTCTCCCGGCCATCCATGGCCTCCGAGGCACTTGGGCTCCTGCCCGGCGAGGCCGAGATCAAGACGCTCGCGTTGCGCGCGTTCGACGCGGCCGGCTGCTCGGGATGGGGCCGCGTCGACCTGATGCGCGACCGCTCCGGCAACTTCTTCCTGCTCGAAGTCAACACGACACCGGGCATGACCAGCCACTCGCTGGTGCCGAAGGCGGCGAAGGTCGTGGGAATCGATTTTGCGGAACTGTGCTGGCGGATACTCGAGACGAGTCTGGCGAAAGAGCCGGTAGCTGGTAGCCGGGAGCCGGTAGCCGGAGAGCGGGCCGCGGGATATCCGGGAGGCGGCTCGTGATCCGCCGAATTCTGCAATTCGAACTCAGTTTCGCTGGCGCGCGCTCGTCCGGCTACCGGCTACCGGCTACCGGCTACCGGCTTTCAGGGGCTGGCGCATGAACAGCCGCCTCACCCTCAAACTGATCGCCTGGGGCATCGCGCTGACGCTCGTGCTGCTGCCGGTCGTCGGCGTGTTGAACGGCTGGTTCGCCGCGGAGCGCTGGCCGGTGCGGCAGCTGCGCGTTGATGCCGAGTTCAATCACGTCAGTGCCGAGCAGATCCGCGGCGCGGCCGCGAGCCATCTGGGCACCGGTTTCTTCGCGCTCGATCTCGACCGCGTGCGTGCGAGCGTCGCCGCTCTGCCGTGGGTCGAGAAAGTCGAGGTGCGCAAGCAGTGGCCCGACGTGCTCGAACTGCGCGTGCTCGAGCACCAGCCATTCGCGCGCTGGGGCACCGATCGCCTGATCGGTCACAACGGCATGCTGTTTTCCGCGCCGGGAGCCGAGTCGATCCAGGGCGTGCCGCATCTGGCAGGCCCCGACGACCGCCTCAGCGAAGTCATCGACTTCTACACGCGCGCCCAGAAGCTGTTTGCCGAAACGGGCCTGCGCGTCGTCGGCGTGGCGCTGAGCGAGCGCGGCAGCTGGACGCTCAACCTGGGCAGTGGCGCGGAAGTCGCGATCGGCCGCGAGCAGGCGGCGTCGCGCCTGCAGCGATTCATCGCGGTCTTGCCGCGCCTGACGGCCGCGCGCAGCGACGGCTTCGAACGCGCCGACCTGCGCTACGCAAACGGATTCGCGATCCGCTGGCAGAACGGCGCGCCGTCCACGCCAACGTCCGCCAAGGAGAAGCGCACGTGAGCGCAGCTCGAACAGACATTTGCCCATCTCGAACCATTCGGATTCAAAAGACATGCTCATGAAAGTCAAAGGCGAAAAATCGCTGATCGTGGGGCTCGACATCGGCACGTCGAAAGTCGTCGCGATCGTCGGCGAGTACGTGCCCGGCGAGCCGGTCGAGGTGATCGGCATCGGTTCGCACGTATCGCACGGACTCAAGCGCGGCGTCGTCGTCGACATCGAGTCGACCGTGCAGTCGATCCAGCGCGCGATCGAGGAAGCCGAGCTGATGGCCGGTTGCGAGATCCGTTCGGTCTACGCCGGCATTTCCGGCAGCCACATCCTCGGGCGCAATTCGCACGGCACCGCGCCGATCCGCGAGCGCGAGGTCACGAATGCCGACGTCGAGCACGTCCTCGACGCCGCCTGCGCCGTGGCGATCCCGGCCGACCAGCGCGTGCTCTACAAGGAGCCGCAGGAATACATCATCGACGGCCAGGAAGACATCCGCCATCCGATCGGCATGAGCGGCGTGCGCCTCGAGGCGAACGTGCACATCGTCACCGGCGCGGTCAGCGCCGCGCAGAACATCACCAAGTGCGTGAACCGCTGCGGCCTGCAGGTCGACGACCTGATTCCGGCCGCAATCGCATCGAGCAAGGCGATCCTCGTGCAGGACGAACGCGAACTCGGCGTGTGCCTCGTCGACATCGGCGCCGGCACGACCGACATCTCGATCTTCACCCAGGGCGCGATTCGCCACACGGCGTCGCTGCCGATCGGCGGCGACCAGGTCACGAATGACATCGCCCAGGGTTTCCGCACGCCGACCGCGCATGCCGAAGAGATCAAGGTGCGCTACGCCTGCGCACTCGCCCAGCTCGCGCATGCCGAAGAGACGATCCAGGTGCCGAGCGTCGGCGACCGCCCGCCGCGCCGGCTCGCGCGCCAGACGCTGGCCGAGTGGGTGCAGCCGCGCTACGAGGAATTGTTCGGCATGGTCCAGGCCGAACTGCGCCGTTCCGGCTACGAAAGCCTGGTCGCGGCCGGCATCGTGCTGACCGGCGGCGCGGCCAAGATGGAAGGCGTCGTCGAACTGGCCGAGGAAGTATTTCACCTGCCGGTACGCGTGGGTCTGCCGCAGCACGTGGTCGGCCTTTCCGATGTCGTGAGCAATCCGGTGCACGCAACCGGCGTCGGCCTGCTGCTGTATGGCAGCCGGCAGGACAACGTGCGCAGTCCGATTGCCGTGAGTGGCAACGGCGGCGTCGGTGGAGTTTTGGAACGGGTAAAGACCTGGTTCAAAGGAGAGTTCTGATCTTGAACCCCTCTCCCGTCGGGAGA
>DATIEJ010000301.1:0-4788 GCA_035455825.1 Rhodanobacteraceae bacterium | reverse complement strand
GCGCATTGGCGATTCGATAAAGACGACAGTCGCACCGGGCGACATCGTCGTGATTCCCGCCGAGGTGACGCAGCAGATCACGAACACGGGCGTCTCGGATCTCGTCTTCTATTGTGTCTGCACGCCGCGATTTACGCCGGAGTGCTACGAATCCCTGGAATGATTGTCGCCTTCGAAAGCAGCGAGAAGACGGGCGTGGCAGCAACAGATGCGCCTCCCTTATGCCGCAAATGTCGTTTTGCCAGCCGGCATCCCGTATTCTAGGGTATGAGCGTGATATCGACACGGGCCGACAACATGACGGCGGTGCCGCGGGGCATGTACCGGAGGATCTCCGCCGTGCATCCGTGCATCTTCCTTCTGTCCGCGTTGGCGCTTGCGCCGAGCCTGGTGACTTCCTCCGCTGCCATTGGGCAGACTGTGTTGCAGGTCAACAGCACGGGTGATCAGATCGACGCGGATACCTCGGATCCGAATTGCCAAACGATCCAAGGAACCTGCACGCTGCGCGCGGCGGTCATGCAGGCGAACCACCTGACCAACCTGGGCGCTGTCATCATGGTTCCGGCGGGAAACTACGTACTCGGTTCGCCAGTCGATACGGATGACGACAAGAGTGGAGACCTGAACCTGCTCGACCCTCCCGGCGTCCAGCCCGGGCCGACGACCATCATCGGCGCCGGCAGTGCGCTGACCATCATCGATGGCCACGGAACGGACCGCGTCTTCAATATTTCCAGCGCGCGAAATATCAGCATATCGAAAGTCTCGATCATCAATGGCCTGGTCGCTTCCGGGAGCGGCGGCGGCATCAATAGTCCCATCGGAAACCTGGCGCTGAGCGACTGCGTGTTGTCCAACAACACCGCGAACGGCAGCAAAGGGGACGGCTACGGGGGCGGCGTGAATGCCGGCGGCAATGTCACGATCAATCGCTGCACCTTCGACGGAAACCAGTCTTCGGTTGGAGGTGGCGGCATTTACAATTTCGGCACCCTGATCGTTGGGCAAAGCGTCTTTTCCGCTAACGTAAGCAGTACCGGCGGCGGCATTGAGAGCGCCGGGACTGGTCACTTGTGGGCAACGCAGGTAACGTTCACGGCGAACGTCGCCCGCGTTGAAGGGGGTGCCGTCATAAACTTCAGTGATCCGTCGGAGCTGAGTCTGTCGAGTGCGAACGGCAATATCTCGACACTGGGTGGCGGTGGCGTCGAAAACTTTGGAAACCTGACCATCAGTCGCACGACGATTGCCGGCAACACTGGCGGCACCGGGGCGGGGATCAGGAATTCTCAGGGGAACCTTTACATCGTAAACAGCACGATCACCTCGAATCAGGCCGTCGTTGACGGCGGCGGAATCGTCAACTTTGCCACTGTGAACGTCTACAACTCGACGATCGCGTTCAACGAAGCGGACTCGGATGCAGACACCGTCGGCGATGGTGCAGGGGTCTACAACATCGCTGGGGCGACCTTCAATATCCGCAACACCATTCTTGCCGGAAACTATGTTGCCGGCGAGCAGGCGTATCGCGACTGCATCGGCACCGTAGGCATGTACGGCAGCAATCGGGTGTCCAGCGTGTGCGTTGCTGCCGCGGGAAGCCAGGGCTATGCGACCGTTATTGGCTCTCCGTACGAGTTGGGCACGCTCCAGGACAACGGTGGACCGACGCAGACGATGGCGATCTTGCCCCCGAGCGACATGATCGCAGGCGGCTTCCAATGCTGGGACTTCAATGGCCAGCCGCTCACCACCGACCAGCGCGGCCGGCCGCGTCCGCCAGGTTCAACCTGCGACATCGGTGCGTTCGAATTCAACGAATTGTTTCGAAGCGGATTCGAACCGTAGCGGTGCCGGATCATCTTCGTCGGCGTAGGCAGCGCGCGCCCATCGGCGACGCAAGGTCATTGCGTAAGCGCGCCGCGCGCGTTGTTCATTGACATTCGGAGTACTTCTTGGTGCCGGTGGAGGGAATCGAACCCACACTCTGTTGCCAGAACTGGATTTTGAGTCCAGCGCGTCTACCAATTCCGCCACACCGGCTAGTGTGATTTGACGGGCCGCAGAGGTGGGCGCGTCGGGTAGGGGGCGCATTATAGGCGAAGCGGCGCGGATTTGGCGCCCTCGTGCTTCGCGCGCGCCAGGAAAGATTGCCCCCATCCGCCCTGCGGGCACCTTCCCCCGCTTCGCAGGGGAAGGAAAAGCTAGTGCGTGGCGTCTAGCGACAGCTGGCGCTGGTCGCGGCTGTACCATTTGCCGTCGATCGGACGGAAGACGGCGCACTGGGTCATCGATCCGCGGTAGACGTGCACGGTCACGGCGTTCTCGTCGCGGCTCGGGTTGCGGATCGTGTGGAATTCGTGCGGCGGGATCAGGCTGCCGGCCGAGCCGGGGCCGACGCTCATCGTGCCGCGCGATTCGAAGCGGTAGCGGTCGTCCTGGGTCTCGATCAATTCGTATGGCGTGATCTCGAGCGAGCCGTGCCATACGCCCTCGACGCACCACATGCCGGCGTGATCGTGAATCGGCGTGCCTTGGCCGGGACCCCAGGTCATGGCGATGACGCTGAAGCCGTGCTTCTCGCTGCGATACAGTTCGCGCCGTGCGTAGTGATCGGCGGCGCGCTCATAGCAACAGTCCGGCAGCTTGACGCTGGGATCGCGGATCAGTTCGCACAGCGTGTTGCGCAGCGCGTCGGTGATGTCGGTCGGACAGTCGTGGCAGACCGCGGCGGTCAGCGAATCGACGAGGTGGCGCGAGCCGGGAAACTCCAGAGCGAGCATGGGCGGGGACGCTGTGAAAGTTGGCGCATTGTACCAGCGCCGGCCGGCGGCAATCTGCGAGGGCGTCAAATATTTCGAGGGTGGTTCAGCAATGTTCCGGCGCTTCGGCCATGGTGAAGAGCCGGATTTCCAGGGGGCTTTGAGCTTGGGTTGCTGCTTCGAGATCCCGGCCCTCACCCCAACCCCTCTCCCGGAGGGAGAGGGCCAGTTGCAGGGCGTAGAGACGCGCAAAGCCGGAATGCGGCTCAAAGCCGGGCAAGAAATCCGCTGATCGCGGCGCCGAAGTTCTTGATGTCGACGAGGAATGCGTCGTGGCCCTGCGGCGAATCGAGGGCCACGAATTCGACGTCGGCGCCACCGGCGCGCAGCCCGTCGGCGATCTGCTGCTGCTGGGTCAGGGGGAACAGGATGTCGGTCGACACGCCGATGACCAACGCGCGATCGATGCGGATATGGCGCAGTGCGACGGCGACGGCGCCGCCCGATTCGCCGGTGCCCGCGTCCACGCCCGGCGCGTATTCAGCGACGTCGAACCAGTCGCTCGCGCGAGACAGGTAGAGATAGCAGTTCGGGTCGAAGTTGCGCACGAACCGGCGCGCGTGGCCGGCAAGGTACGATTCGATCTGGAACTCGACGCCGAACGGATCGTCGTCTTCGCGCGCTTCGTGATCCAGGCGGATGCGTGCGAAGCGGCCGACCCACTCCATTGCGGATCGGTACGTGATCACGCCGAGCTTGCGGGCGATCGACATGCCGGCCTCGGGATAGTGTTCGGCGTCGTAGTTGCCCTGATTCCAGTTCGGGTCGAGGCGGATCGCCTCGCGCTGCAGGGAACGGATCGCGATCGCGAACGGTTGCGCCGTCGGTGCCGTCGAAATGCTGATATGCGCGCGCACGCTGCCCGGATGCTGGACCAGGTAGCCGAGCGCACTCATGCCGCCCATCGAGTTGCCGAGCAGGCAGGCGAGGCGTTCGATGCCGAGGCTGCGCACGAGCTCGAACGACGAATTGGCGACGTCTTCGAGGGTCAGGTGCGGAAAAGTCAATTTGTACACTTTGCCGGTTGCCGGGTCGATCGAGGCCGGCCCGGTCGAGCCCTTGCAGCTGCCGAGCGTGTTCGCGCAGATCACGAACCAGCGGTTCGTGTCGATCGGCTTGCCGGGTCCGATCATTCCCTCCCACCAGCCCGGCGACGGATCGGCGGCGCTCGAAGCCGCATGCGCGCTGGGGGACAGGCCGGTCAGGATGAAGATCGCGTTGTCGCGCGCCGCAGTGAGCGTGCCCCACGTTTCGTACGCCAGGCGCGCGCCGGTCAGCGCGCCGCCGCGCTTCATCGGGAACGGAGTGGGCAGGTCGAAGTAACGGATCGCAGGCATGCGCGTCATCTGGGGCGCGGGCGGAACGCCCGGCTCGGTCGCGCACTTTATCGCGCCGGGTCGGTGTTGTCAGGCCGCCGGGCCTGACGCGACGGCATTTGCTTATGTCGGCGGCTATCGAACGCGCTGATCAGCGCTCGCGCGGGCGGAGGATCATCACCCCGTTGCGGGACTCGACCCGGAGAGGCGCGAGCGCCTCGGGCGAGGGTGGTGGCCGTGGTGACCGGCCATCTGGGTGCTGCGCCGCCTTCAGCCTGTCCGGCGTCTCGAGGCGATCGTATCGAGGTCGAGCTGCACGCACGCAGCGTCGACGAGCTGCTGTGCGTGGTGGTCGGAAATTCCGAGGTGCTCGGCCAGCGCGGCCATGCCGTGTGGTGTCGCGGCCAGTTCGGCGAGTTGCTCGGCCGAGGTGATCCAGCCTTCGTTCAAGCGATCGATCAGGTCCTGGGTCCAGCCGGGGATGCCGGCCAATAACGTTTCTCTGTTGCTGCTCATGCTTGCCTTCCCGACGCGGGGTGCGCGGGTGTGTTCGGTGGATCGGCAAGTCTCGTCGCCGGATCGGCGTCAGGGAATGGACGAACTGCTCGCCGTCCTGTAGGAAATATCCTACAGCCGATCGCCGG
>DATIEJ010000300.1:0-3735 GCA_035455825.1 Rhodanobacteraceae bacterium | reverse complement strand
CGTGTAGCAGTTTTGCGCCACGATCGAGCTGTGTGCAACGACGCCCCCGTTGACATAGACGCCGGCGAACGTGCTGGTCGGCGAATTGGCGAACACGGTGCTGTTGTCGAGCACGAGCAGCCCGCCGACACTCAAGCCTCCTACCACGGGCGCGGAGTTGCCCGAAATCGTGCTGTTGTTGATAGTCGCGTTGTAGCGCACGACGAGGCCGCCTTCATAAGCGGCCTGGTTGCCGGAGATCGTCGATGCGTAGAGCTGCGCTTCTTCGGTAACGTATGCGCCGCCTGCGACGGCGTCGCCAGTGCTGGCGATGGCAGTGTTGTCGCGGATCGTGCTGTGATCCATCACCAGCTTGCCATTGACCCAGGCGCCGCCGCCGTGAACGGTCGTTCCATTCACGATGCTTCCGCTAACCACGCTCTCGTTGAGGGTCAGGTCGTGCGCGTATATGGCTCCGCCGTATGCGACGAATGCGGAGTTCGCAACACAATTCGCTATTGACGCATTCTGCAGGACAACCCCTGCGCCGACCGAAAGGACGCAGCCGCCAGCGGCGGAATCATGTGACGTGATGCTTTGCAGGCCATTGGTCAGCCGGACGTGATCGAGCGTCAGCGGGCCGCCCGGGCCGTAGTGGATGAGGATACGGCTGTTGTGGTTCGCATCAATAGTCAGCGCATGGCTGGTCGGGCCTTTGAAGGTGATTTCGTTGGCAACGACAAACTGCCCCGTCGTCAGCGTGATCGTGCTGCACGCGAGCGCCGTCATGTCGATGATCGTGGCATGCGCGTCGACGGCCTCGCGCAGGCTACCCGGGCCACTGTCGGCGCAAGTTGTCACCGTGGCGGTCGTGAGAGCGGTCTGGCCGGGAACATGGGGACCTGGATCGTGCGTCTTCGCGCGAGTCCGGACAGCGACCTTGGTGGTGCCGTCATTGCCTTGTGGCGTCCACGTGTCGGCCGCGGCGGACATGCCGGCCAGGGCTGCGATCAGCCCGGCGAGCGCCGTGCGTGACGGCAGATGCTTGTGCGATGAGGGATTCCGTGGAGCGGCCATGACGGCGCCTCCGATGGACACTGCTATCGGATGTGGAACGCCGTCTGGATTACTTTTGCGACACGCCTGCCCTGCAAGCCAAGGGTGCACGCGAGAAGCGTCCAACAAAGGGGTCGGGCGTATTTGAATTTGGTACCGGTGGAACTTGTAAGGCGGCGGGACGAGCGCTGCCATGACGCACCCCTCACCCCGGCCCTCTCCCCGCTGGCGGGGAGAGGGGGAAGAGCGCAGCGAGCATCTGCTCGCGCGGAACGGAAACCTGCTCCACTTCAGAAAATTCCTGCGACGGTCGTCTCGGGCCTGCTCATCGGTCCAGGACTTTTCTGCGCCGACGAAGAAGTTTTCTTGATCGACGAAGAAGTTTTCCTGATCGATGGAGTCCCCCGCTGCTCCGCTTCAGCTTTTTTCTGCACGCAAGCAGTCGTTCGTGTCATCCGACGCAGCTTTTCGCTGCAACGATCCAGCTTTCCGGCCTTTCGATGGCGGTTTTCTCTGCGCGTTGTCCGACGGCTGGATGACCGCTTCCGGCCCGAAGCGAACACCCCAGGCCCGCAAATTACCGCAGCATAGCGGACGCTCGTGCAGTGGCGCTTCATGGATTGTGTCGCCACTGCCAATCGCTTGCGCCACGTGACGCAATTGCGGGACACTCGCCATCGAACGGAATGCCACCGGCACGGGGGAGTGCGTTCGCGCATGAAACGCAGCCTGTTCGCCGAACTCAAGCGGCGCAATGTGATCCGCGCGGCTATCCTGTACGTTGGTGCCGTCTGGGCGCTCGCGCAGGGCATCGCTCAGCTCACGCCGGTCGTGGATGCGCCTGAGTGGGCCGCGCGCTGGTTCCTGGTTTCGGCCGTCGTCGGATTCCCCTTCTGGATCGCGTTTGCCTGGTTCTTCGAGTTCACGCCGGAGGGGCTGAAGCGCGAGAGCGACATCGCGCCGGGCCAATCGATCACGCGCCACACCGGGCGCAAGCTCGACGTTGCGATCATCACCGTGCTCGCCGTTGCGGTCGTGCTGCTGCTGACCGACCGTTTCGTGCTGCGCCACGGCGTCAACGCAGGCGCACAGGCTGCGTCAATCCCTGAGATCGACAAGGACCCGTCGATCGCCGTGCTGCCGCTGACGAACATGAGCGAAGACAAGGGCAACGAATATTTCTCCGACGGCATTTCGGAGGAATTGCTGAACCTGCTCGCGAAAGTGCCCAGGCTCCGCGTGATCGCGCGCACCTCGAGCTTCTCGTTCAAGGGCAAGGACACTTCGATCCAGGACATCGCGCGCGTGCTGCAGGTCGCGGCGATACTCGAAGGCAGCGTGCGCAAGTCCGGCGACACTGTGCGGATCACGGTGCAGTTGATTCGCGCGAAGGACGGTTCGCATCTGTGGTCGGAAAGCTACGATCGCAGGCTCGACGACATCTTCAAGGTGCAGGACGAGATCGCTGCGAACGTCGTCGGCAACCTCAGGATCACGCTGCTGGGCTCGCTGCCGACTGCGCGCCGCGTGGACCCGAGGGTGTATCCGCTGATCCTGCAAGCGGACGCGCTGGTAGACCAATCCACGGCAGCCAGCAACAAGCAGGCACTTGCACTGTATCAGGAGGTGCTGGCCACGGCGCCCGACGAGGCACGCGCGTGGAGCGGGGTCGGTCGTGTCTACTTGAACCAGAACAATATTCAGCTGGCCAAGGAGGCGCAGCAGAAGGCGATCACGCTGGATCCCGACAATGCGGTTGCGTATTCCCGCCTCGGTTTCATGACGTTGAGATCGGACGGCGATCTGGCGGCCGCGGCGTCGGACTTTCAGCGGGCGTTTGCTCTGGATCCGGCCGATGTAAGGGTGATCGGCAACGCGGCGACTTTCCTGCAAGGTCTCGGTCGACTGAACGAGGCGATACCACTGTCGGAGTACGGTGCCGTCCACGACCCGGCCAATCCGATATCGTACTTCAACGTCTGCGCATTGCATTTCTACGCGCGCCATTGGGACCAGGCAATCGCGTCGTGTCGCGCCGCGCTGAGGCTCAGTGCCGGATTTACGACCGCACATTTCTTCATTGGCGTCGTGTTATTGCTCGGCAAGGACGACGCCGCCGCGGCGCTGCAGGAATTCGAAGCCGAGCCGGTAGAAGAATTCAAGTTGGCCGGCGTGGCAAACGCGCAGCGGGCGCTCGAACACGCGGCCGAGTCCGATGCCGCGCTCATGGCGCTGACTGCCGGGCATGCACAGGACGCGGCGTACTACATTGCCACCGTATATGCCTATCGCGGCGAGCATGATCGTGCCTTCGAGTGGCTCGACAAGGCGGTCGTCAACCAGCACCAGAATCTGTTCACCGTCGCCAGCGAGCCGCAGTTCGACCGGTTGCACGACGATCCGCGCTGGCTGGCGTTGCTGCGCAGGCTCGGCAAGGCACCGGAGCAGCTGGCGAAGATCAAGTTCGAGGTGGCGTTGCCGCAGGCGGACGGCAACCCGGCGAGCGGGCCGGCGCATCCGTAGCGCCAGCGGCTCGCGAGCCGCGAAAAAACAGGCGGCTCAATTGCGGACACTCGCGGGAGGCTCCTTCGGGTCGAAACCTGCCGCTCGCGAGTGACAGGTTCGGATCGCGCAGCGACCATCGAATAGCGTTTGATTGCGCCACCAGTTGCGCCTTGCGCATCGCGCTTGACCATCGCG
>DATIEJ010000299.1:0-7195 GCA_035455825.1 Rhodanobacteraceae bacterium | reverse complement strand
TGGCCGCGATCAAGATGGACAAGAGCCTGGCCAGGAAGCTGCAGTAACGACTGCGCCCGGCGCCTGACATCGCAATCCCCTCGAGAGGCGGGCCGGACGGCCCGCCTCTTTTCATGTCGACCTCGCGCCGCCGGAGCCGGGAAGCACCCGCCGGCTGCCGACGGACGCGAGTCGAAGACGACGCGCCTGCCGCACTGCCACTTGACCGGACCGGCGGAAAGGAGAAGGCTTGGCTCAGGGAAGTTCTGAACAAGCCCGGCTTGTTCAGAACTTTCCCAGCGGTCCAAGAATGCTGCCGCGCTGTTGATCGCGCGCGCACGGTGTGCCGAACCCGAGCAGGCGAGCGCGCGAGTGCCGCCTTCGTCACTCCGTCGCCGCGCGAACCGTGAGCGTCCAGGCGATTGTGACCGCACCCAGCCACCCAACCAAGGGAGACAGCGGTCATGGCCTACACAACCGAAGGCATCCGAAATATCGCGCTCGTCGGCCATTCGGCCGCGGGCAAGACCACGCTGTTCGAGGCTCTGCTGCATGCGGGCGGCGTGATCGGCGCTCCCGGCTCCGTCGAGCGCGGCACCACGGTTTCCGATTACGATCCAATGGAAAAGGAACGCAAGCAATCGCTGAACACGGTGATCGCCTCGATCGATCGCGGCGAATGCCACATCAATCTGATCGACACTCCGGGCGCGGCCGACTTTCGCGGTCCGACGCTGACCGCGCTGGCCGCGGTCGAAACCTGCGCGATCGTCGTCAATGCGCACAACGGCATCGAATTCAGCACGCATCGCCTGATGAATCGCGCCAAGGCGCGCGGCCTGGCACGCGTGCTGATCGTCAACAAGATCGACGGTGGCAACTGCCGCGCGCTGGTCGAACAGCTGCGCGAGGCGTTCGGCCCGGAATGCCTGCCGATCAACCTGCCGGCCCAGGACGGCAAGAGCGTCGTCGACTGTTTCTTCAAGCCGAGCGGGGTCGCGGATTTTTCCACGGTCGCCGAAGCACACCAGCGCATCATCGACCAGGTCGTCGAGATCAACGAAACGGTCATGGACCATTTCCTCGATCAGGGCGAGGAAGGCCTGTCCGGCCAGGAATTGCATGATGCGTTCGAGCAGTGCCTGCGCGAAGGCCACCTGGTCCCGATCTGTTTCGTCTCCGCGCGCACCGGCGCCGGCGTGAAGGAACTGCTCGAGTTTTTCGAAAAGCTGTTGCCGAATCCGAAGGAAGGCAATCCGCCGCCGTTCGTCAAGGGCGCCGGCGCCGCGGCAACGCCGATCCAGGCCGTGCCGGATCCGAAGAAGCATGTCATCGCCGACGTGTTCAAGATCGTCAACGACCCGTTCGTCGGCAAGCTGTCGGTGTTCCGCGTCTACCAGGGCACCGTGAAGAAGGATACGCAGCTGCTGATCGACGACGGCAAGAAGCCATTCAAGGTCGGCCATCTGTTCAAGCTCAAGGGCAAGGATCACGTCGAGATCGAGCAGGCGATTCCCGGCGACATCGCCGCGGTCGCGAAGATCGAGGAGATCCACTTCGATGCCGTCCTGCACGATTCGCACGACGAGGACCAGATCCACCTGCAGCCGCTCGATTTCCCACAGCCGATGTTCGGCCTCGCGGTCGAACCGGCACACAAGGGCCAGGAACAGAAACTCGCCGTGTCGCTGCACAAGCTCGCCGAGGAAGACCCGTGCTTCCGCTACGAGCACAACAAGGAATTGAACGAGTCGGTCGTGCGTGGTTTGTCCGACCTGCATTTGAAGCTGATGCTCGAACGCATGAAGGAGCGCTACGGCGTCGAGGTCAAGTCGCGCCCGCCGAAGATCGCCTATCGCGAAACCGTCGGCGGCAGGGCCGAGGGCCACCATCGCCACAAGAAACAGACCGGCGGCGCCGGCCAGTTCGGCGAAGTGTTCCTGCGCATCGAGCCGCTGCCGCGCGGCGGCGGTTTCGAGTTCGTCGACGAGGTCAAGGGCGGCACGATTCCGAACCAGTTCCTGCCGGCGGTCGAGAAAGGCGTGCGCCAGGTGCTCGAGCACGGCGCGGTCGCCGGCTACCAGATGCAGGACGTTCGTGTAATTGTATACGATGGCAAATACCACCCGGTCGACTCGAAGGAAGTCGCGTTCGTCGCCGCCGGCAAGAAGGCGTTCATGGATGCGATCACGAAGGCCAAGCCGCAGATCCTCGAGCCGATCGTCAACCTCGACGTGTTCGTTCCGGACGCGCACATGGGCGACGTTACCGGCGGCCTCGCCAGCAAGCGCGCCCGCATCAGCGGCACCGATTCGATGCATGGCGGCGAACTCGTCGTCAAGGCGCAAGTGCCCCTCGCCGAGATCACCGACTACCAGACCGAACTAAAGGCCATGACCGCCGGCAAGGGCCGCTACGCGATCGAGTTCAGCCATTACGACCCGGTGCCGGCGCAGGTGCAGAAGCAACTCGTCGACGCGTACAAGCCGAAGGTCGAAGAAGACTAGCCGCGCGGCACGGCTGTCGCTCTTCACCCGAGAGCGGCAGCCGCCCCGCCGCCACAGCGTGCTGTCTTTCAGCCCTGGGATGGGTTGAGCGCGGCGTCACCCATCGTTCGCTCAGCTGACGTCGCATTCTGCTCGCAACGCGCCGGGCTGTGAGTGCACACATGCACGATGGCGGCCAAACGTGAATTTCACGCCCACGTATCGCGAAAGTATCGTCCGACAGCCTACGCTCAGGAATCGTCGCCCAGAATGGCAACGTGATTCTGAGTTCTGCTGTTTCGCAACACGGAGGGATAGACCATGAAAAAAGTCAGCGAGGTAATGACGCGTGACGTGCACTTGACGAGTCCGGACCAGACGATCCGGGAAGCGGCGACCGAAATGGCCAAGGCCGATATCGGCAGCCTTCCGGTCGGCGAGAACGATCGCCTGATCGGCATGATCACCGATCGCGATATCGTGCTGCGCGCGGTCGCCAAGGGGCGCGATGGGAAGACCCAGGTTCGCGATGTCATGAGCGAACGCATTCAGTACTGCTTCGAGGACGAAGACGTCAGCAGCGCGGCGGAGAACATGGCAACGCTCGGCGTGCGCCGGCTGCCGGTGCTCAATCGCGACAAGCGCCTGGTCGGCATCATTGCCCTGAGCAACATTGCCAACTGTGGCGAGAGCAAGGCCGCGAACAAGATGCTCAAGGGCGTGGCCGAGCCGCATCACTGAGGCGATGCGTTTGAGCGCCTGGCCGCCCACTTCGTAGGGTGGGCCTCGGCCCACCGAGCCTCCCCGGGTGCGCGAAAAGTGTGGTGAATACCGAGCAACGCGGTGGGCTAAAGCCCGCCGTGCGCGCGATGGTGAACTCGCCTCTGATGTCAGTTTGCAGCGTGCATGCGCTGGATCAGCACCGACGTGCCGCCTTCGAAGCGCAGCGCGAAACTCGAGCCATCGTGCGTGGACGAAACGACCTTGACCGGGCCACGCTCCTGCGCGGCCTTCACGTCGAGCGCCTGAAATTGCTCGGCGGTTCCGGTTGGATTGAGAACGAGCGGCGGACTTAGCGGTTCGTATCCGTTGAATGCCGGAAGGCCGCCGGGCATCGGAAAGCGCTGCATCCACATGAAGTACTTGCCTTCGTGCGGAATGCGCACGCGATCGGGCTGCTGCACCGTGAATCCAAGCGCGCCGTACGCGTTCCAGACCCGCAGGATATGCGCTTGCGTGCAGTCGACCGAAATGCATTCCTGCAGCACGAAATATTCGTCGTCCTTCAACTGCGTGAGGTGCACGTTGAGGATGTCGTCGGTTTGAAACGGCTCCGCCGGATAGATCACGGCCGACATGTGCGTGTCGACTTCGAAGTTGCTCGATATGACATAACCGCCGTGCCGTTCTTCCCACTTCGGCGCGGTCACGTTGACGTCCGGCAATGTCGTCTGCGCGGCGCCCGCCACGGGCAGAAACGCGGCGATGAACACGAATCCGGTGCGCGCGGCGTGGCGTTCCATGATTGCTCCTCTCAAGACCCGTACTCCCTGTCGACTCGTCGCAAAGCAAAGTGGCGGTTGCTATTGCTTAGCTTAGCTTGGGCCTCTCGAGTTCCTCAAAGCAAGCCTGCTGCGTGTAAATTCCTGCAAGACTGGCGCATCGATCGCGGCCTGGAAACCGGCAGGACGCGCGCCGGCCTGAGGTCGCCCGCCGCTGCTGCTCAGGCGACGCCGCACCTTAGCGGCGGTAGAATCGCCGCGCGCCAGCCTCGAGAAGACGATCGCCATGTCCGCTTCCGCCCGGATTCGCCCTGCCTGCTCGTACGCGTCGCACCTGCCGGGCTGCATGGCGCTACTGCTTCTGGTATTCGCCGCGCTGCCAGCGTCAGCTTCTCCCGACCGCGTTTTCTGGAACGATTTCGAAGCGGCCATCAGCGCTGCCGACGAAACATGGACCTGGATTCCGTTCGACGATGCCAGGTGCGGCGACGGCTCGAGCGTCGGCCTCGGCGTGAATCTCAGTTCGATGAGCGACCGCGTGCTGATTTACCTCGAAGGCGGTGGCGCCTGCTGGTCGGCACTGACTTGCTACTTCTTCCAGACCGCGACGAATTTCAGCGGCTACAGCGCGAGCGACTTCGCCGCCGACGCCGCTGACCCGGCCTATCTGGCGAAGCCCGGTGGATTCTTCGACCGCACGGCGGCGGCGAATCCGTTCAAGGACTACAGCTACGTCTACGTTCCGTACTGTACCGGTGACGTCCATGCCGGCGACAACGTCGTCACCTACGGCACAAGCACCGCGTGGCACGTCGGCTTCAGAAACATGACGGCGTTTCTGAAGCGCCTTGCCGATACGTTTCCACAGGCCGGGCGCATAGTCCTGGCCGGCAGCAGCGCCGGCGGCATCGGCGCCACGATGAACTGGTGGCAGACCCAGCAAGCGTTTCCCAACGTGCGCGTCGACATGATAAACGACTCCGGAGCAGTGATGCCGGAAGACGTGATGCCCAGTCCGAATACCGAGGAGCAGCAGTGGCGCGCGCAATGGAATCTCGCGGCAACGCTGCCGCCGGGGTGCAGCGCATGTGCGACGAGCTTCGATGTCATTTTTGCGTTTTACGCGAATGAGTTTCCCGCGAGCCGCGGCGCGCTGCTGTCGTACACGCAGGACAGCGTGCTGCCGCTGTTCTATGGCATCAGCACGAGCAAGTTCACGCAGGGCCTCGGCGAACTCGAGACGCAACAATTCGCTCCGACCTCGACATTGAAGTTTTTCAATGAGGCCGGCAGCGGTCACGAGTTGTGGTTCACGCCGTCGCTGACGACCAACGGCGTGACCGTGCAGCAGTTCGTCACGCAAATGGTGACCGACGACGCGAACTGGTCAAGCCCTTGACGGCGGCCCGCGCCGGCCATGCGCTATGATCGCGGCGCGAGGGATAGCTGGCCGCTGATCCTGACGCGCCGTCGCAGCGAAACCGAGGGGATCCTTTCCATGCATCATGCTCGAAACACGGCCTGGTTGCTCGCGCTCGCCTGCGCGGGCGCATTCGCGCAGTCGCCCGGACCTGAGGTCAAGAAATTCATCGCCTATGACGACGCAGTCATTGCGCTGACGCATGTGCGCGTGATCGACGGCACCGGCGCGCCGGCGCAGGACAATCGCACGCTCGTGGTGCGCAACGGCAAGATCGAATCGGTCGGCGCTGCCGCGCCGCCGGACGGCGCGCGCGTGATCGATCTGTCCGGCCACAGCGTGATGCCTGGCCTGGTCGGAATGCACAACCACCTGATGTACACGGCGTCGATCAATCTCGACGAGGACGGCAGGATTCCGCCGCCGGGATTCCTCGTCACTGAACTTGCGTTCTCCGCGCCGCGCCTGTACCTCGCATCCGGCGTCACGACGATGCGCACGACCGGCAGCATCGAACCGTACGCGGACTTGAACATCCGCCGCCTGATCGACGAGATGAAAATGCCCGGGCCGCACATCGACGTGACCGGACCGTACCTCGAAGGCAGGGACAGCGCGTTTCCACAGCTGGCGGCAATCACATCGCCCGACCAGGCGACCAAGACGGTCGCGTTCTGGGTCAGCCAGGGCGCCACGTCGTTCAAGGCCTACATGAACATTGCCGAGGCCGTGCTCGGCGCAGCGATCAAGGAAGCGCACAAACACGACATCAAGGTCACCGGACACCTGTGCTCGGTCGACTATCGCCAGGCTGCAGCGCTGGGCATCGATGACCTCGAACACGGCCCGGTCTATACCGATTCGGAATTCGTGCCCGACCGCAAGCACGATGTCTGTCCGAACATTCCGGCGATCGTCGCTTCGTGGGAAGACCTCGCGATCGACGGCGCGCAAGTGCAGGGATTGATCCAGGACCTGATCAAGCACCACGTCGCCGTGACGTCGACTCTTCCGGTGTTCGAGGCCTCGATCACGACGCGCCCGGTTCTGTCGCAACGGCAGACGCAGATGATGTCGGCCGAATCGCTGCGCAGCTACCTCGCCGCGCGCGCATCGGCGGCGACGACCGCGGGCCGCGCGGAAAAGGCCGAAGCCGCGCTGAAGAAGGAGATGGCGTTCGAACTCGCATTCGTGCGCGCCGGCGGAATGCTGCTGGCCGGGCCGGATCCGACCGGCATAGGCGGCACGCTGCCGGGCTTCGCCGATCAGCGCGAACTCGAGCTGCTGGTCGAGGCCGGCTTCACGCCGCTCGAGGCAATCCATATCGCCACGGCGAACGGCGCGCAATTCGAGAAGCAGCTCGACCGCATCGGCACGATCGCAGCCGGCAAGCACGCCGACCTGGTCGTGCTCAAGGGCGATCCGAGCCAGCGCATCGCCGACATCGAGAATGTCGAACTCGTGTTCAAGGACGGCATTGCTTACGACCCGAATAAGCTGATCAACTCGGTCCGCGGCATGCTCGGGATTCGCTGAAAGTGCGGCAGGACCGGCGCGTTGCCGATCCTGCTGTCAGATTCGCGCCGCTTCGGCCTGGCCCGGTGCCAGCCGGGTTTGCCGCGGAGTAGACTCCGCACGCTTCATCGGAATAAACCTGACCCTTGGGAGGAAGGCTATGGTTACGCTTGCTCAACTCTGGTTACCGATCCTGCTGTCGAGTGTGTTCGTATTCTTTGCCAGCAGCATCCTGCACATGGTCCTGAAGTTCTGGCACATGCCCGATGGCAGCGGCTTTACGAACGAGGACG
>DATIEJ010000298.1:0-7453 GCA_035455825.1 Rhodanobacteraceae bacterium | reverse complement strand
AAGCCGCGCAACGCGCACCAGGCGGCGATGTCGCCACCCATCACGCCGGCGCCGATGACGTGCACGCGCTTGATTGCCGCGTCGCTGCCGGCGCCGAGTCCTTTCAAGCGTTCCTGCAGGAAGAAAACACGGACCAGATTGCGGCAGGTCGGGGTTTTCGCGAGCCTGGCGACCGAGCGCGCCTCGAGTTTCAGGCGCTGCGTGATGCTCGAACCACCGCGCCGCCAGACTTCGATCAGCGCGAACGGCGCCGGATATTGATCAGGCCGGACCTTTGCCGCGGTCTGCTTGCGCACGATCGGCGCGAGCACCTGCCGCACCGGCCAGATATTCGTCGCCCAGGCCTTCGCGCGCTGCGCGAATGGCCGCTGGCGCGGGTGCCGAATGAGTTCCTTCGCTCCCTCGACCAGCAGTTCGGGCGACGTCAGCGTATCGACGACGCCGAGCGACCGGGCAGCTTCCGCAGACAGCGCTTTGCCGGTCAACATGATCGGCAACGCATCGGTGGCACCGATCAGTCGCGGCAGGCGAGCACTCCCACCCCAGCCCGGATGGATGCCGAGCATGACTTCGGGCAACCCGATCTTCGTCGACGGATCGCGCGAAGCAATACGGTAGCGGCAGGCAAGCGACAGTTCGGTGCCACCGCCCATGCAGAAACCGTGGATCGCCGCCACCGTCGGACAGCGCAGGCGCGCCAGGTTCTGGAACACGCGCTGCCCGTTCTCGATGCTGGCCAGGACGCCGCCCTGTTTTTCGTAGAGTTCGAACTCCCGGATGTCGGCGCCGGCGATGAATCCGTTGGCTTTGCCGGAACGAATCACGACGCCCTTGGGCGGATCGAACGACAGGCGTTCGACGATCTGGGCCAGCTCATCGAGCACGGCGCGGTTGAGCGCGTTGACCGACGCGCCCTCCCGATCCAGCGTCAACACGACGATGCCGCCGCCATCGGTTTCGGCTTTCCAGTGGGAAAAGCGCAGACCTTCGAACATGGCAGCCTCGGACGCGTGCAGGGCAGGACAGCTATAATCCCGGTTCGGCGAGCCCGCGGTCAATCTCGGCTTGTGGGGTGGGGGCCGGGTCCTGATTGATCCGCCTGTCGGCCGCCTCCATCTATGGCGGATGCAGCGGAATCTCCCGGTGGAACTAAACACGATGGCTCATGGTCTTGCATTGGCGCTCGATCGGGTCGCGGATAAACGGAGCACAGCCCGGATGGGCGAGACAGACACCGATCAGGCCCTGGTCGAGCGGGTCCAGCAGGGAGACAAGCGCGCGTTCGATCTGCTGATACGCAAGTACCAGCACAAGCTGATCAGCGTGATCTCGCGCTATGTCTCGGACTGGAGCGAATGCCAGGATGTGGCCCAGGAGGCCTTCATCCGGGCCTATCGCGCGATCGGCGCTTTTCGCGGAGACAGCCAGTTCTACACGTGGATGTACAAGATCGCGATCAACACGGCCAAGAACTACCTGGTTTCGCAGGGCCGGCGGCCGCCCCAGGACGATGTCTCGATCGACGACGCCGTCCAGCTCGAGGGCAGCGCGCGCCTGAAGGACCGGGCGACCCCCGAGCACGAACTTTTGCGTCAGGAAATTGAACGAACCGTCTTCGAGACGGTCGAAGAGTTGCCCGAGGAACTGAAAACCGCGATTACCCTGCGTGAAGTCGACGGGCTGAGTTACGAAGAGATCGCCGAAAAGATGAATTGCCCCATAGGAACGGTCCGCTCGCGCATCTTTCGCGCGCGCGATGCGATAGACCAGAAACTGCGTCCTCTGCTGTCCGATGTCCAGGTATCCGACCATGAATGAAACCGCCAACGAACAACTGTCCGCACTGATGGATGGCGAGTTGCCGCGTGATGAACTGCGCTTCCTCCTGCGCGGCCTCGCTGGCGACGCCGGATTGGCGCAGCGCTGGTCGCGCTATCAGATAGCTCGCGCGGTGCTGCAGCACGAGTACGTGCCCGCGGCGACCGGCGATGATCGATTCGCCGCAGCCGTCATGCTGCGGCTGGAACCGGCGCAGCCGCGCCTCGGGCGGCGCATCGGACGCTGGGCCGGTGGCGGCGCGATTGCCGCGGCCGTTGCCGTGGTGGCGCTGATGGCCACGCGTCCGGCCGGGGAAAATGGCACGCTGCCGGCGCCAGGTACGGATCTTGCGACAGTCACGCCAATGTTGCTGTCGCCGCAGCAGCCAGTGCTTCGCCAACAGCAGCCTGTATTCGCACCGATGCCGGCCATGCCGGCGACATTCTCCGATACGCAGCCAGCAAGCTTTGAATCGTTCTTGCCGCGTTACACGGCGAATCCGCGCGGCCCGGGGCAAAACGCCGACGCAACGCCGAACGGCTTCGTTCCGTATATCCTGATGATCGGATCGCGACCGAGGGCCGAAGTACCGGCAGTGCCAGGACAGGATGCGCCACCGCCGCAACAGTAGCTTCCTGCCAGGACCGCGACGCCTCTGCGCTCGTCGAATTTCTTCGGCTTGCGGAGGCCCGCCGCCCGCTGCAAGCAGCAAATCGCGTCCGCTTGAATTTGCCTGAACAATCGCTGTGCGAAGCCTGAATTTTTCCGGAACTAAGATGCGCGCCGCTGATCAAAAGCGGGCATCGAGTTTCGCAACTTCTTCGAGGTAGACACTACTATGCAGACCAAAATCTTGGCCCGGATCTCGTTCGCGCTTGCTTTCGCCGTCGCGGCAGCGTCGGTGCAGGCGGTCGACCTCCCGGACTTCACCCAGCTTGTCGAGAAAAACGCGCCGGCAGTCGTCAACGTGCAGGCGACCCAGACGGACGAGGGCAAGGCCGATCAAGGCGACATCGACGATCAGGACGTGCCCGAAATCTTCAAGCGCTTCTTCGGGCCGGGCGGCCGATCGCCGCACGGCGGCGGCGGCGAGCGTCGTTCGCTGGGTTCGGGCTTCATCATCTCGGCCGACGGCTACGTGCTTACGAACAATCATGTCGTTGAAGGCGCCGATGAGATCCTCATCAGGCTTTCCGACCGGCGTGAGCTCGACGCGAAGGTCATCGGCACCGACAAGGAGTCGGACGTTGCCCTGCTGAAGGTCAACGCGACCGGCCTGCCGACCGTGGCGCTTGGCGACTCGACCAAGCTCAAGCCGGGCCAGTGGGTCGTCGCGATCGGTTCGCCGTTCGGGCTGGATCATTCGATCACGCATGGCGTCGTCAGCTACGTCGGCCGCAGCAACGGCGGCGCGGACCAGCAATACGTGCCCTTCATCCAGACCGACGTGCCGATCAACCGCGGCAACTCGGGTGGCCCGTTGTTCAACCTAGACGGCCAGGTCGTCGGCATCAACTCGCAGATCTTCTCGAACACCGGCGGCTACATGGGCGTTTCGTTCGCGATTCCGATCAGCGTGGCGATGAACACGGTCGAGCAGCTCAAGACGAGCGGCCATGTTTCGCGCGGCATGATCGGCGTCGGCATCCAGGCGGTAACCCGCGACTTCGCCAAGACCCTGGGCCTGCCGAGCACCAGCGGCGCGCTGGTCATGAGCGTCACACCCGGCAGCAGCGCGGACAAGGCCGACATCAAGGTGCAGGACGTGATCCTGGCCTATAACGGCCACCCGATCGACCAGACCTCGGATTTGCCGTTGCTGGTCGGCAATACCAAGCCGGGCACGCAGGCCGAAGTCAAGCTGTTCCGCGAGGGCAAGACCCTGACGGTTCCGCTCACGGTCGGCGAGTTGCCGCGCGACAAGTCCACGCTTGCCAGCCTGACGACCGAATCCGGCAAGAGTCAGAACCGGCTCGGCATCAGCGTCGAGGATCTGAATGCCGAGCAGCGCAAGCAACTCGGCGTCAAGGACCAGGGCGTCGTCATCACCGATCTGAATGGCGCGGCACGGCGCTCGGCGCTGCAACCGGGCGATGTCGTGCTGATGGTCAACCGCAAGCAGGTCAGGACGGCGCAGGAATTCGACAACGCCGTCAAGGACGTCAAGGACGGCGATTCGGCGATGCTGCTGGTCAAGCGCGGCGACGCTACACAGTTCGTCGCGATCGCGGCGCCGAAGCCCAAGGACCGCGGTTGATCGCCGCAACCGCTCGGTTCTGCGCGGCATGACAAATCGGGCCCTGTTTGGGCCCGATTTGCTGACGAAGGGCGGGAATCAGGGGCGCTTCATGCGATAATTGGCGTTTTGCCGGCCTCCGTCAGGATGCCCGCCCCGACCTTCGGCAACGCATGAATCGCATTCGCAACTTTTCCATTATTGCCCATGTGGACCATGGCAAGTCCACGCTCGCGGACCGCATCATCCAGCTGTGCGGTGGCCTCGAGGCGCGCGAAATGGAAGCGCAGGTGCTCGACTCCAATCCGATCGAGCGCGAGCGCGGCATCACGATCAAGGCGCAGTCGGTGTCGCTGCCGTACACGGCGCGCGATGGCCAGACCTACATGCTCAACTTCATCGACACGCCGGGGCATGTCGATTTCAGCTACGAGGTGAGCCGCTCGCTGGCGGCTTGCGAAGGCGCGCTGCTCGTGGTCGATGCGGCCCAGGGCGTCGAGGCGCAGTCGGTCGCGAACTGTTACACCGCGGTCGAGATGGGCCTGGAAGTCGTGCCGATCCTGAACAAGATCGATCTGCCGACGGCCGATCCGGAAAAGGTCAAGAAGGAAATCGAGGCCGTCATCGGCATCGACGCCGAACACGCGATCTCGATCAGCGCGAAAACCGGCGAGAACGTGCCCGAGGTGCTCGAAGCGATCGTCGCGCGCATCCCGCCGCCTAAGCCGCGCGATACCGACCGCCTGCAGGCATTGATCATCGATTCGTGGTTCGACAATTATCTCGGCGTCGTTTCGCTCGTGCGCGTGATGCAGGGCGAGATCAAGCCGCGGGACAAGCTGCTGGTGATGTCGACCGGCCGCGTCCACGAAGTCGGCGAAGTCGGCGTGTTCACGCCCAAGCGCACGCCGAAGGACAAACTAGGGGCGGGCGAAGTAGGTTGGGTCAACGCCTCGATCAAGGATGTGCATGGCGCACCCGTGGGCGATACCCTGACTTTGGCGGGCAAACCGGCCCCGCATCCGCTGCCGGGTTTCCAGAAGATGCAGCCGCGGGTGTTCGCCGGCCTGTTCCCGGTCGTCGCCGACGACTACACCGCGCTGCGCGAGGCCCTGGAAAAGCTCAAGCTCAACGACGCGGCGATGCATTTCGAACCGGAAAGCTCCGAGGCGATGGGCTTCGGCTTCCGCTGTGGCTTCCTGGGCATGCTGCATATGGAAATCGTGCAGGAGCGCCTGGAGCGCGAGTACGACCTCAACCTGATCAGCACCGCGCCGACCGTCATTTACGAGATACTGAAGACGGACGGCACGGTGATCCAGCTCGACAATCCGGCCAAGCTGCCGGCCTCGAATTACATCGAGGAGATCCGCGAACCGATCATCGTCGCCAATGTGCTGACTCCGCCGGATTACGTCGGCAACGTCATCAAGCTGTGCGAGGAAAAGCGCGGCTCGCAGCGTTCGATCCACTACCTGGCGACCCAGGTACAGATCAGCTACGAACTGCCGCTGGCCGAGGTCGTCATGGATTTCTTCGACCGCCTCAAGTCGGTCTCGCGCGGCTATGCCTCGATGGAATACCATTTCGAGCGGTTCGCGCCCGGCTCGTTCGTGCGGCTGGATGTGCTGATCAACGGCGAGCGCGTCGATGCGCTGAGCGCGATCGTCCATCGCGCGCAGGCCGAACGGCGCGGGCGCGACCTGGTCGAGCGCATGCGCGAGGTGATTCCGCGCCAGATGTTCGACGTGGCGATCCAGGCCGCGGTCGGAGCGCAGGTTATCGCGCGCTCGACGGTCAAGGCGATGCGCAAGAACGTGCTGGCCAAGTGTTATGGTGGCGATGCGACGCGTAAGCGCAAGCTGCTCGAGAAACAGAAGGAAGGCAAGAAGCGCATGAAGATGGTCGGGAAGGTGGAAATTCCGCAGGAAGCGTTTCTGGCCGTGCTGCAGGTGGATAAATAGCCGGGAGCAGGGGCGAGGGACGAGGGACGAGGGAAGCGCAGAGCGGTTAGGGCTGCGCGATTTGTTTTCCCTCGTCCCTCGCCCCTCGTCGCTCGCCCCTTTTTCCGTAAAGGACGCACCAATGGATTTTGATTTTGCGTTATTGCTGGTCGTACTGACGGCCGTCACTGGCGTCATCTGGCTGCTCGATCGCTTGTTCCTTTACGGCGGGCGCCAGGCGCGCGCGAATGCACTGGCAGCGACCGGCGGTACGGAAGCCGAACGCCAGCAGCGCGCGGCCGAGGCGATGCGCGAGCCGATCATCGTCGAGTACGCGCGATCCTTTTTCCCGGTGATCCTGATCGTGCTGATGTTCCGCTCATTCCTGGCCGAACCGTTCAAGATTCCGTCCGGCTCCATGATGCCCACGCTGCTCGTCGGCGACTTCATCCTCGTCAACAAATTCGCCTACGGCCTGCGCCTGCCGGTCCTGAATACGAAGATTTTCGAAGTCGGCGAGCCGCAGCGGGGGGATGTCTTCGTGTTTCGCTACCCGCGCAACCCGAAGGTCGACTACATCAAGCGCGTCATCGGCCTGCCCGGAGACGAGATCACGTACCGCAACAAGATCGTCTACGTGAACGGCAAGGAAGTCCCGCAGACCCTGCTTGGACCGTATGTGGGCAGCGGCGACGAAGGCCGCAAGATGGCCGGCGCCGAGGCCCGGCGCGAAATGCTGCCAGGCGTCGAACACGACATCCTGACCTGGCCCCTGCATGCCGGCGCCGAGGGTACGTTCCGGGTACCGGCTGGACACTATTTCGCAATGGGGGATAATCGCGATAATAGCGAGGACAGCCGTTACTGGGGATTTGTCCCGGAGGCCAACCTGGTCGGCAGGGCCTTCGTGATCTGGATGAACTGGGACAATGGCATCGATTTCAAGCGCATCGGAACGTTGATCAAATAGGGGTGCATCATGCGTGCAGCAACAAGCCAGAAGGGACTCACGCTGATCGGCTTTGCCATCGTCCTGATGGTCGGCGGGTTCTTCGCCTATGCCGCGATGAAGCTCGTGCCTGTCTACACGGAATACTTCGGCGTCGTGAAGTCGATGAAGTCGTTGCAGTCCCAGGCGGGTATCGAGACCGCGACGATCGAGGACATCCGGCGCAAATTGAACGTCAACTTCGACCTGCAATACGTCGACGACCGCTCGATTCCGGAGAAGAACATCGTTCTGATCACCAAGGACGGACAGCACAAGCTGCGTATCTTCTACGACAAGGATGTGCCGTTCATGTACAACGTCGACCTGCTGGTGCATTTCGACAACACGGTCGATCTCTCGCACGGCGCGACCTATTAGTCCACTCGCGGGCGCCTCGCCTTCGCGGCGCGCCCCGATCTGCACGGACCGACAGATCGGTGAAGTCACGCAAACCAGTTCAGAGCT
>DATIEJ010000297.1:0-4566 GCA_035455825.1 Rhodanobacteraceae bacterium | reverse complement strand
CGGCTGGTCGTCTTGACCGTGTCGCCTTCGCGCAGGTGCTCGTAGTCGCCGAGAACGACCGCGCCGACCGAGTCGCGCTCGAGGTTCAGCGCCAGGGCAAACGCGTTGCCAGGCAGCTCGATCATTTCGCCGGCCATAGCGTCGGCGAGGCCATGGATGCGCACGATGCCGTCGGACACCGAGACGATCGTGCCTTCGTTGCGCGATTCGGCACCGAGCTTGACCTTCTCGATGCGGTTCTTGATCAGTTCGCTGATTTCGGACGGGTTGAGCGTGGTAGCCATCAGGATCTTCCTCTGCGTGCGCCGGCGAGGGCGCGCTTTCGATTGAATGCGTAAGGTGTTAGGAGTGTGGGGTGAGGGAGCAAAAGCGCTCGCCGAGACCCCGCACTCCTAAAACCTCACTGCCCTTTCTTGACGTCATTCCCGCTTGCGCGGGAATGACGGCTAAACGTTGTCAGTGCGTCAGCGCACTCTCCAGCCTTTCCAGTCTTCCCCGAACCGACCCGTCGATGACCATGTCGCCGGCATCGATGACGGCGCCGCCGATCACGCTCGGATCGATGCGCTGATCCAGCTCGATGTCGCGGCCGAAGCGCTTCTTCAGGGCCGCCTTCATCGCCGCGACCTGTTCGTCCGAGACCGGCGTGGCCGAGCGCAGCGTGACCTTCAGCACGCGTTCGGCGTCGCGGCGGAGCTCTTCGAACAGCGCCGCAATATCCGGCAGCAGCGGCGCGCGGCGATTCTCGACCAGCAGCGCGAGAAAGCCGGCGAACGCCGAGTCGACCGTTTCTTCCGGCGGCAGCAGCAGCCCGGTCAGTTCGGCATTGCCGATGCGCGGATTGCCGACGAGCGCGCCGACGCGCGCATCGGCGATCAGCTGCGCCGAGAAGCCGAGCTTCTGCGACCACGCGGCGAGCGCGTCGGCCTTGCGCGCCGATTCGAATGCGGCACGCGCGTACGGGCGCGCGAGGGTCAGGGTTTCGCTCATCGATCAGATCTCTGTCACCAGCTGGTCGAGCAGGACCTTGTGCGCGTCCGGATTGATTTCGCGCTGGATGATCTTCTGCGCACCCTGCACCGCGAGCGCGGCGACCTGGCTGCGCAGCGTTTCGCGCGCCTTGCCGACCATGCCCTCGATCTCGGTCTGGGCGATCGCCTTCTGCCGCGCGCCTTCGAGCAACGCGTCAGCCTTGGCCTTGTCCAGGATCTGGTTGGCCTGCTGCTGCGCCTTGTCGATGATCTCGCTGGCCTGCACGCGCGCCTTCTTGATCTCGTCGTCGACGCGCGCGTTGGCGTCCTGCAGCTCGGCCTTGGCGCGGTCGGCGGCAGCCAGGCCCTCGGCGATGCGCTGGGCGCGCTCGTCCATGGCCTGGGCCAGCGGCGGCCAGATGAACTTCATCGTGACCCAGATGAGGATCCCGAAGGTGATCATCTGGGCGAACAGCGTTGCGTTAATGTTCACGGGCTAAACCTTTGCGGCGAACGTGAAACAACCTTAGTGGGCGGCGGCGGCCGATGCGTTCGCGACAACCTTGGCGGCGAACGGATCGACGAACGTCAGGTACATCGCGATGCCGACGCCGATGATCGGAATCGCGTCGATCAGGCCGACCAGCAGGAACATCTTGCCCTGCAGCATCGGAACGAGCTCGGGCTGGCGCGAGGCGCCTTCGAGGAACTTGCCGCCCATGAGGCCCATGCCGATCGCGGCGCCAATGCCGCCGAGGCCGAGCATCAAGCCGGCCGCGATGGCGGTCATGCCTTCAACAGATGCGAGTGCGCTGATATCCATGTGTGTCTCCGTAATGCGTCGAGTGAGTTGAAAAACCGGTTGATGCTTGCGTCAGTGGTGATCGGCCGCCATCGACATGTAGACGACGGTCAGCGTCATGAAGATGTACGCCTGCAGCGAAATAATCAAAATGTGGAAAAGCGTCCAGGCCGTGGAAAGCGCGATCTGCGCGTAGCCGCCGGCCAGCGCGCTCGGCAGTCCGACAAAGCCTGCCAGCGGAATGCCGAGCAGCAGGACCAGCGCCCACAGCGCCTTGCCGCGCGCGAACAGGAATACGGTCAGAACCATCAGCGCGGCTGAGACGACCAGCGCGGCCAGGTTGGTCGTCGTCGCCGCTTCGGGCGCGCCGAGGCCGAGCGTGAAGCTGGCGAGCAGGATGAAGATCATCTCGCCGGCGTACATGTTTCCGAACAGTCGCAGGCCCAGGCTGATCGGCTTGGCCAGTTCTTCGACGCACTTGAGCAGGAAGTTGACCGGCAGCATCCATTTGCCGAACGGATGGAACAGGAATTCCGCGCCGACGCCCTTGGCGCCCTTGGCCGCGAAGCTGTAGCCGAAGGCAATCAGGAATACGGTCAGCGACATGCCGATCGCGACGTTCGGATCGGTCGACGGCACGGTGCGCAGATGCTCGACGCCGAAAAGATGGGCGACCGCCGGCAACAGGTCCACCGGCAGCATGTCCATGAAGTTCATCAGGAACACCCAGAAGCCGACGAGCAGCGCGGTCGGCGCCACGAAGCGGGCGCCGTGGTGATAGGCATCCTTGACCTGCGCGTCGACCGACTGCACGCACAGTTCGATGAAGTTCTGCCATTTGCCCGGCACGCCGCTGGTCGCCTTGCGCGCCGCGATACGGAACATGACGACGAAAATCAGCGCGAGCACGACCGAGAACAGGAACGAATCCAGGTGCAGCACCCAGAAGCCGCTGGCTTCCGGATCGATGCGCATCGTATGCAGATCCAGCTTGAGGTTGGTCAAGTGGTGCAGGATGTAGCTGCTGGTGTCGTGGGTGCCTTCAGTCGCCATGTGCCTAAGGAATCCAGTTGCGCAATCCAACGTCCAATTTCATGCCGCGCCCGCAGCGCGGTTCAGTCGCGACGACCCCAGCTCTCGTGCAGGCCCAGAAGTTGCGGCACCAGCGCGGCGATAACCCCGCACATTACCGGCAAACCCGGCAGGCCAGCCTTGACCATCGTCAAATACAGGCCGATCGCGATCACGCCCCACTTGAGCATGTTGCCGACGATCATCCGGGCAAAAACCATTCCCGCCGACGACGGCCCCGCTGCAAACATCCGTAGCGCCAGCACGCTCGTCGCCACCGCCACCACGCTGCCCCCGCAGAGCGCCGCCAGTCCCGAGCGCAAGTCCGCAAAGGCAAATCCCGCGGCGACCAGCACCGTGACGCCAAGTTGTGCGCAGACGACACGAATGGCGAGCCGCCGGCCGGCAGCAATGGAATTTTGCATCGGAACTGTGCAGCTTTAGATTCGGCTCCGCTGCGCGACAATCGCACGCCGACGCAGGCCGGTCGACAAGGCCCATAATTATAGCAATCGCTGGTTTGCGACTGCAACAAAAAAGCAGGGAAAATTGCCGGTTGCCGCGCGCGCCGGCGGCTGTCGACGATCGCGCAACGGGCAGCCACGAAGCCGGCTCGACCGGCGGCGTCGGCTAACATTGCCCGAAAGCCCCTTCGACAATCCACGGCCTCAACGGGGAACGCGATGGTCAAGCAGCAGCGGCGCCCCGGCGCAACGAGCACCGCATGGGAAAACGCTGGCCGCTGGATCGCCTGGCTGCTCTGGCTTTACGGCCTCGGGCTGGCGTTCATGGCTTGCCCGTACGAAGACAGCGTGCGCGACATCGCGGCGGCGCTGAGCATCGCCGATGGCTCGCAGTGGCCTACGACCGGTCCCGGGCTGGCTTTCTCGGCGCATCTGGGTCCCGGCTGGTTCTACCTCCTGGCGCCGGTGGCGGCGTTGAGTTCATCGTGGCTCGGCGTCGCGTTGTTCGTCGCCGCGCTGGCGAGCCTGAAGTTTCCGCTGGCGTATCGGCTCGGATCTGCCGTGGCGGATTGGCGCTACGGGCTGTTGTTCGCGCTGGCCTTGCTGCTGCCGGGATGGCAGCACCTCGAGGCCATGCTCGTGACGCATACCAGTGTCGTCGAGACCCTGACGCTGGCCTACCTGCTGCTGTTGCGCGGATACCTTCTGCAGCCCGGCTTCTCGCGCGCGCTGGCACTGGGCATCTGCTTCGGACTGGCACTGCACGCCCATCCGTCGACGATCGTGCTGCTGCCGCTGAGCGCCCTGTGCGCGTGGAGGTTTGCATCCACCGCTGCATGGCGTTTGCAGAACATCGCGCTGGCTGCGGCTGGCGCGCTGCTACCGTTCGTTCCGTATCTGTGTGCACAGGCCATCGCCGGCTGGCCCGATGCGGGCAGCACGGCGCGCTACGTCGGCGAAAGCGTTGGATTGCGCCAGCTCGCGGCGGTGCCGGCACTGGCCGGCGCCGTGACCTGGAGCGGGCCGCACACGCTGTTCGACGCGTTGTTGCCGCCCGGCGCCCGCGCCACAGCGTTCCTGGCGTGGACGCTGGTGCTCGGCGCCAGCGCGCTCGCGCTCGCGATCGGCTGGCGGCGTTTCGATCGCGGCAGCCGCGCGCTGATCGGCCACGCGACGCTCGCCGCCGTCCTCGCATTGTGTACTTTGTGCATTTTGCGCGAACGCATCCCGTGGTACATGGCCTATCTGCCGACGCTCG
>DATIEJ010000296.1:0-9594 GCA_035455825.1 Rhodanobacteraceae bacterium | reverse complement strand
GACGCTGCAGCCGCCGGTGCCGATCACGATCCACGCGTGCTGGGCGCACCTCGGCGGCAACGCCAATCGTGCGATCGTCGCCAATGCGACGCCGGTGACGTTCATCGTCGACGAGCCGGACTACGGCGGCTATGTCCTCCCGTTGCGCTATACCTGGTACGCAATCACCGAGGCGGTGCGCGCCGCCGGCGCGAGCCAGTGCGGCCTGCTCGGCGGTGGCCCGACGAACGGTTGTGACAACGAAGAAATCCTGGCGACGTTCAACGAGGATATCGGCACGTCAAATGTGCTTGGTGGGGAACAGTTCTACTTCGGCTATACGGCCGACACGAACCAGTCGTCGATCGATTTCGTCAGCGTCGCGATGCACGAGTTGACGCACGGCCTGGGCTTCATCGGCCTGGCCAATACCGATTCGACGCTTGGTCCGATCGGCGCCAAGGCCGGCATCGTGACCAAAACCGTAGGCAACAGCCAGAGCTCGACCATCGACTATCAGAACCTCACACAAGGACCCTACGACGACGTGTATGACGTCAACGCCGCTATCGTCAACCCGGCAAACAATACGTATACGCCGTTCATGGGCTACGAAGTCAACGGCGCCGGCGATGCTGCGCGCGCCGATGCGCTGGTGTCGTTCAATGGGCTGCGCTGGTCGGAAGCCACGGCGGTCAACTCGCCGGTCAACCAGAACCGCAATATGCCTGTGCCGCAGAATTTCCCGCTGCTGCATGCGCCAAACCCGATCGAGAACGGCTCGACGCTGTCACACACCGAGCAGTTCGGAGACCTGATGAACGCGGTCTATCCGTACCCGCCGCCCCGCACGATGGGCCTGTCGCAGCCGATGCTCGCGCCTCTAGGCTGGGCGACGGCGACCGCGAGCGCCCCTGTATATACGCAGCCGGTGCCAAGCAACTGGTTTGATCGTTCGCACGCGGGCCACGGTTTCGATTTTCAGCTTGTCAAACGTAGCTCTGGCCTCGGGGACGAATACATTCTAGTTTTTTATACTTATGACGCGAACGGCAAGCCGGAGTGGTACTTTGCTCAAGGCAACCTCGTCGACGGCGTGTTCCTGGGCGGTCTGGTCAACGTTGGCGAACATAACGCGACGTTGTTGTATTCAACTTATGGTAGCAATCACGGACTTGGCCAGCTGCAGTTGACCCAGCAGGACATCATCGGCTCCGTCGTCGTCGATTTCAACCAGGCATCGAGGTCTCCGGCCTGCCGCAACGTCGACCGTTCGGACCAGTCGATGCTCGGCGTCATGAGCTGGACAATCGGCAACGATTCGGGCAACTGGTGCGTGGAACCGCTGATCCCGCTGAATCGCCATGCGACACCGGACTTTAACGGTCACTGGTACGCGGGCCTTGCCGATCCGAACTGGGGTATGGAGATCCTCAACTACGACGGCAACGCGAGCTCGTCGACAGTGTTCGTCCTCGTCTATTACCCCGATGCGAACGGCCTGCCGACTTGGGCCGTCGCCAGTGGTACGTTGAGTAACGGTAACGCGAATCTGCAGATGCTTGCGCGCACGAACGGCTATTGCCGCACATGCACGCCGCCATCTACGAATGCGACAAGTCCAATCGGAACGTTGACGCTCAGCAGCCTCACGCCCGGCCCAGGCACAGTTCCGGCGACCGGCACGGCATCGTTCACGATCAACTATCCCGGCGGCGGCAGCTTCAGCCGCAGCAACGACCCGATTACGCAGCTGTCGCTGCCGACGGGGCAATAGGGGCGGGATGCTGGACGCTGGGACGCGGCGTCGTTAAAGCCTTAGGGCTGCTGAGGGCCGACGATCAAGAGCGCGGCCCCAGCTTTGGCTCTTCAGCCCTCAGCCCTCAGCCCTCAGCCCTGTCTACAAGAGCCGCTCGATCATCGCGTCGGCGAACGTTTCCGTCGTGCCGCTGCCGCCGAGATCCGGCGTCACGCGATCGCGCTGCGTCACGGTGTCGCGGATCGCCGCGCGCAGGCGTCGTGCTTCGTCGAACATGCCCAGGTGGTCGAGCATCTGGCACGCGGCCAGCAGCAACGCGCACGGATTTGCCACACCCTTGCCGGCGATGTCCGGAGCCGAGCCATGCACGGCTTCGAAGATCGCGGCCTCCGTGCCGATATTCGCGCCCGGGGCCAGTCCGAGTCCGCCGACGAGTCCGGCGCACAGGTCGGACAGGATGTCGCCGAACAGGTTCGTCGTCACGATCACGTCGAACTGGTACGGATTCATGACCAGCTGCATGCAGCAGTTGTCGATGATCATCTCGTTGCAGGCAATGTCCGGATACTGCGCGGCGACTTCGCGCGCGACTTTCAGGAACAGGCCGGACGTCGTCTTCAGGATGTTCGCCTTGTGCACGATCGTGATCTTCTTGCGCCCGACGCGGCGCGCCAGATCGAAGGCATAGCGCGCGATGCGCTCCGAACCGCGGCGCGTCACCTTCTGCGTCAGCGTCGCGGTTTCCCCGTCCGCGGAGAGCTGCTGCCCCTCGCCGATGTACGCGCCTTCGGTATTCTCGCGCACGGTGATCAGATCGATGTTCTCGTAGCGCGACTTCGTGCCGGGAAACGAGATCGCCGGGCGCACGTTGGCGTACAGGTCGAAACGCTTGCGCAACTCGACGTTCAACGAGGTGAACCCCTCGCCTACCGGCGTCGTCAACGGGCTTTTCAGCGCAACCTTGTGACGCGCGATCGCGTCGAGCGTCGCCTGCGGCAACAACTCGCCGAATCGCTCGTGCGCGGCGAGACCGGCTTCGACGAAGTCGTACTCGAGGCCCGCGCCGAGCGCGTCGAGCACGCGCAAGCACGCGCGCATGATTTCAGGACCGATACCGTCGCCGCGGATGACGGCAATCGTTTTGCTCATGGGATTCTCAGCTTGGGCGAAACTTGGGGGCGCGCATTATAGACGAGGGCTGAGGGCTGAGGGCTGAGAGACGGGAGACGGGAGAGGGAGACAAGAGACAGGAGATAAGAAATGCGAAACGAGGGCTGCGCGTCTGGAGCGTTAGTGTTTGACGCTTTGGCTCAAGCCCCTCTCCCCTCGGGAGAGGGGTGGGGGTCGGGTCTTGGACCAACGTCTATCGACGGCCGGACCCTCATCCGACGGGCAGGAGCGCAAGTGCCTCGGAGGCCATGGATGGCCGAGAGAGGCCGGCGCTTCGCGCCACCTTCTCCCGGCGGGAGAAGGGAAATGCGCGCTGCTCCGCGAGCGCTCGTTTACGCCGGCTTTGCGTCAGAAGAGGCTTCGCCGCCCGCTTCGACCTTGTCGAGAAAATCCACCGCCCTGCGCAAGTGCGGAATCACGATCGACCCGCCGACGACCAGTCCGACGCTGAACACCTCGAAGAATTCGTTGCGCTTGACGCCCGCCTCCTTGCATTGCGCCACGTGATAGCTGATGCAATCGTCGCAGCGCAGGACCAGGGATGCGACCAGGCCCAGCATCTCCTTGGTCTTCACGTCGAGCGCGCCGTCCTTGTAGGTCTGCGTGTCGAGCGCGAAGAAGCGGCGCACGACCTGGTTGTCCTCGGCCAGGATGCGCTCGTTCATGCGCTGGCGGAATGCCGTAAATTCCGCAACCCGATCGTCGCTCATGCCGCACCTCCCGCTGCCCCATCGAGCTGGCCGCTGCGCGCGGCTGCCGCCAGTTCCTCGTAGCCGCCGATGGCGCGCTCGCCGATGACGATCTGCGGCACCGAACGCCGCTGCGTGCGCGCGATCATCTCGGCCAGGCGCGACGGATCGGTGTCGACGCGGATCTCCTCGTAGTCCAGTCCCTTCTGCTTGAGCAGCATCTTCGCGGCCAGGCAGAACGCGCAACTTGCCGTGGTATAAATCTGTACATTCGTCATGTTCGGAAAACCGTCGGGACGGGGCTGCGGCAGGATTGCCGGTTTGGGTGGTGCGGCGCAAGATGGGGACCTTCGCGCGGCTCTCAAGGCCAGCCTGCGGCCCTGGCCGTTAACGAAGCCTGAGCAGCCCCTGTGCGACAATGCCGCGCGGAACCAAGACCGCACGACTGTGTCCAACTGACGACTTGTCCTGCTTGCCCGCCATGACCCGCAAGAACGTCCTGCCCGGACTCCTGATTGCCGCGATCAGCGCGATCACCGGCATCGTGCATGCCGGCGAGACGCCGCTGCCCGACATCGGCAGTTCGGCCGGCACTGTGGCTTCGCCCGAGGAGCAGCGCCAGTACGGCTTCTACATGCTGCACGAGCTGCGCAACCAGAACGTCGTGCTCGAAGACGAATTGCTGAACGACTACATCAACACGCTGGGGTTTCGCCTGGTCGCGTACAGTCCGAAGCCGGACCAGCCATTCACGTTTTTCCTCGTCCGCGACACCCAGATCAACGCGTTTGCCGTGCCCGGCGGGTTCGTCGGGGTCAACGCCGGCCTGATCCTGATGACGCGCAGCGAGGACGAACTGGCTGCGGTCCTCGCCCACGAAGTTTCGCACATCACGCAGAATCACCTGATCCGCGCCGTCGAGGCCGAGCAGAAGATGACGCCGCTGATGGTGCTGGCGATGATCGGCGCGCTCGCCGCTGCGGCCCACCAGAACCCCTACAGCACGAGCAACGCCGACATGGGCGCGATCGCGACCGTCCAGGGCCTCGCCGCGCAGATGCAGATCAACTTCACGCGCGCCGACGAAGTCGAGGCCGACCGGATCGGCATCAACACGCTGGCCAAGGCGAACTTCGACCCCGAAGCGATGGCCGACGTTTTCGAAAACATGCAGCGCGCGATTCGCCCGACGTTCGACGAGAACGACGTTCCCGCGCTGCTCCAGGATCACCCGGTCACGACCGAACGCATCAGCGAGGCGCGCGCGCGCGCGGCAGTCATCAAGAAGGCCTACAAACCCTCCGTCGTCGTCGGCGACGTCGAGGATGCCAGGAAGGCGAATGGCGAAAACGACGCGCGCAAGAGCGGCGAAAAGGATGCCGCCGTCGATGTGCCGCTCCCCGGCCTGCTGCCGAAGATCGATCCGAATTCCGGCGCGGTGCTGGCCAGCCTCGCCGAGACGCCCGAGTCGCGCGGCCGCCAGCGCATGCGCTCGGCAGCCTACTTCCTGCTGATGCGCGAGCGCGTGCGCGTGCTGTCGCACCAACACCCGGCCGAGAGCATCCGCTACTACACGGACGACCTGCGCAACACGCAGGGATTCGATACGCCGGCGAACCGTTATGGACTGGCGCTGGCATTGATCCAGGGTGGGCGCGCGAAGGAGGCGATCGAGCCGCTGGAGAAACTTGCGCGCGCCGATCCGGAAAACCTCGTGTACCAGCTCGCCCTTGGCGACGCCGAACTGTACGCGGGCCAGCGCGACGCCGCCCTGCAGCGCTACGCACGCCTGGAAAAGAACTTCCCGGACAACCGCACGGTGGTGCTGGCCCACACGCGCGCGCTGCTGTTCGAAGCGGACAAGAATGCCGCGCACAACGCGCGCGAACTGCTGCGGCCGCAGCTGTCGCACAACGACGAAGATCCGCTCCTGTACACCGCATTCGGCCAGGCCAGCGACATGATGGGCGACAAGGTCCGGGCCGGGGAGTCGTACGCGATCGCTTCGTATCTGAACGGCCGCGCCGAAGATGCGTTGAACCAGCTCAAGGACCTGGCCAAACGCACCGACCTGGACTACTACCAGCGCAAGCGAATCGAGGCGCTGATCGAGCAGATGACGCCGCTCGTGCTCGACCTGCGCCGGCACAAGATCAAACCGGCCGACCAGGGCAAGTTCGAGTCGGGATTTTCCGCGTGTTTTTCAGCGGCTTGTGCGGGACCGTCATAGCGGCGTAACAATTAGCCGGTCAAATAACGCCATCGTCACAAAAGGCGCATGGACACAGCCGCATCGTGCAAAAACACATATTGATCGTCGAAGACGAACCCGCAATCCGGGACATGGTCGCGTTCGCCTTGCGCAAGGCCGGGATGGAACCGGCGCACGCCGCGGATGCGCGCGGCGCCCAGAGCATGATCGCCGAGCGCGTGCCGGACCTGATCTTGCTCGACTGGATGCTGCCCGGCATGAGCGGCCTGGACCTCGCCCGCCGCCTGCGCAAGGAGGACCTCACGCGTGACGTACCGATCATCATGCTGACCGCGCGCGGCGAAGAAACCGACCGCGTCGGCGGGCTCGAAGCCGGCGTCGACGACTACGTGGTCAAGCCGTTTTCGCCACGCGAACTGATCGCGCGCATCAACGCGGTCATGCGCCGCACGCACGGCGTCGATGGCGACGGCGTGGTGTCGGTCGGCGCGCTGCGGATCGACAGCGGCGCGCACCGTGTATATGCCAGGCAGGAGGCAAAACAGCGGGACGGCGCCGGCGAAGCCATCGAAGTCGCCGTCGGCGAAGCGATCGTCCCGATCGGTCCGACCGAATACCGCCTGCTGCATTTTTTCATGACCCACGCCGAGCGCGTCTATTCGCGCAGCCAGCTGCTCGACTACGTCTGGGGCGGCAGCGTCTACGTCGAGGAGCGCACGGTCGACGTGCATATCCGGCGCCTGCGCCAGACCCTCGAACCCTTTGGCTGCCAGGACCTGGTGCAGACCGTGCGCGGAGCGGGCTATCGCTTTTCGACGACACCGGCCGAGTAAACGCCCGCGGATTCGGTTAAATTGTGGAGTTCGGGCCTTGACCGGTTCGGTTCGACATCGCGGGATCGGGCATCGTCATGCGGTTGGAATTCTTGCAAAGCCATGCATGGCAGGTATCGCTGGGACGCTTCGTCGTCCTGCTGGCGACGGCGTTCATTGTCGGCCTGCTGCTCAACGAGCCGCTGTACGCAGTGCTCGCCGCCTCGCTCGGCTACTCGATCTGGTCGCTCGTCAGCCTCTATCAGATCCAGTCCTGGCTGGGTTCGCGGCGCCGCCGGCCGCCACCGGAAGACCGCGGCGTGTGGTCCGACATCTCTGCCCACATGTATAAAAAGCTGCATACCGAGCGCTCGCGCAAGCGCCGCCTGGTCAGCCTGCTGCGCGCGTTCCGCGAGGGCGCCGCGGCCCTGCCCGACGGCGTCGTCGTGCTGACCAGCGGCCGTTCGGTCGTCTGGTTCAACGAAGCCGCCGGGCGGCTGCTCGGCCTCGTGGCGCCGCGCGACCGCGGCGAGCACATCGACACATTCCTGCCGTCCCTGGCGCGTGACTGGATCACGCACTCGCCGGCGCAGGAGCCGCTGCGCGAAGTGCCTTCCGACCGCGACGAGAGCCTGCGCCTGTCGTTCCGGCTGATACCGTATTCGCACGAACACATGCTGCTGGTCGTGCGCGATGTCACGCCGCTGGCCCGCCTAGAGCAGGTGCGCCGCGATTTCGTGGCCAACGTGTCGCATGAACTGCGCACGCCGTTGACCGTGCTGCACGGCTACCTGGAAATGCTCGAACCGGAAGTCATGCCGGCGCTCGCGCCGGTGCTCGGCGACCTGCGCAATCAATCGCGCCGCATGACCCAGATCGTCGAGGACCTGCTGACGCTGTCGCGACTGGAAGGCCAGCATCGGGTTCCCGACGAGCGCGTGTCGATGCGCGCGTTGCTGTCGACGCTCAAGCGCGAAGCCGACAGCCTCTCGCACGGCCGCCATGCGATCACGCTCGTGCGCACCAGCGACGCGGACCTGCGCGGCTCGACCGACTACCTGCACAGCGCATTTTCGAATCTCGTGTCGAACGCGATCCGCTATACGCCCGAGAACGGACGGATCGAGATTTCCTGGCGGGCCAGCGCCGACGGCGGCGCGCGATTTGCCGTCGCCGACACGGGCTCCGGCATCCCGGCCGAGCACCTGCCGCGGATCACCGAGCGCTTCTATCGCGTGTCGACCAGCCGCTCGCGCGAAACCGGCGGCACCGGCCTGGGACTGTCGATCGTCAAACATGTCATGCAACTGCATCACGGCCAGCTGACGATCGAAAGCGAGGTCGGCGTCGGCAGCACGTTCTCGTGCGTGTTCGGTCCGGATCAGGTGCTTGCCTTCGAAACCCTCGCAGCGGAAGCCCGATGAAAGCGACAGCAATCAACATCAACCTGCGGGACCCTGCGCTGTACCTCAATCGCGAGCTGGCCCAGCTCGAGTTCAACTTCCGCGTGCTCGCCCAGGCGCAGGACCCGCAGATGCCGCTGCTCGAGCGCATGCGCTACCTGTGCATCTCGATCTCGAACCTCGACGAATTCTTCGAAGTGCAGGTGGCGATCCTGCGCCACCACGTCACGTTCGGCGATGCGATCGCCGGCCCGGACGGGCTGCCGCCGAGCGAACTGCTCAGCCGCATCCGCACGCGCGTGCTCGAACTGGTCGCGGCGCAGTACTCGTTCTGGAACGAGGTGCTGCTGCCGGAGCTGGAGCGCGAGGGCATCCGCTTCATCGCGCGCGACAAGTGGACGCGCAAGCAGGAACGCTGGCTGCAGGGCTACTTCCAGAACGAAGTGCTGCCGGTGCTCTCGCCGCTCGGACTGGATCCGGCGCACCCGTTTCCGCGCATCCTCAACAAGAGCCTGAACTTCGCCGTCTCGCTCGCGGGCAAGGACGCGTTCGGCCGCGAAGGCCACATGGCCCTGCTGCGCGCACCGCGCTCGTTGCCGCGCATCGTGCGGCTGCCCGACGAAGTCGCCGAGCGCCCGTACGACTTCGTGTTCCTGTCGAGCATCCTGCACCAGTTCGTCGACGAACTGTTCGCCGGCATGCGCGTCACCGGCGCGTACCAGTTCCGCGTCACGCGCAACAGCGAATTGTTCGTCGACGAGGAGGACGTCCAGAATCTCGCGATGGCGCTGCGCGACGAACTGCGCGGCCGCGGCTACGCGCGCGCATCGCGGCTGGAGATCGCGGACACCTGCCCGAAGCCGGTCGCCGACTACCTGATGCAGAATTTCGAGCTGGGCGAGAGCGAGGTCTACCGTTGCGCGGGCCCGGTGAATGTTCATCGCATCGCGGCGATTTACGACCAGGTCGACCGGCCCGACCTGAAGTTCCCGAAGTTCGCCGCGCGGCCGGCGGCAGCGGTCATCGCCGAACGCAACATGTTCGAGGCGATCGCCGAGCGCGACATCCTGCTGCACCATCCGTTCGAATCGTTCGGCGCGGTCATCGAACTGGTCAAGCAGGCAAGCACCGATCCGGATGTGCTGGCGATCAAGCAGACGCTGTACCGCACCGGCAACGATTCGCCGCTGGTCACGCTGCTCGTCGACGCCGCGCGCGCCGGCAAGGACGTGACCGTCGTCGTCGAGCTGCGCGCGCGTTTCGACGAAGAGGCGAACATCCAGCTGGCCAATCGCCTGCAGGAAGCCGGCGTGCAGGTCGTCTACGGGGTGGTCGGCTACAAGACGCACGCCAAGGTGCTGCTGATCGTGCGCCGCGAGCAGCGCGTGCTGCGGCGCTATGTGCATCTGTCGACCGGCAACTACCACCAGGTCACGTCGCGCATCTACACCGATTTCGGCCTGATGACGGCAGACAGGGACATCGGCGAGGACGCGCACAAGCTGTTCCAGCAGTTGTCCGGCCTCGGACCGCAGATCAAGCTCAAGCACCTGCTGCAATCGCCGTTCAC